>NZ_JAAKZY010000040.1 GCF_011045015.1 Streptomyces scabichelini | reverse complement strand
GTCACTCCCTCGTGACCGTGGGATGTGACGCCTGCCCGCACTCGCACGTTCGCTTCCATACGAGACCCAACTGCGGATGGGGCGCTGTGCGCGCTGTCACGGCCACGTGCGAGTGCGGGCAGGCGTCACATCCCACGGTCACGAGGGAGTGACTGCCCTCGGTGTCGACGACGATCCGACGGCATCCAGGCGCGGGCCCCGCCGTCACTTCGACACGTACACCGTGGGGCGGCGGGTTGTCCGTGTCGGCCGTTTCCGCCCGCGCCGCACCACTCGTCAGTGCAACCGAGCCCAGCACGACAACGGCGACGACGCTCACTCGCGTCAGTCCCCTGCGGGCCGGCGTGATCCCCCACTCAGTCATGTCTTCAAGACTGTGCAGGCAGACCTGCGGGCAATCGGGATACGTCGCGCTTCCCTCGGACGAAGCATGCCACGCCCTGGCGTTCTAATAGACAGGAGGGCCCGCTCACTGCGCGAGCAGATCGACAGCGGCACAGGGCGCTGACGCCCGCCGCCGAGCGGCGACAGTTGCTGTGGCGTGGGAAGCGTGCCGCTTGCGTCATCCCTGGCTGGACGACACACCGAACACATTCCCAACTGCTCTGCCCGCGTTGCGTGTTGCGGCGCGCGAGGCTGCGCCTTCGTGCCGGGCACGGACGAGAACTCGTGGCCGGCCGGACCTTGTCCGGTTCGTCGTACGCGCGGCGACTCACCGGCTCTCGCGCGTCCCTGAGCCCGGGCCGGGCGAAACCGTCGTCGTATCCGAGCCGTCCGGCGCCGAGGCGACGAACATCGCGCCCGCCCCGGCCGCCGCAAGTCGGCCCGGCCCGATATCGAACGCACAAGCCTCCCCCGCGACCAGCGTTCCGCACTGCATCGGCCGGTCGCCTTCCTGGGGCTGACGTACCGTCAGGATCCCGTCGCGGAAGGGTACGAACACCCCGACCAGCCGCCCGTCCTCCAGCCGAGGGAGCCGTGACCAGAAGCCCCAGGAGGTCACCGCCTCGACCGGGCCTGCGGTGGCGCCCACGCCGATCTCCAGGGTCAGCCGCGTCGACTGCCCGGGAGCAAGCTCCTGGAGGGGGCCCAACGCCTCGCACTCCACGACCCGGTCCAGGGGATGCAGGCCCCCCAAGTGCTCCAGGGGCGCGTCCAGCGGATGCTCCAGCCACACTTCGACGCGCGAGTCGGCGTCGGGGTAACGGGCCGCAGGGGAAACCTCGAAGCGCTGCGTCAGTGTGCCCTGCGGAGCGACGTGTGCAAGCCACCCGGCGGCGTCAGGGAAGCCCACCTTGCCGACCACGTCCTGGTGCGGGACGTGCAGCACACCACGGCCGGTGCGGTGCACGTGCGGGCGGCCGGTGCCCGCGATCAGGCCGACCGTCTCCGGGCGTCCGGAACCTGCGGTTCCCACGTAGACACCGCCCGCGGGGTAGGACCCCGGAGCCGTGCCGGCCAGCTGGGTCACATTCCACACCGCCCAACGGCGGGGCCGGTCCGACTCGTTGGTCAAGGTGTTCTCGAGCGTGAAGGCCGTCCGTCCCGCAGTGACCTGGACGCGGCGCTCGATGCGCAGACCCGTCCGCGGTTCGACGCCGCTGGTCATGACCGCCTGGGCTGTTCGCCCCTGGACGGTGAGCCGCAGCCCGTACGGTCCTGAGTCCAGGACCGGGTCCGGCGGGCCCGCCCACTGCCCGGAACCGTCCCAGCCCTGCGGTGCGGGCCAGGTCTTGTCGCCGCCCCAGTTCAGCCAGGCCGACATCGGGCCGTCCTGCGGGACCGGCCGGACGCCGGGGCGCGGGCTCAGGCCGTCGTCCAGCAACCGCGCGTTGCGGTACAGGAATTCACGGCCGTGCAGCGTCAACGACAGGAGTCGGCCGCCGAGCGCCGACACGGCGGTGAGCTGCAGCGCTCCCGCGTCGAGGCGGACCAGTTCGTAGGGGCCGACCGGGCTGCGGACCACCTCGACCCCGTCCCCGCTCAACGCCTGCGCCTGGTCGTTCGTCCGCTCAGTCATCGAGATCCGGCACCAGGACGACCTTGCCGCGGCCTGCCCCGGCCGCGAGCCGGAAAGCGGTGTCCGCATCGGAGAGGGCGAACCGGTCGCTGACCACGCTCTCCGGTCGCATCCCCCAACGCACCAGGCTGCGGGCCAGTTCCGACATCGCGGGCAGAGAGGTCACCCAGGACGCGTAGATCGTCACCTGCTTGTGCAGCAACGAATCCGACACCTCGGTCTCCAGCGTGCCGCCTTCTCCCACCAGCGACAGCCGGCCCCACTCGGCGATGTGCTCGATGGCTGTGGAACGCCCCTGGCGGCTTCCCGAGCAGTCGATCGCGGTACTCGTGCCCCGGCCGCCTGTCAGCTCCGCGACGACCGGGCCGGTCTCCTCGGGCGGAACGGTGGCGTCGAACACTCCGAGGCTGTCGGCCCACGCACGCCGTTCCTCGGACAGCTCCACCCCGATGACGCGTCGGGCGCCGCGGCCGCGACCGATCATGCCGGCGGCCAGTCCGACCGGCCCTAGGCCCACTACCAGCAGGTCGTCGTCGCCACTGACGGCTGTCCGGCGGATCCCCTCGTAGGCGGTGCCGAAGCCGCAGGCGATCAGCGCGCCGTCGACGAAGCTCAGCTCATCGGGCAGCGGGATCAGTGTCGATTCGTCGGCGACGAGGTAGTCGGCGGCGGCGCCGTCGCGCTGCCAGCCGTAGGCGGCCCGCTCCGGGGAGGCGCAGTTGATGAAGTAACCGCGACGGCAGACGTCGCACCGGCCGCACCCGGCGATGTGGTACACCACCACCCGGTCGCCGACACCGAACGCGCGCACTCCGGGTCCGGTGGCCACCACGGTGCCCGACGGTTCATGACTGGCGATCACACCGCGGTAGGCGGGTCCCTCGACACCCCGGTGCGTCTTGTGCTCCCGGTAGATGTAGCCGATGTCGCTGCCACAGATGCCGGCCGCGCCGACCCGTAGCAGGACCTGCCCCGGGCCGGGCTCCGGCACCGCGACGGAGCGCACCGAGGCGGTGCTGTCCCCGGGGAGATAGACGCCGCGCATCTTGGCGGGCAGAGACGGTGAGGCTGCGTTACTCATGGAGATCCCTGAGAGTGGGGCGGAAGTACGGGAGAACGGAGGGGTGTTCATGACACGCGCGTGGCGTTCCCCCGCCTGCTGATGATCACGTTGGCGAGGACCGCGGCGACGATGATCGCGCCGCGTACGACGTTCTGCAGGAAGGGGTTGACGCCCAGCAGGACCAGGCCGTTGGCGATCACGCTGATGAAGATGACGCCGAGCATCGTCCCGATCAGGCTCCCCCGCCCGCCCGCCAGGGCCGTGCCGCCGATGACGACTGCGGCGATCACGTCGAACTCCAGCCCGGCGGCGGCGCCGCCGTTTCCCGAACCCAGCCGGGCGGCCAGAAGGATGCCGGTCAGCGCGGCCAGCACGCCGGTTGTGGCGAACAGCATGACCCTGATGCGCTGGATCGGGATGCCGGCCAGTTGAGCGGCCGCGGCGTTGCCGCCGGTGGCGTAGACGGAGCGACCGTAGGCGGTGCGGCGGGCTATGTACCAGAAGACGAAGAAGAGCACGACGAAGACGACCGCCGGAGTGGGCACTCCCAGGACCTTGCCACCGAGGCTGTCGACGAAGGAGGAGGCGGGCAGCGGGATGGGCAGCGCGTCCGTCGCGTACAGAGCGAGGCCGCCGAGCGCGCTCCACAACCCGAGCGTGGCGATGAAGGAGGGGACCGCGAACCGGGCCCGCAGCCACCCGGCGAAGGCGCCCCACACGAGGCCCGCAGCCAGTGTGAGGACCAGGGCTCCGGCGATGCCCAGGTGCCAGTCCGACGCACCCTTGGCAAAGATGACCGACGCGAACGCCACGGCCGGACCGATGCTGATGTCGATCTCTCCGGCGATGATCACCAGGGTCACTCCGAGCGCGGGAATGCCCACGCTCGCGGCGTCGCGGAGGATACCCAGCTGGTTCTCGGTGTCGAGGAACCCAGCGGCACTGGCGCTCAACGCTGTGTACAGCACGACGATGGCGGCGAGCAGCCCCAGCTCGTTGAGATGGAGCAGGTGCCGGGAGGTCGCGGCGCCTGTCGCGGAGGACCCGCCGGGCTTGTGAGTCAGAGTCGTCGAAGAAGACATGGGTGCCTCACACTTCCACTGCCATGGTGGCGGCCATGAGGTTGTCCAGGGTGATGTCGGGGGCGGTGAACTCGCGTGTTGTCCGGCCCTGTTGCAGCGTCACCACCCGGTCGCACACCAGGGGCAGCTCCTCCAGCTCGCCGGAGACGAAGACCACGGCTGCCCCGTTGCCGGCCAGTTCGCGGACCAGCCGATAGATCTGCTGCTTCGCCTCGACGTCGACGCCGCGGGTCGGCTCGTCGAGCAGGAGGATGCGACTGCGGGCATGCAGCCACCGGCCGATCACGGCTTTTTGCTGGTTGCCGCCACTGAGGTTGACGATCGGCGTGGAGAGCCGGGGTGTCTTCACCGACAGCCGCTCCACCAGGTCCCGTCCGGCGCGCTCGGCCAGGGCGGGTGCGATGCTGCCGCGCCGGCTGACACCGCCGAACCACGACATCGTCATGTTCTCGCCCACGCCCAGCATCGGGACGATGCCCGCGCCCTTGCGGTCCTCCGGGGTCATGCCGAGGCCGAGCTTCTTCATCGCCGCGGCAGTGGGCCGGGCGACTCGGACCCCGTCCACCTCGATCACCCGCTCCGCCCGGGGCTCGAACCCGGCGATGGCGCGCAGCAGTTCGCTGCGCCCGGAGCCGAGCAGGCCGCCGATGCCGAGCACTTCGCCGGCGTAGAGGTCGAGGTCCACCCCGTGCAGCTTCGGCGGCAGTTTCAGCCCCCGTACGGACAGCAGCGGGGTGCGGGCCCGGTCCACGGTCCGGGGTTCCAGGGCTGCGGCCTCCCTGACGGTGGTGCCCAGCATCAGGGCGACGATCTGCGCCGTCGTCGCATCGCGCACGTCGACGGTGTCGATGAGCCGTCCGTCCCGCACCACGGTGACGCTCCCGGCGACCTGGCGGATCTCGTCCAGCCGGTGGCTGACGTAGATGACGGCCACACCCGAGTCGGCGATCCTGCGCACGGCCGACAACACGGTGTGGGCCTCCTCGGTCGCCAGCGCACTGGTGGGTTCGTCCAGGACGAGCAGCCGGGGGCGGCGGCGCACCGCACGGGCGATCTCGATCAGTTGTTGCTCCGCCAACGGCAGTGTGCCCACCAGCGCACCGGGATCGACGGCGACCTCCAGTTCGCCGAGTACCTCGGCAGACTCGTGTCGCATGCGCGGATAGTCGATCCCGGCAGCGCCGCGCTTGGGCCACTCGTTGAGGAAGAGGTTCTCGGCCACGGTCATTTCGGGGACCAGGCTGAGTTCCTGGTACACCGTGGCCACGCCGAGTTCGGCCGCGCGGCGTACTCCGCCGTCGCCCAACGGCGCTCCGCCGATGACCACTTGACCGGCGTCGGGCGTCTCGACGCCGGACAGCAGGCGGATGAGGGTGGACTTGCCGGCGCCGTTACGGCCGAGGAGGGCCCGTACCTCGCCACTGTGGATGGTGAAGTCGACGGAGTCGAGGGCGCGGACGCCGGGGTATTGCTTGCACAGCCCGGTCGCGGTCGCTACCGGGGGCCCGGCCGGGCGGCCCGGCGCAGGGTCCGATGACGTCATGGGGTCTCCACGGGTGCGGTGGGGAAAGGGATTCGGCCCTGGTCCCGGCGCTGACCGGCGCTGATTTCGGCGCGCTGCCGACCATGGCCTGCGTGCCGGTTACGGCAGGCCGTCGGGGTGCGTGGCGAGCCACTTCCGTGCCTGGCCGGGGGTGGAGTACAGCTCGACCGGCGCCGCGACGATCTGGGAGCCGAGTTTCTCGCCGCCGACCACCTTTGCCGTCGTGTGGGCGGCCAGCTTGCCCACACCCTGCCCGGAGATGTCGACATCGGCCTTCAGGATCCGGTTGTCGACCAGTTCCCGGGCCAGGTCGGTGGTCATGTCGCTGCCGAAGACCACCGTCTTGCCGATGAGGCCGCGCTGGCGGACTGCTTTGACGGCCCCCATCGTCGCGCCGCCGGACTCGCCGTAGAAGGCGTCGAGGCCGCGGTGCGCGGTCAGCACCCGTTCGGCGACCTGGACCGCGGAGTCGATGGTCGTGCCCTGCTGGTTGGCGACGATGCGGGCCTCGGGGAGCCGGGCGAACAGCGCCTTCTCGAAGCCGGCCCGGCGCTGTCGGCAGACCTCGACCGTTTCGCAGTTGATGACGCCGATCCGCGGGGCGGTGATGCGGCGAGAGACGAAGTACTCCGCGGCCTTCGCCCCGGCCAGCTCCCCGAACTTGACCGGGTCGCCCAGGATCCAGGCGCTGACGTACTTGCGGGTCGCCTCGTCGGTGAGGCAGGTGTTGTAGCAGATCACCTTGACGCCGCTGTCGTGGGCGAGCTTGACCGCGGGGATCGAGGCAGTGGTGGAAACCGGGGACATGACCAGCGCCTTCACACCCGCCGAGCTCACCGTGTCGACGAACCTGCTCTCCTTCGAGGCATCGCCCTGAGCGTTGATTTCGAGGATCTGCACGTCCTCGCCCAGCTTCCGCGAGGAGTCCAGCATGCCTTTGCGTACACCTGCGTAGTAGCCCTGGGCGTCCATGTAGACCAGCCCCACTCGCCCGCCCTCACCCACGCGGCCACCGCATCCGGACACGGCGAGTCCTGTCAGGACCAGGGCGAGAACCCCTATGACGGCCTTACGCGCCCGATGTCTGGCCAACCTCATGGCAACACTCCAGCCTGACGAGTCGTCACCGCAAACAGTGGAGATCAGGACACTGCGATGAGTCCTCCGAGTATGAGCAGCAGGTTTCAGCCACGTCAAGAATAAATCATTATTAATGCTCGCCGATGGTTCGCCGACCCAACGTCGGCGTCGGCGTCGGATCGACGGTCACCGATACCCGCCGGGTACAGCTGTGATACCGGAACCGTCATTGTTCCCGCAGGTGAGCGGTGTTGGACTCGACGTCATGAACAAGCTCAGCAACAAGGTCGCGGTCATCACCGGCGGCAGTTCGGGTATCGGACTCGCCACGGCGCAGCGATTCATCGAAGAGGGCGCGGTGGTCTACGTGACCGGCCGCAGGCAGCAGGAACTGGAAGCCGCCGCGGCGAAGGTGGGCGCGATCGCCGTCCAGGGCGACGTGTCGGACCCCGCGGACCTCGACCGGCTGTACGACACCGTGCGGGGCGACGGCCGACGGATCGACGTGCTGGTCACGAATGTCGGGACCGCCGGAGTCGCGATGCTCGAAGACATCACCGACGAGCTCTTCGACAAGATCTTCGACATCAACGTCAAAGGCACGCTGAAGACCGTCCAGAAGGCCCTTCCACTGCTCAACGACGGCGCGTCGATCGTGCTGGTCGGCTCCGTGTCGGGAAGCACCTCGACGCCGGGGTACAGCGTCTACGGCGCGTCGAAGGCCGCGGTCCGCTCGTTCGCCCGAGGATGGGCGAGCGAGCTCAAGGGGCGGAATATCCGGGTCAACACGGTGGCACCTGGCACCACGGACACTCCCGGCATCGGGAGCGGAGCCGATGACGACACCAGGCGCGAGTTCATGGCGAACCTCTCGTCGCAGGTCCCGCTCGGCCGGTGGGGGCGGCCGGAGGAACAGGCCGACGCCATCCTGTTCCTCGCGTCGGAGCAGAGCAGCTACATCACGGGCTTCGAGCTGGTCGTCGACGGTGGCGCCACCCAGCTGGGCCCCTTCGGCTGAGGAGCCCACATCCCGGCCGCCACACTCTCGGCGGTACGCACGAACGCGTCACGCGTCGCGGCCGGGATGTCCTTCCCCCAGGTCAGCACCACCTGTGTCGGCGGCGCATCGACAACGGGAACTGCCACGACGGCGGATCCGATCCGGTCGGTCGCGCTCGCCCCCACCGTCACGATCAGTTCGCCCATCGCGACCTTCTCGATGATCTCGTCGAGCGCGATCGCCGGCGCGTCCTCCGGCCACAGCGGCCGGAAAAGCTCGTCCTGCACGACATCGGCGACCGAAACAGCCGGTTTCGCCGCGAGGGAATGGTCCAGCGGCAGCAACGCGACTGTCGGCGTCTCGGCGAGCTCGGAGAATTCCAGTCCGTCACGACGGACGTGGCCGCACATCAACGCGATGTCCGCCGCGCCGTTGCGCAGCAGACCGACCTGGTCCCGGCTGAACACGACCCGGACCTCGGCCGCACCGGGCAGGCGGCGGTAGGCGCGCACCACCCTGGCCAGCAGCCCGGACCCCGTGCCCTGCCGCGCGGCTACCACCAGCCGGTGCGAGCGGCCGCTTCGTTGGGCGCGCGACACGGCGACGTCCACCGCGGTCAACGCCTTCCGGCTTTCGGCCAGGAAAACCGCACCGGCCGCGGTGAGACGGACACGACGGCTGGTGCGCGTGAGCAATTGAACGCCCATCCGGCGTTCCAGCCTGCCGATCGCCCTGGACAACGGCGGCTGCGCGATCCCGAGCCGTTCCGCGGCCCGCCCGAAGTGCAGCTCCTCGGCGACCGCGACGAAGTACTCGAGCTCGCGTGTTTCCGGCCGTTCCATATCGACAAGTTACCAATCAGTTGCCGAGCAATTGCTCGCCGAGAGCCGCATCAGCTCGGACGGAGGCGTCTTAGCTGTGCCCGCTACCGCTTCCGGCGCTTCGCCGCCGAGCGCATCACCGCCGCCGCGTTCCCTGCGGACGTTCTCGACCGCGACGCCCTCACCCCTCAAGGACGCCGCCGCGCAGTTCGGCCGTATCGACGTCCTGGAGTACTCCCCGGTGGGGGCTTCGACTCCACCGTGCTGACCACCCCGCGGGATCATGCCGACCCCGGCCACCCGCACCTTGTCAACCATGCGAACTCCCGTGCAGCAGACGGGATCTGACCTCGCTCTTGAGGACCTTGCCGACCTTCGACCGGGGGAGGTCCGGCCACACCTCGACCTGTTTGGGGGCCTTGACGCCGCCGATGCGAGCCCTCACAAAGGCGCGTACGTCATCGTCGGTGACGCTCTGATCAGGGTGGAGCTGCACGACCGCCGTCACCCGCTCGCCCCACTTGTCGTCCGGCAGTCCCACGACCGCGCAGTCCTGGACGGCCGGGTGCTCCATCACCGCCTGTTCGACTTCGGCGGAGTAGACGTTGAAACCGCCACTGATGATCATGTCCTTCGCGCGGTCGACGATGAAGAGGTAGTTGTCGGCGTCGAGGTAGCCGATGTCCCCGGTGTGGTGCCAGCCGTGCCGGGAGGCCTCCTCGGTGGCCGTCGGGTTCTTGTAGTAGCCGGCCATCACCAGGGAGCCGCGCACCACGATCTCCCCGCGCTCGCCGGGCGGCAGCAGCCGGCCCTCGCTGTCCATGATGGCCACGGTCACCAGCGGCGCGGGGCGCCCGGCGGAGGTGAAGCGCTCGACGGCGAGCGAGCCGTCGGCGTGGAAGTGGTCCGCGGGCGCCATCGTGGAGATCATCATCGGCGCCTCGGACTGGCCGAAGAGCTGTGCCATCACCGGGCCGATCCGGTCGATGGCCTCCTCCAGCCGAGCCGCCGACATGGGAGCCGCGCCGTACCAGAGGCACCGCAGCGACGTCAGGTCGGTTGATGCCAGGGCGGGGTGGCCCAGGAGCATGTAGATCAGGGTGGGCGGCAGGAACGTGTGGGTGACGCGGTGGCGTTCGACCTGCGCGAGGAAGTCGGTGAGGTCAGGGGCGGGCATGATGACGATCTCGCCGCCGAGGGTCATGACGGGGAAGCACAGCACCCCGGCCGCGTGGGTCAGCGGGGCCAACGCCAGGTAGACCGGGCGGGTGCCGAAGGGGTAGCTCATCAGGGTCAGCGCCGACATCGTCTCGATGTTCCGGTCGGTGAGCATGACGCCCTTGGGGCTGCCCGTCGTGCCGCCGGTACCGACGAGCATGACGGTGTCGTCGGCCGGCGAGGCCTCCCACGGCTCGGCGGGCACCCCGTCCAGCCAGTCCGCGAAGGGCATGCCCAGGTCCGGGGATCCGTTCGTTCCGCGTGTTCCGTCTGTTCCGTCTGTTCCGACTGTTCCGGCTGTTCCGACTGTTCCGGCTGTTCCGTCGAGGCAGATCAGCGTGGTCAGCTTCGGCAGGTCGGGCAGGATCTTCGCGATCAGATCGGTGTATGCCTGCTGGAAGATCAGACAGGTGCAGTCGAAGAGGTCCAGCAGGTCGCGGTTCTCGGCGGCTTCGTTGCGGGGGTTGACCGGGCACCACACGGCGCCCGCCCGGGAGATGCCGAAGACGCAGGAAAACGCGGTGGGATCGTTGGCGGACAGGATCGCCACCTTGTCCCCCGGCCGTACGCCTGACCGGTCCAGGGCTCGGGCCACCCGCCAGGACAGTTCCTGGACCTCGCCATAGGTGCGGGTGTGGTCCCCGGTGGTGAGGCAGGGCGCTCCGGGGCCCAGGGAGGCGCCCTTGTCGAGGTAGTCGGTCAGACGCACGGCGGCACCTTTCAGCTGTTGACGGTGGGCTTCAGCTGTGGACGGTGAGTACCGGGTCGAGGACGAGCCCGAAACTCTTGAGTACGCCGAGCAGTTCGCGATGGCCGAAGGCCTGGCAGGCCGAGGCCAGGCCGACGCGGCGGGGCGGCTGCTGGATCAGTGAGTACGCGGCGTAGGCCTGGAGCAGCCCGGTCTGCTTGTAGTTGCTGTTGCCGTAGATCACGCAATGGGCGCGGCCCAGCGGGCCCGAGGCGTGGACGGAGTCCACCGAGGTGTTGATCCGGGGGTTCTCCCGGGGCGGCATACCGGCCTGGACGGAGGCGGCCACCTCGGCGAGGGCGGCGTCCTGCTGGTCGGCCGGCAGGGTCTTGATCTGCGACTCGACCAACTTCACCGTGTCGGCGACGCCCTGCATGACGGCGCGGTCCGTGACCCCGCCGAGCACTCTGCAGGTCGCCACCCTCGGATCGTTCTTGAACCACACGGGGTGGCTGGTGCCGCCCCACGGCAGGACCAGCGCCGTTTCGTGCTGTCCGGGGACGGCGACTTCGACGGCGGTGAGCGGATCCCACTTCTTGTACTGGTTCTCCTCCAGGTAATGCCAGTCGGCCTTCAGGATGGTGAAGATCGTCTGCGTGGATGCGTACGTCGGGAATCCCTTCCACAGCACCAGGATGTCGAGGGTGTCCAGGCCGGGGGTCTCCAGGCAGATGTCGGCCGCGATCTCGCCGGTGGTGTACATCTGCGCGACGCCGGGAGAGAGCAGGAGGCCTTTCTCGGCGTACCGGTCGCCCCACCGCGCCTGGGCGTCGAGGACCCAGTCCTGCTCGCCGGTGGTGTCGAGGTAGTGGCAGCCGGCCGCGAGGCTCGCCTCCACGACCTCCGGCCCGTACTGGATGAACGGGCCGACCATGTTGCTGACGACCTTGGCGCCGCGGAAGAGCTCGGTCAGCGGTCCCACCGCGTGCTCGACCTCGACGACCTCGTGGTCCACGGTGTCGATGCCGGGGACCTTGTCGAGGACTTCCTGGATACGCGCCTTGTCGCGTCCGGCGGCTATGAAGGGGACGTTGTACTCGCGGAGGTACTCGCAGACGAGACGGCCGGTGTAGCCGGAGGCGCCGTAGACGACGACGGGCTTGTCACTGCTCATGGTCATGCGTCCTTTCGGACTTTCGGAGGAGGGAGGGAGGAGCCAGAGGGGCCGAGGGGCCCGTCACATGCCCATGCCGCCGTCGACCGGCAGGCCGGCGCCGGTGATGAAGCGGGCGCCGTCGGAGGCGAGGAAGACCACCGCGTCGGCCATGTCGGCGACCTCGCCGAGCCGGCCGAGCGGGGTGAGGCCGATGACGTCGCCGACGGCCGCCTCCGCGCTGGGCCAGAGGCCGAGGGTCACCATGTCGGCCGCCAGCTTGGCGCCCATGTCGGTCGGAACCAGTCCGGGGTAGACGCAGTTGACGCGTACTCCGTAGCCGAGCTTTCCGGACTCCAACGCGGCCACCCGGGTGAGCCGGTCGACCGCCGACTTCGTCGCGGCGTAGCCCGCGATGCCGGGGAACGGGATGGTGGCCGCGACCGATGAGATGTTGACGACCGCACCGCCGCTGCCGGCCGGGCCGCCGGGCTGCATCGCGCGGAACGCGTGCTTGACGCCGAGCGCCGTCCCGAGGACGTTCACTTCCAGCATCCGGCGCACCTCGGCCGGGTCGAGGTCTACGACCAGACCGGAGATCTCGACTCCGGCGTTGTTGACGACGATGTCCAGGCCGCCGAGCTCGGCGATCGTCTGTGAGACGGCCGACTCCCAGCTCGCGTCCTCGGTCACGTCGAGCTGGACGAACCCTGCGGTGGCGCCGGACTCCCCCAGCGCGTCCGCCGTCGCCTTGCCCAACTCCTCCTGGATGTCGCCGATGACGACGGCGGCGCCGGCCCGGGCAAGCGCCTCGGCCATTCCGGCACCCAGTCCACGGGCACCACCCGTCACCAGGGCCTTACGTCCGGTCAGGTCGTACACACTCATGGAACATCTCCTCATTGAGATGACTGCGCTACGTGACGCGCCGCGCGCTCAGCCGCAGGCCGGAGCCCGGCGGCCTGGCCGCTGGCCCGGAGCGTGGGGCGCACCTCAGAGTCCAAGACTTCTTGACAGTCGTCAAGACTTCTTTGGACGACTGTCAAGATTTCTGCCGGGAGTCGGTCACTGCCGCGATAACCTGGTGGGGTCCGTACAGTGCGGGCAGTTGGAAAAACCGACGGAGGCGGGGAGACGCGCTGTGACTCAGGTCGCGGGCAAGAAGCAGGACCGGATCTCCCGGCGGCAGGTCGACAAGTTCGGCGAACGGCGGGCACAGCTGGCCGCGTCCGCGCTGCGGACCCTGTCCGAACTCGGCTACGCCCGTACGAGTCTGCGCGAGATCGCACAGAACTCCGAGTTCTCCCATGGCGTCCTGCACTACTACTTCCGCGACAAAGTGGAACTGATCACCTACTGCGTACGGCAGTACAAGGCGGAGTGCGTCACCCGCTACGACCAGATCGTCATCACCGCCGGCTCGGCCGAGGAACTCAAGCACGGCTTCGGCGCGGCGATGGCCGGCACGTTGCGCGAGGACGCGACGATGCACCGGCTCTGGTACGACCTCCGGAACCAGGCCCTGTTCGAGGAGTCGTTCCGCGACGATGTCCTCGAGATCGACCACAGCCTGGAACAGATGATCTGGCGCGTCGTCAGTCACTACGCGGAACTCGCTGGTTCACCCGTCGAGGTGTCCCCAGCGGTTGCGTACGCACTCTTCGACGGACTGTTCCAGCAGGCGCTGCTCAGGCACCTGACCGGTCATGACACCGCCCCGGCCGATCTGCAGGCGAGCGTGGAACAACTCATGGCACGACAGCTCATCCAGGCGTAAGCCAGAATCGGCTCCTTGACCGGGGGTTCAGTGGACGGCGCGGAGCTGAGGGAGCACTTTCGTGCCGAGGAGTTCGATGGCGCGCAGGAAGTCGCGTTGTGGCATGCCGCCGACGTCCATCTGAAGGATCTGGCGGGTGTGACCGAGCAGCCCGTGCAGGTGGAGGATGCGGTCGGCGATCTCGTCGGGGCTGCCGACGAAGACCATGCCGTCGGGGCCGTAGTTCGCGGCGCGGCCGGCGCGTGACGGGGCGGGGCGGCCCAGTTCGGCCATGCCCTCGGCCATCATGCGGTGCTCGTACTCCAGGTAGGTCGACCGGGCCTGGGTGCCGGACTCGGCGACGAACCCGTGCATGGAGACCGCGATATCGGCTCGCTCGGCGGGGTGACCGGCCTCGGCCCAGGCGGCCCGGTAGGCGTGCCCGTAGCGCGCCCAGTGCTCGGGGGTGCCGCCGAGGACGCCGAGGAACAGCGGCAGCCCCAACTCGACGGCGCGGTACACCGATTCCGGGCTACCGCCGGTGCCCAGCCAGATCTTCAGCGGCTCCTCGGGGCGCGGGAAGACGGTGACATCCTCCAGCGGCCGTCTGCGGTGGGGGCCGCGCCAGGTGATGTTCTCGTCGGCGTTGACGGCCATCAACAGGCCGAGCTTGGAGGCGTACAGCATGTCGTAGTCGTGCTCGTCGTGGTCGAACAGCGGGAACGTGATCGTCGACGATCCGCGTCCGGCGACCAGCTCGATGCGTCCGGGAGCGAGGGACGCGGCGGTCGCGAGCTGCTGGAACACCCGAACCGGGTCGTCGGTCGACAGGACGGTGACCGTGGTGCTGAGCTTGATCCGGTGCGTGGCGGCCGCGGCGGCGTTGATCACGGAGGTGGGCGAGGACAGCGGCATCGCCCGCATGTGGTGCTCGCCGACCCCGAAGAAGTCCAGTCCCACTTCGTCGGCGAGTTTGATGGCCTCCAGTACATCGCGGATGGCCTGTGCGGTGGGGCCGCGGCTGCCGTCGGGCAGGCGCGGGGTGTTGCCGAAGGAGTAGACGCCGAGTTCGAAGGTCATGGCGAGTTCCTGGCTTCAGTTGCTGATGGCGGGCATGGCTCGCCGGTAGTGGTCGTCGGTGAGCTGCGCGACGAGGAAGGCGGCGATGTCGGCGCGGCTCATGGCGGAGCCGACCTTGTCGTGGCCGAGGAACCCGGAGCGGATGCGGCCGGTGGCGGGCTTGTCGGTGGGGTTGGTGATGCGGGCGATGGTGTAGTCGAGACCGGAGCCGGTGACGGCCTCGGTCATGCCCTTCAACTCGGCCAGCGCGTTGGGGAACATCAGCCCGGCCACGACGGGCAGCACCTTGAGCTTCCAGTGCGGCCTGTCCTGCGGGTCGGCCAGTGAGGGCGTGGCCAGGCCGATGAAGCGGGTGACCTTCTGCGCCTCCATGGCCTGCACGATGGTGCGGGTTCCGTCGGTCACCGCGGTGCCGGTCGTGGACCGTTTCAGGGAGGGGCCGAGCGCGCTGATCACCGCGTCGGCGCCACTGACGGCCTGCTCGACGGCATCGCGGTCGGACAACTGGCCGTTGAAGACGGTGAGATGGGAGTGGGTGACGGCGAGCTTGGCCGGGGTGCGGACCAGGGCGGTGACCTGGTGGCCCTCGTCCAGGAGCTGCTGGACGACAAGGCGGCCGATACCGCCGGTCGCGCCGAAGACGGTGACACGCATCTGGGGTGGTTCCTCGCGGTGGCAGTCAGAAGGAAGGGATCAAAGGGATCTGAAGAAGGAATGGATCGGAAAGAGAGGTCAGAAGGAGAGGCCAGGAGGAGAGGTCAGAAGTTGTACGGGCCGAAGCGGCCCCAGGCCACCAGGGCGGCCAGGATCAGCAGGACGGCGTTGAAGGCGATCGCGCCGGGTTCCTTGCGGCGGGCGTGGGTGATCGCGGCCAGCACCATCACCACGACCAGGCCGGTCGCGGCCAGCGGGGTCAGCACGGGGGCGATGTCAGTCGCAGCGGGAAGGATCAGTCCGAGGGCGGCCGCGAACTCGACGATGCCGATGAAGCGGACGGTGGCCTGGGAGAAGTCGGCCGTCCAGGGCAGTTGGCCGACCAGCTTGTCCTTGGGTTGGGTGGACTTCATGACGCCGGCCATGGCGAACATGGCGGCCAGCACGGCTTGCACGATCCACAAGAAGACGTTCACGTACGGATTCCTTATGGGGAGGGGGACGGGGTGGGGAGGGAGCGGATGCGCCCCCTCCCTGGAGCGGGGTGGGCCGGCCGGTCAGGCGTTGAAGACGGCCTCGGAGCGGTCACGGTTTTCGTACAGGTCCCAGTAGACGGGGGCGATCTGCTCGGGCGTGGCCGTCGGGATGCCCTCCGGGCCGCCTCCGCCGATCCACACGTTGATCGCCACGTGGCCGGCGTACACACCGCTGTCGGCCAGTTCCTTGTTCAAGTTGATGACCCAGTTGCGCAGGGCTGCGGCGGCCGCGTTGACGTTGCCCATCATGGGATTGGGGTCCACCGAGCCGCCGCCGGTGGTGAACAGCAGGGTGCCCGCGCCGGCCTCGCGCATCGCGGGCAGCACCGCGCGGGCGGCGGCGACAGCACCGTAGAAGGTGTACTCGACCTGCGGCTGCAGGTTGTCCACCGTCGCCTCTGAGGGGGCGACCAGGGTGAAACCGGGCACCGGCGTGTGCGGAGCCGGGGAGTACTCCAGTACGTCGATGCCGCCGAAGCGATCCTTGGCCGCCTCCAGGGCGTCGGTGAGCGAGGCGCGGTCCAGGACGTCGGCGGGGAACGCCGCGGCCGTGATGCCTTCCTGGCCGAGCTGGTCGACCAGCGTCTGCAGCTTCTCCTTGGTACGGGCGATCAGGGCGATGTCGAAGCCGCGGCTGCCGAAGGTGCGGGCGATGGCCAGGCCCATACCGGGGCCGGCGCCGACGATGGCAATGGTGGGCACAGTCGTATCTCTTTCGTTGGATGTGAGTCAGGAATGGACGTGGGTCAGGAGCAGGCGATGGCGATCTTGCCCGGGGTGCCGGCGCCGAAGGCGGCGAACGCCTCCGTGGCCCGCTCCAGCGGGTAGGTGGCGGTGACCGGCACACGCAGTGCGCCGGAGACGACCTGCTCGGCCAGGGAGGTCAGTTTCTGGGCGTCCGGGGTGGCCATGATCGTGTGGACGGTGACGTCCTGCCCCTTGACGGCTCCCTTGACGGCGTCCTGGGTCAAGCCGGTGGTCGAGGCGAGCTGACCGCCCGGCCGCAGCAGAGCGGCCAGCTGGGCGCCGTCGCCCGCCAGGTGCAGCACCGCGTCCACCCCCTCCGGAGCGATCGCGCGGACCTGCCCCTCCAGGTCACCGGTGAAGTCGACGACGTGCACCTCCGCGCCGGTCAGGCCGGTGACGAAGTCGGTCTGCGCACCGGGGCGGGCGGTCGCGATCACCTTCGCGCCACGGGCGGCGGCGAGCTGCACCGCCAGGGAACCCACCCCGCCGGAAGCCCCGGAGATCAGCAGCGTCTCGCCCTCGGCCAGGGCCACCGCGTCCAGGCTCACCAGTGCAGTGGCCCCGGCCACGCCCAGCGCGCCCGCGTCCTCCACCTTCAGGCCCGCGGGGATGCGGGCGACTCCGTGTCCGGCGGGCACGGTGACGTACTGGGCCAGCGACCCGGCGCCCAGGAACGGCTTCAGCACGACACCGAAGACCGCGTCGCCGGCCGCGAAGCCCTCCACGCCCTCGCCGAGCGCCTCAACGGTGCCCGCGAAGTCCTGGCCGAGGACCAGCGGGAACCGGTGCTCCATAAACGCTTGCGTGTAGCCGGCGGCGGTGGCGAGGTCGAATGCGTTCAACGAGGCGGCGACCACTTTGACCAACAATTCCCCGGCCTCCGGGCGAGGAGTGTCCACCTCGGCCACGGCCGGGGTCGAGGGGACGGATTCGAGTGTTACAGCACGCATGAAAGAAACCTCTCCATAAGTGGTACGACCTTCCCGCTTCATCGCGGCCCAGCGTACAACAGAAGCGGGCCGACCGGTCCACTTAGGTAGAGTGGGTGCATGACTTCCGCACCCTCCGACCAGAGTCCGGACCAGCAGCCCGAAGCAAGATTGCGCGCCGACGCCGAGCGCAACCGCTGCCTCATCCTGGCCGCCGCCCGCCGCCTCTTCGCCGCCGAGGGGCTCGGTGTCTCCATGGCTTCGGTCGCCCGCGAGGCAGGGGTCGGCAAAGCCACGCTCGGCCGGCGCTTCGCCACCCGGGAGGAACTCGTCAACGCGGTCTTCGCCGACCGCATGGACGCCTACGTCGGTGCCGTCACCGAGGCACTCGCCGACCCCGACCCCTGGCACGGCTTCACCGGCTACCTCCACGCCGTCTGCGCCATGCAGGCCGCCGACCGCGGCTTCGCCGACGTACTGACCATGACGTTCCCCGCCGCCAAGGCCCTGGAGGCCCGCCGCACCGAGGCGTACAACGGGTTCCTCGAACTCATCGCCCGCGCCAAGGACAGCGGACACCTCCGCGAGGACTTCGTCTCGGAGGACCTCGTCATCCTGCTCATGGCCAACGCCGGCGTCATCGCCGCCACCGGCGACGCCGCCCCCGACACCTGGCGCCGCCTCGTCGGCCACATGCTCCGCTCCTACGCCACCCCCGACGCGCCGATCCCCCCGCTGCCCGAAGCCCCGAGGCACACTGCTCTCTACCGCGCCATGATCCGCCTCTCACGACCCGGCCCGGGCACCGACCGGGGTGGCGGCGGCCTTGGCCAGTAGTACGCCTTTGCGAGGTACGCGGCGCCCGGTGAATAGCACGGGCAATGGACCGAGGCCGTCCCCTGCTGGGGGACGGCCTCGGTCCGGATACAGCCGAAATTCGTGTCAGTACAGAACGCGTCAGTCCGTCATGGCCTCGCGGACCAGTGCCGTGTCGACGAACTGCTCGAAGCGCACGATGAGTCCACCCCGTACGACGAAGTGGTGCGCGACGCGGACGGCGAGCGGCTTGCCGGTGGCCTTGTTGACCGCCGTGTAGCGAGCCAGCACGACGACGTTCTCGCCGTCGACGACGTAGGTGTCGTCGTGCGCCGCCCAGCCGTCCCAGTCCTTGCCCAGCTGTTCCATGACGTTGGAGGTGACGCCGTCGGGGGTGCGGTAGGTGCCGGCGAGCGGGAAGCCTGCCATTTCGGTCCACTCCACGTCGGGGGCGAGGGTGGCCCGCAGGGCCTCCAGGTCGCCGGCCGCGGACGCCAGGTACTGGCGCCGTACGACGTCGGCGGGAGCCGTGGATGTGGCGAACTCGGCCATGGTCAGCCCCACTTCATCTCGCCCTTGGCGACCTTCGCGCCGAGCTGGGCGGCGATCAGCATGCCGTTGTCGGGGTAACGCTTGACGAGCGCCTCCGTCAGCGCGGCACCGTCGGCTGCCTTGCCGAACTCCTCCTCGAAGGCGAGCAGGTAGTCGCGGGTGGCGGTGATGGCGGAGGCGTCGGCCGGGGTGCCGGGCAGGCGGTGGCCGGGGACGACCAACTCCGGGTCCAGGGCGGCCATTTCGTCCAGCAGGTCGATCCAGGCGGCGCGGTCGCCGGCGGTGGGGGTGTCGGCGACCCAGACGTGCTCCTGCTGGAAGAGCAGGACGCCGCCGAGGATCGCGCGCTGCTCGGCCTGCCACAGGTAGTGGCGGTCGGGCAGTCCGGCCGGACCGCCCTTGAGCTCGAAGCGGTGCCCTTCGAGGGTGAGGTCGCCGGTCAGCGGGGTGAGGTCGACCAGGCGGGTGGGCAGGTTCGGGCCGAGGGCCGCCCACGCCTTGAGCTTGCCCTCGTAGGAGTGCTGGATGTGCTCGATGACGATCGGGGTGGCGACGAAGACCGCGTCGGGGAAGGCGTCGGCGATCACCTCGGCACCGAAGTAGAAGTCCGGGTCGCCGTGGCTGACGAAGACGGTGGTCAGCTTCTTGCCCGAGTCGAGGATCTCGGCGGCCAGGCGGTGGCCGTCGGCGCGGGTGAACGCGGCGTCGACCAGCAGCGCCTCCTGCTCGCCGGTGACCAGGGTGGCGGTCTTGTTCTTGCTGCCGGCCGGGAAGTCGAGGTCGAGGACCTTGAAGGAAAGCGTGCTCATCGATGGCTCCTTTGCGCAGGGGATGGGGTGGGGACGGGGACGGGGGAAGCTCAGTGAGCGGCGAGGCGTTCGTCGACCTCGTCGGCGGTGGCGTGGCCGTACGCCAGAGGGCTGACGGAGTCGCCGTCGACGGCCAGCAGAGTGGGGAAGCCGGTGACGCCGAGCTGGGCCGCGCGGCGGAAGTCGGCGTGGGCCACGGTCTGCGCCTCGGGTGCTTCGAAGGCGGCGACGACGGCATCCGCGTCGAGCCCGGCCGCCTGGGCGACCCTCCGGTAGGTGGCCGCCTCGGACAGGCTCCGTCCGTCGACGTAGAAGGCGTTCTGTAGGGCCGTGGCCAGCTCCGCTGCACGGTCGGGGGCCACCTGGCGCAGGGCCACGACGCCACGGGCGGCGGCCTCGGAGTCCATCACGAACGACCCGTCGGCGATCAACTCCTCATACGCCTGGCCGAACGTGGCACCGGTCCGTTCGGCGATCTTGGCGTTCGCGCCCTGGACGTAGCCGAACTCTCGGATCGGCACCCGGCGCGGCCCGGTGAACAGACCACCGGAGACCATCTCGACCGGCAGGCCGGGGTGGCGCGAGGTGATCTCGCGCAGGGTGCCGGAGAAACCGTGCGACCAGCCGCAGTAGGCGTCGAAGACGTAGACGAGCTTCATCGAAGACCTCGGCAGAGAGGGACGCCCGCCGGTTGCGAGCGATTCACCTGACAGAACAGTAGCTGACTCGTCAGACATTCCTCGACTCGTGTGAACTGGGACACACGAGCACGCCCGATGCCATTAGACCTGCACTGCCACGGATCCGCAGGTCCGTACGTCCGCAGGTCAGGGAAGTCGAGGCAGCACGTCCCGGGCCGTATGGCTGAGGATCCGGAGATCCTCCGCGAACCGCGCGCGGTCCGCCTCCGGCAGGGGCTCCACGAAGTGCCGCTTGATGTTCTCCAGGTGCACCCGGGCAGCGCGTACGGCCGTCTCCTCGCCCAGCGGGGTCAGCCGCACGAGCTTCCCGCGCCGGTCCTCGGGGGACTCCACGCGCGTCACGAGACCAGCCGTCTCCATCCGATCCACCAGCCGGGTGGCGCCGCCGGTGGTCAGGACCTGCTCCTGCGCGATGGCCCGCATGGAAAGCCCCGGCTCGCCCACCCGCCCGAGGATCAGCAGCACCTCGAAGACCAGATGGCTGATGCCGCACTCCACCTCGAGCGCCCGGCCGAGGATGTACTCCAGCCGGTTCGCCGCCCCCTGCAACCGCCCGAACGCCAGGATGAGCTCGTGGTCGGCAGCCTCCTTCGCCGTCCTGATCTCCGCTTCCTCACCCACGGCCGCGCCGCCCCTCTCGTCGTCCCGGTACCACCGTACCGATCACGTAGTGGACGGCCGACGCAGCGGCTGCACACGATGCTCGTGCCGAGGCGACAGTCCAGTGCTCGCAGGTCGGTGCCGAGGTGTCGATCACTCGGGATGCGGCAACTCCCTGAAGCGCACAGCGAGTTCGCTGCGAGAGCGGATGTCCAGTTTCGAATAGACGTGCGTCAGGTGGTACTGCACGGTCTTGACCGAGATGAACAGCTCCAGAGCCGCCTGCTGGTTGGTGGCCCCGGCAGCGACGAGCCGGGCCACGGCACGTTCCTGTGCCGTGAGTTGGGCCATTCCCGGGGCGAGGCGGGTGGTGTGCAGGCCACCGGCCTGGAGTTCCCGGTCGCAACGTTCCACGAAGGTGCGGGCGCCGAGGGTGGCGTAGGCGTCGCGGGCGTTCTTCAGAACGGTGTCGGCCTCGCGGCGCTTGCCGGCGCGGCGCAGGGTCTGGCCGTAGGCGAAATTGACGCGGGCCCGGTCGTACGGGAGCGGCAGGTGCTCGAGGTGGGAGAGGGCCTGCTCGAACTCCTTGCGGGCGGTGTCGATGTCGCCGCGCGCGGCGGTGAGCCGGCCGCGGGCGAGGCCGAGGCGGGCCCGGGCGGAGCGGCGGCCGCGGCGGGCGGCGAGATCCTCGTGAGGGGCGAGGAACGCGTCGGCCTCGTCGAGGCGGCCCGTCATGACCAGGGCGTTGGCGTACACGTCCGGCCAGGGCCAGAAGCCCGGTTCGTCGATCGACTCCCGCACGGGGAGCTGGACCACGGGGGCCAGGGCCTCGACGACCCGGTCATAGTCGCCGCGGGCCTCGGC
Source organism: Streptomyces scabichelini (assembly GCF_011045015.1). GTDB lineage: Bacteria > Actinomycetota > Actinomycetes > Streptomycetales > Streptomycetaceae > Streptomyces > Streptomyces scabichelini. The sequence continues at coordinate 36,737 of NZ_JAAKZY010000040.1, read as the reverse complement.
CACCTGGGCGCGGGCCAGGCAGGAGGGGATCAGCATGACCTCGTAGTGGTGAAGGTCGGCGGCGGCCTCGCCCACATGGTGGTCGGCGGCCTCCCAGTCGCCGCGCAGGGCATGGATCTGGGCGCCGGTCCAGTGGACCATCGGGCGGACGAGTTCGATGCGGACCTCGGCGAGGCGGACGGCCGCCCGCTGCACGGTCTCCAGGGCCTCCGGCCAGGCGCCGAGCGCGAACTGGGTGCGCGCCAGCCAGCCCTGCGCCCACAGGGAGATCCGGGTGGAGCCCATCCGGTAGCTGGTGGGGACGGCCGCTTCGAGTCGGCGGCGGGCCGCTTCGGGAGCGTCCAGGGCGAGGTCCACCCAGCCGCGCCCGAGCTGGAAGCGCTGGGGCTGGGCGCCGCCGGGCAGTTTGGCGGCGGCCGTCTCGTACGCGGCCAGGGCCTCTTCGGGGCGGCCCATCGCGGCCAGGCCGAGGCCCAGCACGGCTTCCGACTCGATGGCCGACGGGTTGTCCGGGTCGGCGAGCTCGATCGCCCGGCGGGCCCAGGCGACCAGGTCGCTTGCGTCCCAGCGGCCGAGCGCGTGCAGCACGCGGCGCTGGCTGATCCGGGCCATCAGGTCGCGGTGCCGAGCGGGGTCGCAGCGCTCCCAGGCCTGGGTGAGGAAGGCCTCCGCCTCCGCCGGGCGCCCGCGCATGATGGCCAGATAGCCCAGCACCACGTCGCGCAGGATGCCGGCCGGAAAACTCTCCAGCTCCGCGGCGAACGCCGTGGCCTGCGGCACGTCCCCGGCGCCGATCATCGCGTCGACGGCGCGCAGCAGCCGGTCCTCGCGTGCGGTGCGCCCGGTGCTCAGCCTCCCCGCGCGGACGAGGGTGTCGGCCACCGCCGACCACTCCCCTGCGGAGGCGCGCTCGGCGGCATACCGGTCGAGCTCGTCGGCGAGCGTCTCGTCGGCTGTCGTGGTGGCGGCCACGCGGTGGATCAGCTGCCTTCCCCGGTCGTCGCTGATCTCCGCCGCGCGGGCGTGCAGTCCGGCCCGGCGGGTCAGGTCGATGCGGGTGAGGACGGCGGCGCGGACCAGCGGGTGGGAGAAGGCCAGCTGGTGACGGCCGGGATCGAGGATGGCGGTCACCAGACCGGCCGCCCGGGCCTCGTCCACTGCGGGCAGCGGGGTGTCCAGGCCCGCGAGCGCGGCGGCCTCGGTGAGCGAGGCGTCCTCGCCGAGGATGGCGCAGGCCTCGACCAGGGCCCGGGTGGCCTCGCCGCAACGGGCGAGCCGGTGGCGGACGGCCGTGGCATAACGGGTGGGCGCGGGAAGCTCGGGGCGCCAGTCCTGCCAGGTCTCGCGGGGCAGTTCGCGCAGGAGCTGCGTCACGTGGCGCGGGTTGCCCCGTGTGTGGCGGCACAGGTGCCGGGCGGCGGGAACGTCCAGGGCGAGCCCGCCCGTCTCCCGGGCCAGGGTGCGCACGTCCTGCGGGGTCAGCGGTCCGGGACGTACGGCGTTGTCGCGGCAGCCGTCGAGGAATTCCAGGACCGCCGGCACCGGCAGGGGCGGCTCGGCGTGCCGTCCCCCGACCTCGTACAGCTCGTACGGCTCGTCCCGCGCGGCCAGGATGACGAGCACCCGCTCCGTGGACATCCTGCGCAGCGCCGACCGGATGGCGCGCAGGCTCTCCGCATCGGCCCAGTGGGCGTCGTCGACGACTGCGATCACCGGTTCCCGCTCCTGCCGGGCCGCCCACTGACGGCGCAGCAGGCGGCCGGTGTCCAGCACGGCGTCCGGTGCCGTCGGGTCGGGCAGAGCGGCGCCGTTGCCGTTGCCGTGGACGAGCTGGTCGGCGATCCCGAGCGGCAGACCCGACTCCCAGGACACCCCTGCTACGCGCAGTACTCCCGCGCCGGATCCGTGCCGCGTGAGGACGTGCTCGACGAGCGCCGTCTTGCCGATGCCCGCCGGGCCCTCGACCAGGACAAGCCCGGGGCGGCCGGAGCGGGCGGCGCTGATCGCGCGGGCCAGCGCGGCGACCTCGCCGGCCCGTCCGATCAGGCTTCGCTGCAGCTCAGGGCGGTCATTCATGTGCCAGCACGCTAGCACCGCCGCCGGGCCACGGCCCCGGTACGAAGGCCGCTGCGGCCGGGACGGGTTCGGCGGCCGGGCGCGGGACGAAGGGGCCGTCCCGTGGGTCGGTGGTTCTGGGTGCCTGAGTGGTTCTGTGCTCCTGCGTGTTCATGGAGTGGACCCCACGTTGCGTTCGAGTCAGCCGAGGTCCCCGCCGGCGACGGGCAGGACGGTGCCGGTGATGTAGGCGGCCTCGTCGGAGGCGAGGAAGCAGATGGCGGCGGCCTGCTCGTCGAGCGTGCCGTAGCGCTTCATCAGGGAGGAGCCGGTGGTCTGGTCGACGATCTGCCGGTACCAGGCCTTCTCCTGCGCGGTCCGGGCCGCGGGGCCCCGGGCGACCCGCCGGGCAGGGGCGTCGGTCCCGCCCGGGGCCGTGGCCACCACGCGGATGCCGTACTGCGCGGTTTCCATGGCGAGGGAGGCCGTGATGGCGTTGACGCCGCCCTTGGCTGCCGCGTACGGGACGCGGTTGACGCCGCGGGTGGCGACGGAGGAGACGTTGACGATCGTGCCGGAGCGCTGGGCGATGAGGTGGGGAAGGGCGGCGCGGCAGGTCCAGAGCGTGGGGAAGAGGGAGCGCTGGATCTCCGCCTGGATCTCGTCGGGTGCGTAGTGCTCGTAGGGCTTGGCCCAGATGGTGCCGCCGACGTTGTTGACGAGGACGTCGATGCGGCCGTGGTGGTCGTGGGCCGCGGCGATCGCGGCCTCGGCCCCCTCGTACCGCTCCAGGTCGGCGACGACGGCGTGGGCCTTGAGCTCTTCGGCGGCTGCCCGGACGACCTCGGCGCGGTCGACGAGGACGACGTCCGCGGACTCGGCGGCGAGCCGGCGGGCGACGGCGAGGCCGATGCCCTGCGCGGCTCCGGTGACCACGACCTTTTTCCCGGCGAAACGGACCGTGTTGACGGTGGTCACGCTCATGCGGCCTCCGCCGTGGTGCGTACGGCGGCGGGGGTGAACTTCTCGTAGTGGAAGCTCGCCGGGGTCACGCCGAGGGACGCGATGTGGGCGCGTACGGCCTCGACCATGGCGGGCGGTCCGCACAGGTAGACGTCGGCATCGCCGTGGTGAAGGGTGCCGGCGTCCATGAGTCCGGTGACGAAGCCCTTGGTGCGGGCACGGCTCGCGGGGTCGGCCACGCAGTGGTCGAAGGTGAAGCCGGGGACGACCTCGGCGTAGTCCTCGAGGGTGTCCAGGTGGACGAGGTCCTCGTCGGTGGTGACGCCGTAGAGCAGGTGGACGGGGCGGCCCGGCGGCTGCTGGGCCATGCGCTCGAGCATCGACAGCAGGGGCGCCAGGCCGGTGCCGCCCGCCAGCAGCAGGGCAGGGCGGGTGAGTTGGCGCAGGTAGAAGCTGCCCATTGGGCCGGTGAACTCCAGGCGGTCGCCGACGCTGGCGCGTTCGGTGAGGTACGCGGACATCGCGCCGCCGTCCACGATGCGCACCAGGAACGACACCTGCCGCTGGGCGGGGCCGGAGCTGAAGGAGTAGGAGCGGGTCTGGTCGGTGCCGGGGACGGCGACGTTGACGTACTGGCCGGGCAGGAAGTCGAGGCCGTCCCGGTTGTCGACGTCGAGCGCGAACTCGACGGTGGTCGCGGAGTGGCGCCGTATGTCGGCCACGGTCGCGCCGAACGCGGCCGGCCCGGTCTTGGCGGCGGCCGCGGACGAGGGGATGCGCAGCACGAGGTCGCTGTGCGGGGTCATCTGGCAGGGCAGGCAGTGGCCCCGCGCGGCCTCGTCGTCGGTGAGCGCCTCTTCGATGTAGTCGCCGCCGTCGTAACTCCCCGACTCGCACAGCGACTTGCAGGTGCCGCAGGCGCCGTCGCGACAGTCGAGGGGGATGTTGATCCGGGCCTTGTAGGAGGCCTCGGCGACGGTCTCGTCGGGGCGGCACTCGATGAAGCGGGTGATGCCGTCCTCGAAGTTCAGGGCGACCTGGAAGGACATGCTGCGACTCATTTCAGGGATGTCAGACGTGAGATTCCAGGGATGTCAGACGTGGTAGATGTCGACGACGTGGTGCACGTAGTCGTTCTTCAGGACGACCTTCTTGCGCGTGATGAGCGGCTCGGGCCCGGTCAGGTCGAGGGTGTAGTACGACGTGCCGAAGTACGTGTCGACGGTCTGGTAGCGGTAGTAGAGCGTGAACCAGTTGAAGCGCACGTGCACCGTGTCGCCGTCGCGGCCGGTGATCTCGACGTTGGTGATGTTGTGGCCGGTGCGCGGTTCGGGCAGGCTGGTCGCGCTGGAGCGGTCGGTGCGGATGCGGAAGACGCGGTCCTCCAGGCCGGCCCGGCTCGGGTAGTAGACCAGGGAGATCTCGCGCTGCGGGTCGCGGGTGAGTTCGTCGTCGTCCGCCCAGGCCGGCATCCAGAACTCGGCGTCGGGGTGGTAGCACTCCAGCCACTTCTCGAACTCTCGGTCGTCGAGGTGGCGGGCCTCGCGGTAGAGGAACTGCCGGATGCCCTCCAGCGTCAACTCATCGATTGCCGTGGTCACTTCGCCGCCTCCAGGTCGTCCAGGGCCCGCCGCAGGGTGTCGAGCCAGTAGCCGTGCTGGACGGGGTAGAGGCCCTCGTCCTCGGTGCGCACGCCGCTGGCGATCGGGTCGATGCCGATCTTCTTGGCGTCCTCGTCGGGGCCGTCGATCTGGTGCACGGCGCCGCGGCTGAGGTCGTTCCAGGGCATGGACTCGGCCTGGTACGTCTTCTGGCAGGAGCGGAACTCCTCCAGGTCGTCCGGGGTGGCCATACCGGTGGCGTTGAAGAAGTCCTCGTACTGCCGGATCCGGCGGGCGCGGGCCTCGGCGGGCTCGCCCTTGGGGGCGATGCAGTAGATGGTGACCTCGGTCTTGTCCACGGAGATGGGCCGGAAGTGCCGTATCTGCGAGCTGAACTGGTCCATCAGGTAGACGTTCGGGTACAGGCACAGATTGCGGGAGACGCCGATCATCCAGTCGGCCTTCTCCGCCCCGAACTCGGCGGCCAGTTCGTCGCGCTTCTCGTACAGCGGCCGGTTGGTGGGGTCGAGCCACTTGGTCCACAGCAGCAGATGGCCGTGGTCGAAGGAGTAGAAGCCGCCCTTCTGCTTGGACCAGCCGCCCGCGTCCATCGTCTTCGTGTCGTTCTTCGACTCGCCCGAGGTGCGGCGGGCCTGGGTGGCCGCGTAGTTCCAGTGGGTGGCGGAGACGTGGTAGCCGTCGGCGCCGTTCTCGGCCTGCAGCTTCCAGTTGCCGTCGTAGTGGTACGTCGAGGAGCCGCGCAGTACCTCCAGGCCGTCCGGGGACTGGTCGACGACCATGTCGATGACGACGGCCGCGTCACCCAGGTGCTCGCGCAGCGGCTTGACGTCCGGGTTCAGGCTGGCGAACAGGAACCCGCGGTAGGACTCGAAGCGGGCGACCTTCTTCAGGTCGTGCGAGCCGTCGGTGTTGAACTGCTCCGGGTAGCCGGCCTCGCGCGGGTCCTTCACCTTCAGCAGCTTGCCGCTGTTGTTGAAGGTCCAGCCGTGGAACGGGCAGGTGAAGGTGGTGCGGTTGTCGGTCTTGCGGCGGCAGAGCATCGCGCCGCGGTGGCTGCACGCGTTGATCAGGCAGTGCAGCTCCCCTTGCTTGTCGCGGGAGATGACGACGGGCTGGCGGCCGATGTACGTCGTGAAGTAGTCGCCGACCTCCGGGATCTGGCTCTCGTGCGCGAGATAGAGCCAGTTCCCCTCGAAGATGTGCTTCATCTCCAGCTCGAAGAGCTCCTCGTCCGTGAAGACACTGCGCCGGACCCGGTACACACCGTTGTCCGGATCCTCCACGAGGGCGTCTTCGAGGATGGTCCGCGCACGGCTGAAGTCCTCGGCCATGTTCTCGTCCCTTCGCCTCGACCGAGCCCTCCGACCTGGTCGGCGACTCGTTGCCATTGCTTTTCAGCACCATGACAGCGGGGTGAAGAGTCGGCCCCAGACATTTCCCCAGGGTTGACCCAGGGGGGTATTGATATCGCGTCCGTCTCAATACGCTCCAACCAGATATTTGTGGGGTATGGGGTTCGCTCCTTACGCTGAAGCGCATTCGAGGGCCCCGCGACGAGAAGACGAGGAATGGGGCGGCCCGATGGAACTCAGACACCTGCGGTATTTCCTGGCGGTCGCCGAGACGCGGCATTTCGGGAAGGCCGCGCAGGCCCTGCACATGGCCCAGCCGCCGCTCTCCCAGGCGATCCGCCGCCTGGAGACGGATCTGGGCGTGGAGCTGTTCACCCGCACCACCCGGCAGGTCACCCTGACCGGCGCGGGCGAGGTGTTCCGCACCGATGTGGAGCGCATCCTCAAGGCCGTCGACGAGGCGGTGGCCCGGATCGCGCGCTTCACCTCGGGGGTGGAGGGCGTGCTCAGGGTCGGCCTGACGGGCTCCGCCTCGTACCGGCAGCTACCGGCCCTCGCCCGGCTGCTCAAACGCGAGATGCCGCACGTGATGATGGAGGTGCACACCGAGATGCTCACACCCGCCCAGGAGCTGGGGCTGACCGAGCGGCGCCTCGACGTCGGTGTGCTGCGCCCGCCGATCCGCCAGGAGGGCATCGCCCACCGCCCGCTCGCCGACGAGCCGTTGGTCGCCGCCGTGCCCGAGGAGCACTGGCTCGCCGAGGCCGACACCGTCCGTGTCGAGCAGCTGCGGCACGAGGACTTCATCATGTACGGCGCCACACTCGGCTCCGTCGTCAACGACGCCGTCGTGCGCAGCTGCCTCGCCTCCGGCTTCTACCCGCACTGCGCCTACGAGGTCACCGAGACCTCGGCCGCCCTGGCCCTGGTCGCCGCCGGGCTCGGTGTCGCCGTCCTGCCCGACTCGATCCGCTCCGCGCCCCGCGAGGGCGTCCGGTGCAAGGACATCGAGGACGCGCTGTCCGTCCCGCTGGTCCTGGCGTGGCGCGCGGACGACGACTCGCCGCTGGTGCGGAACCTCCTCGATGTACTGGAACAAAATGACGTGTTTCTCCAGGGAGTGGCATGAAAATCGTCCAGGTGGAGGCAATTCCCTTTGCCATTCCCTATGCGAAAACGCTGAAATTCGCGAGCGGTGAGGTGCACACCGCCGACCACGTCCTGGTCCGGGTCCACACGGACGAGGGGCTGACGGGGACCGCCGAGGCGCCGCCGCGGCCGTACACCTACGGCGAGACCCAGGAGTCGATCATCGCGGTGATCGACGGGATCTTCGCCCCGCAGCTCCTGGGTCTCACCGCGCTGGAGCGGGAGGCGGTGCACGCCCGTCTGGAGCGGACCGTGGGCAATCCGACCGCCAAGGCGGCGATCGACATGGCCCTGTGGGACATCCTCGGACAGGCCGCCGGGATGCCGGTGTCCGGACTGCTCGGCGGCTACACCGACCGCATGCGGGTGAGCCACATGGTGGGCTTCGCACCGGCCGAGGAGATGGTGGCGGAGGCCGAGCGGATCCGGGACACCTACGGCGTCACCACCTTCAAGGTGAAGGTCGGCCGGCAGCCCTACACCGACGACGTCGCCGCCTGCCGTGCACTGCGCGAAGCCCTCGGCCCGGACATCGAGCTGTACATCGACGGCAACCGCGGCTGGACGGCGTCCGACTCGGCGCGCGCCCTGCGCGAGATGGCCGACCTCGGGCTGACGTTCGCCGAGGAACTCTGCCCCGCCGACGACGTCCTGGGCCGCCGCTGGCTGGTGGCGCGGAGCCCGGTGCCCTTCATCGCCGACGAGAGCGCCACCCGCACCGGCGAGGTGACCCGCGAACTCCTCGGCGGCTCCGCCACCGCCATCAGCATCAAGACGGCCCGTACCGGCTTCACCGCATCCCAGCGCGTGCTGCACGAGTGCGAGGGGCTCGGTGTGGAGGTGGTGATGGGCAATCAGATCGACGGTCAGATCGGCACGTTGTGCTCGGTCGCCTTCGGAGCCGCGCACCGCTCCACGGCGCGACAGGCCGGCGAGCTGTCCAACTTCCTCGACATGTCCGACGACCTCCTCACCGAGCCGCTGACCATCGAGAACGGCAGCCTGCGCATCCGCGAGGGCGCCGGACTCGGCATCGACATCGACCCCGACAAGCTGGCGCGTTACCGCCGGGACCGCTGAGCCCTTCGACATTTCACAGCGACATTTCACCGAGACATTTCACCGAGACATTTCACCGAGAATTTCGCACAGACGGGACGATCATGACCGACATCATCACCGAGCAGGCCACCGCAGCCGCGTCCGGAGCCGCCGCCACCGAGCAGTTCCGCAGCAAGCAGCGCACGGACGCGGTCGACGTCGACGCGAAGCGCGTCGACACGCTGGTCTCCGAACTCCTCGCCGCCGCCCACGACATCATCCGCCGCCACAAAGTCACGTACGCCGAGTACGACGTGCTGAAGTCCTGGCTCATCCAGGTCGGCGAGGACGGCGAGTGGCCGCTGTTCCTCGACGTCTGGCTCGAGCACGTCGTCGAAGAGGTCGCGGGCGAGAACCGGCAGGGCAGCAAGGGCACCATCGAAGGCCCGTACTACATCCCCGACGCGCCCCGGCTGCCCGCCGAGGCGACCCTGCCCATGCGCGAGGGTGAGGCGGGCACCCCGCTGCTCTTCCAGGGGCAGGTGACCGGCGTGGACGGCACGCCGCTGCCCGGCGCCACCGTGGAGATCTGGCACGCCGACGCCGACGGCTTCTACTCGCAGTTCGCCCCCGACCTGCCCGAGTGGAACCTGCGCGGCACCGTCACCGCCGACGAGCAGGGCCACTTCAAGATCCACACCATGGAGCCGGCGCCGTACCAGATCCCGACGGACGGCTCCTGCGGCAAGCTCATCGCCGCCGCGGGCTGGCACGCGTGGCGCCCCGCCCACCTCCACCTGAAGGTGTCGGCCCCGGGGCACCAGCTCATCACCACCCAGCTGTACTTCAAGGGCGGCAGCCACGTCTCCGACGACATCGCCTCCGCCGTCAAGCCCGAGCTCATCCTGGACCCGGCCCCCGTCGCGGACGGCTCCGGCCGTGAAGTCACCTACGACTTCGTCCTCGACAAGGCGTGATGCACGGTGCTGTTCGCGGTACGGATGGACGTCGAGATTCCGCGCGACCTCGATCCCGGGGTTCGCGCGGACCTGCTGGCCCGCGAGAAGGCCTACTGCCAGGAGCTCCAGAAGTCCGGTGAGTGGGTGCACATCTGGCGGTGCGTCGGTCAGCACGCCAACATCAGCGTCTTCGACGTCGCCGACAACGAGGCGCTGCACCGCATCCTGTGGGACCTGCCCCTGTTCCCCTACATGAGGATCGAGGTCACCCCGCTGGCCCGGCATCCCTCGGATCTGGCGGCCGAGTGATGGACAAGGTGGTCGCCGACAACCGCGGGGCGATGGAGGGGGCCTTGCGGTGCCGCCGGCCGCGGAGCGGATCGCCCGGGTGACCGGCTCCTGCATCGGCGCGAACAAGGAGTTCGCCCGGCAGTGCCTGGCCGGCGAACTGGAGGTGGAGCTGATCCCGCAGGGCACGCTCGCCGAACGGCTGCGCGCCGGCGGGGCGGGGATCCCGGCCTGCTACCCGCCGGCCGGGGTGGGCACGCAGGTCGCCGAGGGCAGGCTGCCGTGGCGCTACGCCGGCTCCGGCGGGGGCGCGCCGGCCTCGCCGCCGAAGGAGGCGCGGGAGTTCGACGGGGTGCAGTACGTGCTGGAGCGCAGCACCCGCACCGACTTCGCGCTCATGCGGGCGGCCAAGGGCGACCGGCACGGCAACCTGGCGTTCAACAAGTCCTCCCGCACTGCGGCGACGCGGTCGCCGTATACGACCTGCGGCCCGGCCCGGCCGGGATCGCCGCCCCCACGCTCGTCGTCGGGGGCGCCCACGACGTGGCCACGCCGGTGGAGCACCCCCGGGAGCCGGCCGAGGGCATCCCGGACGCCGTACTGAAGGTCATCGCCTGCGGTCATCTCGCCGTGGAACAGCCGCAGTCCCTGCGGACCGCACTCACCGCCCATCTGCCGGAGGTCCGCCATGCACCCCATTGACACCGCGCTGCGTCCGGAGATCGCGCACTCCTGGTGGCGCTCCGAACTGAGCGGACTCACCCCCGCGACTCCGAACCTCCGGGTGGAACCGAGCGCGGTGGACCGGCGCAGCCGTCTTGTGGCGGCCGCCGAGCCGGTGCTCGCCGAGCTCGCCGAGCAGCTCGGCGACGCGGGCTTCTGTGTGCTGCTCGCCGACCGGGAGTCGCGGATCGTGGACGTGCCCGTCGGGGCGCGGTCGCTGCGCGATCGGCTGGCCGGGCTCGGCGTGGTGGCGGGCGGGGTGTTCCTGGAGGAGACGACCGGGACGAACTCGATCGCCACGGCCCACGAGCTGCGCCGCGGCGTCGCGGTGCACGGCGAGGAGCATTATCTGGAGCCGTTCAAACGGTTCAGCTGTTACGGGCATCCGATCACGCACCCGGTGACCCGCCGGCTGGAGGGCGTCCTCGACATCACCTGCCTCACCGGCAACGACTCCCCCTTGCTCGCCCCGCTCGTCGCGCGGGCCGCACGCGACATCGAGGAACGGCTGCTGCGCACCGCGCGCCGCGCCGAACAGCGGCTGCTGGCGGCCTTCCAGGTGGCGGCGGCCGGGCGGAACCGGCCGGTACTGGTACTCGGCGAGGGGGTGGTGCTGGCCAGCCCCGCCGCCGTGGATCTCCTCGACCCCGTCGACCACATCCGGCTGCGCGAACTCGCGTCCGGCCTCGGCCGCCGGGGCCCCGCGGGCTGCCCAGAGCCCCACCTCGCCTCCTCGGTCGAGCTGTCCTCGGGGCGGACCGTGGCCGTGCGCTACCAGGCCGTCGCCCCCGGGACCGACGGTGTGCTGTTCGAGTTCCGCGATCCCGACCAGGCCGGTGCCACGGTCCGCCGTGGCGGCCCCGCCCGGACTTCCGCCGTACGGCCCGCGGAGCTGGTGCAGGGCACGGCGGTGTACGTCGGCGGGGCGCCCGGCACCGGACGGACGACGACGGTGCGCTCACTCGTCGGCGGGGACCGGGATCGTGTCGTCACCCTCGACGCCTCGGAGGCGGCCGTACGCGGAGAAGCCGCCTGGCTCGCCGACCTGGAGCGGGCGGGCGACGGCGGCCCGGGCCTGCTGGTCGTCGAGGACGTGCATCTACTGCCCGACGCCTGCGCCGTCCGGATGCGGCGGCTCATGGACCGGCCGGGTCTGTGGATCGCCCTGACCGGAGCTCCCGTCGCCGAGCTCTCCGGCCAGTGTGCCGCGCTCGCCGCCGACTGCCCCGCGCAGATCGAGCTGCCTGGGCTGCGGGACCGTACCGAGGAGCTGCCCAACCTGGTGCGGGCCATGCTGGACGGCCTGGGCGCCGGCGACCGGCTGCGCTTCACGCCGGCCACGCTGGCCGCGCTGGCAGGCCACCCGTGGCCCGGCAACCTGCGCGAACTGCACACGGTCGTACGGACGGTCGCCGGACGCCGCTCGGCGGGCGACGTCACGCCCCGCGACCTGCCCGAGGGGTACCAGGTCAGCCCGCGCCGGCGCAGCATGACGCCGCTGGAGCGGGCCGAGCACGACGCGATCGCCGTCGCGCTGCGCGAGTGCGGCGGCAACAAACTGCACGCCGCGAAGCGGCTGGGCATCAGCCGCACCACGCTGTACAGCCGGATGCGCACCCTGCAGATCACCGCCTGAGCCTGCAGATCACCGCCTGAGCCGCCCGGCCATGTCCCACCTCGGCATCCGGCCCTGTCCCACCTCGACATGAGGTTGGGCCTCGGCTGTACGACCTCCGGGTGTGTCCAGGAATTGAACAGTTCGGGGGGTCTGTCCGGCTCTACGTTTCCCGTCAGAAACCTTCCGGCAAAGGAGCCGCAACCATGCGCATCACCGCCGCACTGACGGAGACCAAGGGCGCCCCCTTCACCCTCGCCCCGCTCGACCTGGACGACCCACGCCGGGGCGAGGTCGTCGTGAAGATCGTGAGCTCGGGTGTGTGCCACACCGATCTGATCGTCCGCGACCAGTGGTACCCGGTGCCGCTGCCAGCCGTCCTCGGCCACGAGGGCGCCGGTGTGGTGGAGGCCGTCGGCGACGGCGTCACCTCCGTCGCCCCCGGCGACCACGTCGTCCTCAGCTTCAGCTCCTGCGGTGGCTGCCGCACGTGCGTGCAGGGCCGTCCCGCGTACTGCGACCTGTTCTTCGCGCACAACTTCGCGGGCTCCCGCCCCGACGGCAGCACGCCCCTGCACCGGGAGTCGGGCGACGACGTGCATGGTGTCTTCTTCGGCCAATCCTCCTTCGCCACCTACGCTCTCGCCGCCGAACGGAACGTGGTCAAGGTGGACCCGTCCGTGCCGCTGGAGCTGCTCGGCCCGCTGGGCTGCGGCATCCAGACCGGTGCGGGCGGTGTCCTCAACTCCCTCAAGCCGCCGGCGGGCAGCAGCATCGCCGTCTTCGGTGCGGGCTCGGTCGGACTGAGCGCTGTCATGGCGGCCGTCGTCGCGGGCTGCACGACCATCGTCGCCGTCGACCTGAACACCCAGCGGCTGGAGCTGGCGAAGGAGCTGGGCGCCACGCACGTCATCAACGACGCCGAGGGCGACACGGTGGAGAGACTGCGCGACCTCACCGGCGGCCTGGGCGTGGACTACACGGTGGAGGCCACCGCCGTACCGGCCGTGCTGCGCCAGGCCGTCGACGCCCTCAACCAGGGCGGCACCTGCGGCCTGATCGGCGCCGCCGCCCTCGGCACCGAGGTGTCCCTCGACATGTCGTCGCTGCTCTTCGGCCGCGTCGTGCGCGGCATCGTCGAGGGCGACAGCGTGCCGCAGCTGTTCATCCCCAAGCTCGTCGACCTGTACCGGCAGGGCCGCTTCCCCTTCGACAAGCTGATCAAGTCGTACGCGTTCGAGGACATCAACGAGGCCGTGGAGGACGCCGAGAAGGGCACCACCCTCAAGGCCGTCCTGACCTTCGGCTGAGCGGCGCACGACGATGTTCCTTCCCTACGAGGGAGTCGACCTCGCCTACGAGGAGCACGGCTCGGGCGAGCCGCTGCTGCTGATCCACGGCTCCGGCGCCCAGGCCGCGACCTGGGGCCGGACCGTGGACGACCTGGCGGCGGCCGGGAACCGGGTCATCGCCTACGACCGCCGCGGCTACGGGGCGTCCGCCCATCCGCCGGTGCGCGACCACCGCCGCCATGTCGCGGACGCGATCGCCGTACTGGAGCGGGTCGCCAAGTCCCCGGCCACGGTGCTGGGCTGGAGCTCGGGCGGCAACATCGCCCTCGCGCTCACGGCCGCCCGCCCCGACCTCGTCCGGGGCCTGATCGTCGTGGAGCCGCCGCTGCACGGCCTGCGCCGCCCCAGGGCCGACCAGCTGCGCATGGTGGCCCGCGCCAAGTGGGCCCAGCTGCGCGGCCGTCCGGAGGAGGGGGCCGAGTACTTCTTCCGCTGGGCGGGCGAGGAGTCGTTCGACAAAGCGCCCAAGGAGGAACGCGACCGGCTGCTCGGCCATGCCCGCAACATCCTGGCGGAGCTCGACCCGCACCCGTACGGCGTGATGTTCGAGCACCTGCCGATGCGCAGGATCCGCGGCATCCGCGTACCGGTCACCTTCTTGATCGGCGCGAACAGCCACCCCTTCTTCCACACCCTGCACCGGCGGCTGGTGCGTGCCGTGCCCGCGGTCCGCAGCGAGGTGATCCCCGGAGCCGGTCACCTCGTGCATGTCGACGCGCCGGACGCGTTCGCCGCGGCCGTGCGCCGGGCCACCGCCCCCATGACTTCCCAGTGACTTCGCAATGACTTCGCATGACCAAGGAGCCGACCAATGCCCGCACTTGACCTGCGTTACGACACCTTCTACATCGGCGGCGAGTGGGTCCGCCCCGCCACCGGCCGGACGATCACTCCGGTCGACGCCAGCACCGAGGAGCCCCTCGGGCAGGTACCGGAGGGCACGGAGGCGGACATCGACCGCGCGGTCGCCGCCGCCCGTGCCGCCTTCGACGAACCGACTGGATGGGCGAGTTGGGAGCCCGCGCGGCGTGCCGAGGTGATGGAGCGGCTGGCCGACGCCATCGACAAGCGTGCCGACGGTTTCGTCGAGCGGGTCGCCGCCCAGAACGGGATGCCCGTCGCGGTCGCCCGGCAGCTGGAGATCGGCTATCCGAGCGCGGTGCTGCGCTACTACGCCGGGCTGGCGAAGGAGCTGGCCGTGAGCGAGACCCGGCCCGGTCTGTTCGGCGGCTCGATCGAGGTGCGCAAGGCGCCGGTCGGTGTCGTCGCGGCGATCGCGCCGTGGAACTTCCCGCAGGCCCTGACCATGTTCAAGATCGCCCCGGCGATGGCGACCGGCTGCACGCTCGTCATCAAGCCGTCGCCGGAGACCGTCCTTGACGCCTACCTGCTGGCCGAGGCCGTGGAGGAGGCCGGCGTCCCCGCCGGTGTGATCAACATCGTCCAGGGCGACCGGGAGACCGGCGCCTACCTCGTCGCCCACCCGGCCGTCGACAAGGTCGCCTTCACCGGCTCCACCGCCGCGGGCCGGATCGTCGCCGAGACCTGCGGCCGTCTGCTGCGCCCCGTCACCCTCGAACTCGGCGGCAAGTCCGCGGCGATCGTCCTGGACGACGCCGACCTGGACCTGTCGAAGATCGGCGAGGGTCTGTTCGGCGCCACCCTCCTCAACAACGGCCAGACCTGCTTCCTGGGCACCCGCGTCCTCGCTCCGCGCAGCCGGTACGCGGAGGTCGTCGACGCCTTCACGGCGCTCGCCTCCTCCCTCACCGTCGGCGCGGCGTCCGACCCGGCGACCCAGATCGGCCCGATGGCCACCGCCCGCCAGCGCGACCGGGTGGAGTCGTACATCGCCAAGGGCCGGGCCGAGGGCGCCCGCCTCACCACCGGCGGCGGTCGCCCGGAGGGCCTGGAGCGGGGCTGGTTCGTACAGCCGACCGTCTTCGCCGACGTCGACAACAACACCGTCATCGCGCAGGAGGAGATCTTCGGCCCGGTCCTGTCCCTCATCTCGTACGACGACGTCGACGACGCCGTACGCCTCGCCAACGACTCCGACTTCGGCCTCGGCGGCACGGTGTGGACGTCCGACCCCGAGCGGGGCGCGGCCGTCGCCCACCGCGTACGCACCGGCACGATCGGCGTCAACCGCTACATCCCCGACCCCGCCGCCCCCTTCGGCGGTGTCAAGGCCAGCGGACTGGGGCGCGAGCTGGGACCGGAGGGACTGACCGGGTACCAGCAGACGCAGACCGTCTACCTGTGACCCCGTGACCGGTGGTGCCCGGGCACCGTGGCGGCGCGCCACGGTGCCCGGGCCTTCCGGCGTGACGTAGGGGTGGGCGCCGATGCGCCCACCCCTACGCCATGCCGTCGTCCGGGGCCGCCTACGGAGTGGCGCAGGCCCGGATGAAAGCGTCGGCCAGTTCGGCGGGGCGGGTGAAGAGGGCTTCGTGGCTGCCGGGAGTCTCGATCATCAGCGGGTTCTTCAAGCGTTGGGGGAAACGCTCGGCCCAGTGCCACTCGCCGGGGAGGGAGAGGTCCTGCTCGGACAGAACGTACGCGGTCGGGATGTCCAGTGCGTAGAACGCGCTCGTGTCCGGCTTCTCCGTGAACGTGCCGAGCGGCTGCGGCACGAGCAGGGAGTGGACGATCCGCTGGGTCTCGTCGTCGGCGTCCTGCATGAACGCCTGCGCGAACACCTCGAACGGGAATGTCACTCCGTTGTTGCCGGAGGCGGCCGCCACGGCGCGGAACATCTCGCCGTAGTGCGGCGGGCACGCGTCGATCAGCGACTCACCGTCGTTGGGTATGAACGCGCTCCAGAAGACCAGCCGTCTGAGCCGGGAGGCCAGCCGGGGCGCCGCGCCCACCAGCACATAGCCGCCCCAGCTGTGGCCGACCAGCGTGATGTCCGTCAGGCCGGCGCGTTCGACGTACTCCACGAGGCTGTTCACACAGTCGGTCAGGGTCACGTCGCGCGGGTCGTCGTCCTCGCCAAGACCGGCCAGCGTGGGGGTGTACACCACATGTCCGGCGGCCCGCAGTTCGTTCGCGACGGGACGCCAGGCCCATCCTCCGTGGCAAGCGCCGGTCACCAGGACGAAGGTCTCGCTCATGCCGATCTCCTTTGATCGTTGACAACCACTGGGTCATATCCAGCGAGGGAGCTTCGGCAGCTCGCCGCGCAGTTCTTCGGTGCCGCCCCGGCCGGTGAGCCAGGCGGCCAGGGCGTACGGCGGTCCGGTGACCGTCCGGCCGGGGGACGGTGTGCCGAGTACGACGGTGCCGTGGTCCTCCGCCGTCAACTCGGCGCCGGTGCCCGGTTCGACACGGGCCGACATCCATCCGGCCACATCGCGCACAAGGGCCCAGGCGAAGTCGGGCGGCAGGATGTCCATGCCGACGCCGACGTCCAGGTCGACCAGGTGGATCCACACCTCACGAGCCCGGAGCCACGGCACCTGAGACGCCGGGATGTCGCGGCCCTGTCCGCTGACGACCATGGCCGACCAGGCATCTGCCGACAGCACCTCGGCGGCTTTCCGGAACCTGGCGGCGGATTCCCGAACGTCCGTCTGCTGCTCGGCGAGGGGCCGCCCGGCGCCCGCCTCGATGTCCGTGGCGCGCTGGTCCGGCGAGGCGTACATGGGGGTACGGATCCCCGTCCGGGCCCAGGTCAGCAGGTTGACCAGGGCGTCGGCGTTGCGGGCGAGGTGGGTGAGGAGGTGGCCGCGGGTCCAGCCGGGCAGGGCGGACGGTTCGGTGACCGCCTCCTCCGGTAGCGCGTCGACCGCTTCCTGCAGCCGGCGCTGACCGTCCTCGACCCAGTCGAGAACCTTCACTGCTTGTCCTCGACGATGGTGTTGACGCACTCCCCCACGCCCTCGATCACCGTCCGTACCACCTGGCCGGGCTTCAGGAACACCTTGGGATCGCGGGCCGCGCCGACCCCGCCCGGCGTGCCGGTGAGGATCAGGTCGCCAGGCTCCAGCGTCGTGAACGTGCTGAGGTACGCGGCGATGTGGGCCGGGGTGAAGAGCAGGTCCGAGGTGCGCGAGCGCTGCATGATCTCGCCGTCCACCTCGAGGCGGATCTCCAGGTCGGCCGCGTCGTCGATCTCGTCCCCGGTGACCAGCCAGGGTCCGGCCGGGGTGCTGGCCTCCCACGCCTTGCCCTGGAGCCACTGCGGGGTGCGCCACTGCCAGTCCCGCATGGAGATGTCGTTGACGACGGTGTAGCCGGCGATCGCGGCCGCCGCCTCCTCCTCGGTGGCCCGGCGGCGCAGCCGGGAGCCGATGACGAAGCCCAGTTCGGCCTCCCAGTCGAGCTCCTCGGTCTCGCCCGGGTGGACGATGTCGTCGCGCGCGCCGAGCAGGACGTTGGCGAACTTGCCGAAGAGGGCGGGGTACGACGGCATCTCGCGGCCCATCTCCGCGATGTGGGTGCGGTAGTTGTGGCCCACGCAGAAGATCTTGGCCGGGGTCGTGACGACCGGCGCGAGGTCGAGGGCCGCCACGTCGTGTGCCGGGCCGACGGCGGCGGCCGCGTCCGTACGCCAGTCGGGGCGGCGCAGCAGTGCGGCGACGTCCGGGGCACCGACCTCCACGGCCCGGTCACCGTCGAGGCGGACGGCCGCCGTGCTGTCGGCGGTGCGGATGGTGGCGAGCTTCATGAGGCGGTGCTCCCGGTGTCCTCGGCCGTTCCCGGCCGCTCGGTGATTTCGGTACGTGCGAGATCGAGCGCCTCGTAGACGGGCGCGTCACTGAAGGTGAACAGGTCCAGCTGCGTGTCCGCGGAGATGGTCAGGGCGCACCAGGAGGGCACGGCGATCAGGTCGCCGGCGGACACCTCGATCACCCGGTCGTCGAGAGTGACGGTGCCGCTGCCGTGGAACACCTGCCAGACGGAGGAGCCGGTGGTACGGCGAGTGGCGGTGGTGGCGCCCGGGCGCAGACGGTGCATCTCGGTGCGCAGGCTGGCGAGGGCGTCGCGGCCGGTGGCGGGGTTGGTGAAGCGGATGCCGGCGTGGCCGGGCTCGACGACCCCGGGGTGTCCTTCGTCCGCCAGCTCCAGCTGAGCGGCGAGGGCGTCGTCGGTGTCGGCCCAACGGTAGGCCATGAGCGGCGAGTTGACGGTTGCCGGGGCGGCGATCGGGCGCAACCCCGGGTGACCCCACAGGCGTTCGTTCCGCGACCGGGACGGGGTGGAGCGGTCCGACACCCCGTCCTCGCCGAACTCGAAGAACCCCGCGTCGAGGCGGTGCACCAGCGGGATGTCGAGGCCGTCCAGCCAGACCATCGGGGCGTCGCCGACGTGGTGGTGGCCGTGCCAGTGCATCGACGGCGTGAGCAGTAGGTCGCCGGGGCGCATCTCCACCGCGTCGCGGTTGACGACCGTCCACACTCCCTCGCCCTCCAAGATGAACCGGAACGCGCCCTGCGAGTGGCGGTGCGCGGGGGCGACCTCACGCGGGCCGAGATACTGGATCGCCGCCCAGAGGTTGGGAGTGGCGTACGGCCGTCCGGGCAGGCCCGGGTTGGCGAGCGCGATGGCCCGGCGCTCACCGCCGCGCCCGACCGGAACCAGGTCGCCGGAGCGGCGCGCGAGTGGCAGCAGCGTGTCCCACTGCCAGACGTGCGGGACGGCTTCCGGCTGCGGGGTGAGCGGCATCAGGTCGCCGATCTCGGTCCACAGCGGGATGAGTCCGGATGCCGCGAAGTCGTCGTACAGCTTGCGGAGTTCGGGGTCCTTCTCGTCCGGGGCTATGACCGTCGTGGTGCCGTCGGGGTCACTGGCCATCGGGGGCTCCTTCGGCGTCGAGGCGGCGCGCGATGTCGGCGCGCAGGGCTTTCTTGTCGATCTTTCCGACCTTGGTGGCGATGAGTTCGGGGACGGTCACCAGCCGGTCAGGGAACTTGAAGCGGGCGGTGCCGGCGCGCTCCATCACACGGTGGACGTCGTCGAGGGTCACGGTGTGCCCCGGTTCCGGTACGACGTACAGGCAGACGCGCTCGCCGAGCGCGGCGTCGGGCATGGCCACCGCGGCGGCGCGGGCGACGCCCGGGGTCTGGTAGGCGAAGTTCTCGATCTCCTCGGCGGAGATGTTCTCCCCGCCTCGGATGATCATGTCCTTGTCGCGGCCTTCGACGACGAGGTTGCCGTCGGGCCGCAGCCGCACGATGTCTCCGGTGCGGTACCAGCCGTCCTCGGTGAACGCGCGGGCGTTCTGCTCCTCGGCGCGGTAGTAGCCGCGCGGGGTGTACGGGCCGCGGGTGAGCAGCACGCCCGGACTCCCCTGCGGTACCGGCTCGCCCAGTTCGTCCACGACCAGCAGCTCGTCGTCCTCGCACATGGGGCGCCCCTGCGTCGTACAGATGACGTCCTCCGGGTCGTCCGGCCGGGTGTAGTTGAGCAGTCCCTCGGCCATGCCGAACACCTGCTGGAGCGTGCAGCCGAGCTCGGGGCGCACCCGGCGGGCGACGTGGTCGGCCAGCCGGGAGCCGCCGACCTGGAGGATCCGGAGCGAGCTCAGGTCCGTGCCGGGGTGCTCGCGGTGGTGGTCAAGCCAGCGCAGGGCGATGGCCGGGACCAGGGCGCTCGCGGTGACGCCCTCACGCTCGACGATCGGAAACGCCTTCTCCGGGTTCGGGGAACCGAGGACCACCCGGCCGCCGTTCAGCAGCGTGCCGAGCAGGCCCGGGCAGGCGAGCGGGAAGTTGTGCCCGAGGGGCAGCGCGGCGAAGTACACCGTGTCCGGGCCGAGTTCGCAGACCTCGGCGCTGCGGCGGGCGTTGTAGAGGTAGTCGTCGTGGGTGCGGGCGATCAGCTTGGGCAGACCGGTGGTGCCGCCGGAGAGCAGGAAGACGGCGATGGAGCGGCTGTCGGGACGGTACGCGTCCACGGCAGCCCGATCGGCGGAAGTGCCGTGCCGGTCGCACAACTCCCGCAGGTCCACGGCGTCGTCGCCGACCTTGTCACCGAGGACGAGGACGTGCCGGAGAGTCGGCGAGTCCTCGGCGATGTCGAACGCCATCGCCTGGTGATCGTGATCCTTGAGCACGTCCGGCACCGCGACGGCCACCGCCTCGCTGTGCTCGACGAGATGGCCGATCTCGTGCTTGCGGTGCCCCGGCAGGGCCATCACCGGGATGACCCCGAGGCGCAGACAGGCGTACGTGAGGATCACGAACTCGGCGGTGTTGGGCAGCTGCACCACGAGCCGGTCGTCGGGGCGCAGCCCGAGCGCGGCCAGGCGCAGCGCGGCGGCGTCCGCACGCTCGGCGAGATGACGGTACGTCAGCCGCAGGTCGCCGTCGACGAGCGCGACCGCGTCGGGAGTGGCGTCGGCGGCGGCGTGCAGCCGGTCGCCCAGTGCGGAGCCCTCCCAGTAACCCTTCTCGGCGTAGCGGCGGGCGTACTCCGCGGGCCAGGGGACAGCACCATTGCTGCTCGGCCTGGGCATGGTCGTTCTCCTTAGCGGCTCTGTGCGGGTGGAGCGGTGGGGACGATCACGGCGTCCAGGGCGATCAGTCCGTCGGCAGTGAGCCGCAGTGGGTTGATCTCGATCTCGGCGGTGTCGGGGCTTGCGGCCAGCGCGGCAGCGAGTGCGGCTGTGACCTGCCCGAACTCGGCACGGTCGAGCACGGGCCCGCCGCGCCAGCCGTCGAGCAGGGCGCGGGCGGCCAGGTCGTCGGGCATCGAGGCGGCCTCGGCCGCGGAGAGCGGGGCGAGCCGGATCGCCACGTCGGCGAGCGCCTCGGCGGCCGTACCGCCGAGCCCCGCGAGCACGACCGGCCCGAACACGGGGTCCCGGCGCGCACCCAGCACGAGGTCGACGCCGGGCGGGGCCATGGCCTCGACCAGGTAGCGGCGGCCGGGGCCGATGGCGTCCAGTGCCGCGTCGAGCTCGTCGGGGGTGCGGACACCCAGGTGGACCCCGCCGATCTCCGTCTTGTGCAGGATCGCGGCGTCGAGGACCTTGACCGCGACGGGGCCGCCCAGCAGACGCAGGGCGTGGTGGGCGTCGGCGCGGGAGTCGCAGGCGACGCGGTCCGGGGTGCGGAGGCCGAGGTCGGTGAGGAACGTCTTGGCGGCGTGCTCGTCCAGAGGGCCGGGCGGCACGGTGGCTTTCGTCTCCGTCGTCTCCGTCGTCTCCGTCGAAGGCTCTTCGTCCCGCAGGGCTCGCTGCCGCGCATGCGTCACCAGCGCTCGTACGGCATTGGCGGCGGAGGCCGGTCCGGTGAGTGCCGGGATCCCCGCCTTGTGCAGCCGCGCTCGCTGCTCCGCCACGTCTTCGGGGAGGCCGCCGACGACGACCACGGCCGGGGAGGCGGCACCGAGACCGGCGTCCTGGGCGGCCGAGGCGAGGTCGACGCTGTCGGGCTCGGTCAGAGCGTAGACGGACAGCAGGTCCACCTGCGGATCTGAGGCGGTGGCGGAGAGGACGCGGGCGAAGGTCTCGCCGGGCCTGCCGGTGTCGACCGGGTTGCGCTGGTAGGTGAGCGGGGGCAGCAGTCCGGCGAGGGTCGTCCGCGTGGCCTCGGTCAGCTCCGGCGTCCGGACGCCGTCGGTGCCCGCCCGGTCGGCCAGCAGCAGCCCCGGTCCGGCCTGGGCGGTGACGATGCCGAGTCCCGGGTCGGCGTGCGGGGGCAGCTGGATGCGGGAGAGCGCGGTGAGCGCGTCCACCAGCTCCCGCTCGTCGTCGACGAGCACCGCCCCGGCCTGCCGCAGCGCGGCCCGTGTAGTGCGCCAGCTCGTGGCCAGCGCGCCGGTGTGCGACCGGGCGAAGTCACCGACGTCGCTGCGGCCGACGACCAGCGCCACGACCGGTTTGACGGCGGCCACCAGGCGTACGGCGGCCACCAGTCGCGCCCCGTCCGGAACTGTCTCCACATGCAGCGCCACGGCTGTCGTACGACGGTCCCCCACAAGGTGTTCCAGCACGTCCGCCGCGGTCACGTCGAGGCCGGCGCCGATGCCCACGCCGAGGCTGATGCCGTTCCCGGCGGTCACCAGGTCGAAGGAGAGCGCGTGGTTGACGCCGCCGCTGGCCGCGACGACGGCGATGTCCCCGGCGGGCAGCCGTCCGGCGGCGGGCACGAAGCTGGCCGTCAGGCCGAGGTGGGGGGCGAAGAAGCCTGAGGTGTTGGGGCCGAGCAGCCGGATGCCGGTCTCCTCGGCGACGTGCCGCAGCGCCTCGGCGTACTGCTCGCCCTCCGGTCCTGCCTCGCCGAAACCGCCCGCGCAGACCAGCGCCGCGCGGCAGCCCGCGGCGGCCGCCTCGGCCAGCGCGTCCGCGCAGCCGGCCGCGGGCACGCACAGCACGGCCAGGTCGAGCCGTCCGTCGGCCTGGTCGGCCGCCTCGGCGACGGAGGCGTACACGCCCTCGTCGGGGTTCGGACGGCGGGCGTTGACCAGGGCGCGGGTACCGGGGAAGAGGGCCAGGGAGCGGGCCATGGCGGCGCCGAGCTTGCCGGGCTGCGACGAGGCGCCGATCACGACGACGCCCTCAGGGGCGAACAGCGGTGTCAGGTCCGCGCTCATGCTTCGTCCCTCCCCACCAGGTCGGCGCGCCCGGACAGCAGCAGCGTCTCGGCGCGGTCGGTGTCCATCCCGTCCTCCACGATCAGCGCGGGCACCGCGTGCCCCAGCCGGGCCTGCTCCGCGAGCAGCTGCCGGGTGAGCGCGGTCCCGGCGTGGACGGCGACGAGTTCCGGCGGTGTCGTACCGCTCACGGCACGTTCCAACTCCCCGTACAACGCGGGCAGTTGTGCCTCGCTGTCCGGCGCGATCAGCGACAGGCACGCCACCCCCGCGAGGTCGGCGCCGGTCACCCACCGTCCCGCGAACTCCTGCTCGCCCACCCGCAGCGGCGTGTCCAAGGGGTCCCGCCCCTCGTGTGCCGCGCGCCAGTCCCGTACGACTTCCTCGACGAAGGCGGGGTCGCGGCGCGCGATGCGTTCCTTGCCGATGCTGCGGGAGAGGAAGTGGAAGGCGAAGCGGGTCGGCTCGAAGGCGTCGTGGTAGCGCCCGAAGTGCTCCCACCAGGAAAGGCTCGGCCGGGCGGAGGCCTGGATCTTCTCCACGGAGGGCCGGGCCGCCGCCTCGTACGCCTCCAGGGCGGCCGGCAGGTCGTCGCGGTGGGTGTTCAGGCTGATGGCGAGGGCGATGGCGTCCTCCATGGCCATCTTGGTGCCGGAGCCGACGGAGAAGTGCGCGGTGTGGGCGGCGTCACCGAGCAGGACGACGTTGCCGGAGTGCCAGCGGCGGGCGCGGCGGGTGCGGAAGTTGCCCCAGCGGGAGTTGTTGACGAGGAGTTCGTGGCCGTCGATCTGCTCGGCGAAGAGCTTCTCCAGGTACGCCTTGGTCTTCTCGTCGCTCGGGCCGGGCGGCTGTGAGGTGTCGAACTGGTCGAGCCCGGCCCTGCGCCAGGACTCCTCGTCGGTCTCCACGATGAAGGTGCTGACCCCGTCACTGATCGGGTAGCCGTGCACGGCGAAGGTGCCGTGCGGCCCGTGCTCGTGCACGAAGGTCAGCCCGTCGAAGAGATAACTGGTCCCGAACCAGATGAACTTGGCGGTCGCGACCTCCACCTCAGGAACGAGCACGTCGGCGAGCCCGTCGCGGAAGCGGGAGTTGGCGCCGTCGGCGGCGACGATCAGGTCGTAGTCGGCCAGTTGCGCCGGATCCGCCGGGATCTCGTGGCTGAACCGGAGCTCGACGCCCACTTCCTCGGCCCGTCGGCGCAGCAGCTGGAGCAGCGTCCTGCGGCTGATCGCCGCCATGCCGTTGCCGCCGCAGCGGATGCGCTGCCCCTTCAGCCGTACCTCGATGTCGTCCCAGTGCCGCCCGTGCTCCGCGAGGGCGGTGCGCAGCACCGGGTCCGCCGCGTGGATGCCGGCCAGGGTCGCGTCGGAGAACACCACGCCGAAACCGAACGTGTCGTCCGGGCGGTTCCGCTCGAAGACCGTCACCTCGACCGACGGATCGGCCTGCTTCAGGAGCGTTGCGAAGAACAGCCCGCCGGGGCCGCCTCCCACGCAAGCGATCCGAGAAACCATGGCCTGTGCCTCCATGTCCAGTATGAGGCGGGCTGACCCGCACGCCCACAGCATGTGTCACTGAACCAACGGACGTCAATCATTTGTTACCCAATGTAGGCCTGGCTTGGCATGGACTTAAGGTCGACATGACGCACCTCGGCAACGGCCGTCCGTATGACATAGTCGGTTTTCGTGAAACCTCGATCGATCGTCTTCGACCTGTTCGGCGACTACGTCCGCTACCGCGGAGGCGCCGCCCGGCTGCGCACCCTCAGCACACTGATGGGCTGCTTCGGTGTCGGCGACAGTACGGTGCGCGTGGTGCTCGCGCGGCTGCGCAAGGAAGGCTGGTTCGACGTCCGGCGCGAGGGCAGGGAGACCCTCTACACGCTCAACACGCGCAGTCTCCAGCTGCTCGACGAGGGCCGCTCACGCATCTTCGACCGGGCGCCGTCCGAGTGGGACCGCCACTGGCACATGGTCATCTACTCGGTTCCCGAGACCGAGCGCGGCGTCCGCGACCGCATCCGCAAGGAACTGGCCTGGCTGGGCTTCGGCCCGCTGGCCCCGTCCACGTATGTCTCTCCGCACGACCGCATCCGGCAGGTACGGGAGAAGTTCGCCGACGAGCCGGCCGTACGCCTCGACACCCTGCGTTGCCAGTCGTCCGGGTTCCCCGTCGACCGGGAGATGGCCGCCCGCTGCTGGGACCTGGACGGGCTCAACGACGACTACCGGGAGCTGCTGCGCATCTACCGGGGCCGGATGGCGTCCTACCGGGGCGGCCACCTCAGCCCCGAGGAGGCGCTGGTCGAGCGCATGCAACTGACGTACGACTACCGCAAGTTCCCCTTCCGCGACCCCGACCTGCCGACCGAACTCCTCCCGGCGGGCTGGGTGGGCCACGAAGCGCACGAGATGTTCCTGGAGGCCCACGAACTGCTCGGCCCGGCGGCCGAGTCCTTCTACGACGAGGTGGCCGGGACACGCCCCGCACCGCAGCAGTAGCGGACATGGCGCCGGGCCCGCAGACGCCAGGAGGCGCAGGTATTGGTCAGCCGGGCTCGGGAGCGGTTCGTCCGGCTCCCCACTGCCGGGCCCGGTAGGTGCCCATCAGCCGGCAGACGATGTAGATCGTGAACGAGATGGTGGTGACGTAGGGGCTGATGGGGATGCTGCTGCCCAGGGCGAGCAGGATGCCACCCTCGATGGAGGCCACCGCGAACACCACGCTCAGCACGGGAAGCAGCACCGGTGAGGCCGTGACCCGGGCCGCGGCGGCCGCGGGCGTGACGACCAGGGTGAGGACCAGCAGCGCGCCGACGATCTGCACGGACAGGGCGACCGCGAGCCCCAGCACGATCATGAAGACGAACGACAGTGTGCGGACCGGCACGCCACGCGCCTCGGCCACCTCCGGGTCGGCACTGGCGAACGCGAGCGGCCGCCACATGAGCATCAGCGCCACGAGCACCACGGCCGACGTACCGAGCAGCCACGACATCTGTGGGGTGTCGACGGCGACGATCTGCCCGGTCAGAATGCCGAATTTGTTCGCCGCCCGGCCCTTGTACAAGGCGAGGAAGAGCACGCCGAGTCCGAGTCCGAACGGCATGAGCGTGCCGATCACCGAGTTGCGGTCCCGGGCGCGGGAGCCGAGCAGGCCGATCGTCCCGGCCGCGATCAGCGATCCGACGATCGAGCCCGCCACGATGTTCACCCCCAGCAGCAGCGCCGCCGAGGCACCGGCGAACGACAACTCGCTGATGCCGTGCACCGCGAACGGCAGATCCCGCATGATCACGAAGACCCCCACCAGACCGCCGACCAGGCCGAGCGCGACGCCCGCGATGAGGGAGTTGCGCACCAGGGCGAGCAGCTCGCCGTAGTGGTCGAAGTTGAAGATCTGCTGCCAGATCCCCTCGGCGATGGTCATGGCCGTACTCCGTGCGGCAGTTCAGGGTGGTGCGGCGGCTCGGCCACCTCGTCGGGCACGCCCACGACCATGATCCGGTCCCGGACCCGGACGACATCGACCTGCGTGCCGTAGAGCTGCGACAGCGCCTGAGAGGTCAGTACCTCGTCCGGCGTGCCGACCCGATAGCCGCCGCGGGCTAGGTACAGCACACGGTCCACCAGTCCCAGCACGGGGTTGATCTCGTGGGTGACAAAGACCACCGCCGTGCCGTGGGAGCGGCGCCGGGCGTCCACCAGTTCCGTGACGGCCCGCTGGTGGTTGAGGTCGAGGGAGAGCAGCGGCTCGTCGCACAGCAGAATGCGCGGGTCGGTGGCCAGCGCCTGTCCGATGCGTACGCGCTGCCGCTCGCCGCCGGAGAGCAGGCCGACGGGGACATCCGCGTACGCGGCGGCCCCGACCGACTCCAGGACCTCGTCCACCCGGCGGCGGACGGCGCCCGTGCGCAGCCGGGGTCCGAATCCGTGTCCGTCGATGCCGAAGCGGACCAGGTCCCGGGCGCGCAGCATCGCGTGGGCGGACAGGGTCGCCTGCTGCGGGACGTAGCCGATGTACCGGCTGCCCTTGCGGGGCGGGCGGCCCAGGACCGTCAACGTGCCGCCGGACAGCTGACGTTGACCGAGCAGGGCGCGTACGAAACTGGTCTTGCCCGATCCGTTGGGCCCGAGCACGGCCAGGAACTCCCCAGGCCGTACGTCGAGATCGAGGTCCTGCCACAGCACGCGGTCGCCGTAGGACAGGGCCGCGCCACGCAGGCTGATCACCGCGGCCTCCGTGCCACGGTCGGGACCCTCGGTCCTGCCCTGGCGGGCACGGGGCAAGGAGGCCACGGCGGGCCGCCTCACTTGCCCAACGCGCTCGCGAGCGCGTCGACGTTGGCGGTCATCCAGCCGAGGTAGTCCTTGCCCTCGGGCAGGGTCTCGGTCACCGGGACCACCGGGATCCCTGCGGCCTTCGCCGCCTGTTCGACCTTCTCGGTCTGCGGGCCCGAAGTCTGCTCGTTGTAGACCAGCGCCTTGACCTTCTTGCCGGTGAACAGCGCCAGCGTCTCCTGCAGGGTCCTCGGCGAGACGTCGTCGCCCTCCTCGATGGCCTCGCTGAACGCCTCGGGTGTCGCGTCCTTGAGCCCACTGGCCTCGATCACGTACAGCGGTACGGGCTCGGTGATGGCCACCTCCGCGCCGCCGTGGTCGGTCTTGATCTGTGCTTCCTTCTGCTCCAGTGGCTTCAGCTTCGCCGTGAAGGCGTTCGCGTTCCTGGTGAAGGTGGCGGCGTCGTCGGGGTCGGCCTTGCCCAGGGCCGTGGCGATGCTGTCGGCGAGCTTGCCGACCGTGGGGAAGTCGTACCAGACGTGCTCGTTGAGCTCTCCGCCCGCCGGAGCCTTCTTGCCGGAGACCTCGACGGCGTTGATGACTTCGGCGGACGAGTTGTCACTGCTCTTGAGCATCCGGTCGATGAAGTCGTCGTAACCGCCGCCGTTTTCGATGACGACCTTCGCCTTGGACAGCGCCAACTGGTTCTGCGTGTTGGCCTCGTAGGAGTGCGGGTCCTGGTCGGGGTCACTGATGATGGAGGTGACCGTCACCTTCCCGCCGCCTATCTGCTCGACGATGTCCCCGTAGACGTTCGTCGAGGCCACCACCGGGATGGTGGACGAGGAAACGGGGCTATGCGCCGCGTCGGCGTCGCTGCCGGAATCGGACGAGCTGCCGCATCCGGCCAGCAGGGCCATAGAGACGCCGGTGATCAGCGCCAGACGCCGGGACGAGGACACACGCATGGATTCCTCCGGAACAAGGGGATCTGCCGCCGAGCTGAACCTGGCCTCGGCCTCAGCGCCACGCTAGATGGAAACGGATGTCAAGACCGTCTTTGAGCCATCTCATATGACAATCATTGCCGAGAAATGACCCTCCGTCGCCTCGGCCCTGCATGAACCGGTTCAGTGGGCCCGGCGTGAACCGGTTCAGCGGCCCTTCCGGTACGGCTGATGCGTCATGTCCGCCATGGGACGAGAATGGACTTACCGCATCAAAGTCTTGCAAAGGCGTCCGAATCCGCTCCGCGGAAGGAGACCATGATGCATCCCGCCGCTCTCGCAGGTGCGGTCGTGGGCCGCATCACGCACTACGCCTTGTCCGGAACCGCCGGCGTACTGGTTCTGCGGGGAGCCGCCAAGGCCGCACCCAAGGCGAAACCGGCGGCCCGCAGGCTTCTGGTCAGCGGCATCGCGGGCGGCATCACGACGGGGCGACGGCTCGGGGAGGCGGCCGAGGAGGCCCGCCTGAAGGCGGGAGACCTGCTGGCGGAGGCCAGGGAGCAGTTGGGTGAGGAGGCGCCGCCGCCCTCGGCGGTCGGTGCCGAGGGGCACGCCCACGACCACGAGCACTGACAGGGCATCTGAGAGGTGGTCGCCATGTCCGGCACGTCCGCACCCGGCGACGTTCCGCTGCCTGCCTCCGGCTCTTCCGGCGGCCCTGGACCCGTCCCGGCGTCCGATCCCGCCACCGGCCCAGATCCCACCCCGGCCCCCGGCTCCGGCTCCGGGGTCGTGGTGCGGTCCGCTGCCGCGGGCCGCGTACGGCTGATGGTCCCCTGGCTGCGGGCGCGGCCCGGCTGCGCCGGCCTCGTCGATGAGCGGTTCACCGATCTGCCGGGGTTCCGGGCGCTGCGGATCTTCCCGCGCACCGGTGCCGTGATCGTCTGGATCAAGCCCGACCTGGTCGACGTGGACCGGCTGGTCGCCGCCCTCGACCAGGCGCCCCCGCCAGGGGTGCCCGCCAGAGCCAGCCGCTCCGCGCCCGACTCCTCCACCGGGGAGGTCGCACGCCTGGTGGTCGGCGGTGCGGTGCTCGCCCTGCTGGGACTGCGGCGGCTTCTCGGCCGACCCCCGTGGACGCCGGGAGGTTCGGCCGGCTTCCTCGGCGCGGTCACCGTCTTCACCGGGCTGCCCTTCTTCCGCGGCGCCGCGCGCACCCTCGGCGGCCGACGCCACGCGGGCACCGATCTGCTGGTGACCACGGCGACCGTGATCTCGCTCGTGCTGCGCGAGAACGTGGTCGCGCTGATGGTGCTGTGGCTGCTCAACATCGGCGAGTTCCTTCAGGCCATCACCCTGCGGCGGACCCGGCGCGCCATCGAGGAACTGCTCTCCATCGGCGAGGAGCGCGTCTGGCTGATCCGCGACGGCGTGGAGGTGGAGGTCGACCTCGCCGAGGTCACGGCCGGGGACACGGTCGCGGTCTACGAGCACCACCGCATCCCCGTCGACGGCATCGCCGAGTCCGGTGAGGCACTGGTGGACCAGGCGGCGATCACGGGCGAGGCGCTCCCGGTGTACGTGCAGCCCGGCACCGAGGTGTACGCGGGCACCCTCGTCTCCACCGGCTCCCTGACCGTACGGGCCACCTCGGTCGGACAGGACACGGTCGTCGGGCGGATCATCAGCCGGGTCGAGGAGGCGCAGGCCGACCGGGCCCCGATCCAGACCGTTGCCGCCGCCTTCACCCGCCGCTTCGTGCCCGTCTCGTTCGCCTTGTCGGCGATCACGTACGTGCTGACGCGGGACGCCAGGCGTGCGATGACCATGCTGCTGATCGCCTGCCCCTGCGCCGCGGGCCTGGCCACCCCGACCGCGATCAGCGCGGCCATCGGCAACGGCGCCCGCCGGGGCACCCTCATCAAGGGCGGCACCCACCTGGAAGGCATCGGCCGCGTCACCGCCGTGGTCTTCGACAAGACCGGCACCCTCACGCTGGGCCGCCCCCTGGTCACCAGCGTGGTCACGCTCGACGAGACGGTCACCGCCGACCAGGTGCTGAGCCTGGCAGCCTCCGGCGAACTGCACGCACGCCACCCGCTCGCCGAGGCCATCGTCCGGCGTACCGAGGAACAGCACCTGCACATCCCGATCCACCAGGCCTGCGAGGTCGTCCTCGGCATGGGTGTACGCGCCGAACTCGACGGCACCCGCCTGCTCGTGGGCAGCCCTGCCCTGCTGCGCCGCCACGGCCTGGAGCTCTCCGAAGTGGCCGAGGCATGGACCAGCCGACTGCGCGCCGGCGGCGAGACCGTCATCTGCCTCGCCCACGACGAGAAACTGATCGGCATGCTCGGCCTGTCCGACGCGGTACGCGGCGGAGCCGAAA
This sequence comes from Streptomyces scabichelini, assembly GCF_011045015.1. GTDB lineage: Bacteria > Actinomycetota > Actinomycetes > Streptomycetales > Streptomycetaceae > Streptomyces > Streptomyces scabichelini. The sequence goes on along the minus strand of NZ_JAAKZY010000040.1, from coordinate 6,450 downwards.
CCGTCGTCCGTCAGCTGACCGACCTCGACGTGACCCGCATCGTGCTGCTGACCGGCGACGCACCGGAGACCGCCCAGGCCGTCGCCGACACCCTCGGCATCACCGAGGTCCACGCCCACGCCCTGCCCGAGGCCAAACTCCAGCTGATCCGCGACCTCCAGGCGGAGGGGCACAGCGTGGCGATGGTCGGTGACGGGACCAACGACGCCCCCGCCCTGGCCCTCGCCGACGTCGGCATCGTCATGGGCGCCCACTCCTCCCACGTCGCGCTGGAGACCGCCGACATCGCCCTCGCCGGCAACGACCTGCGCCAGGTCGCCGCCGTCGTCGAACTCAGCCGGCACACCCTGCGCGTCGTACGGCAGAACTACACCCTGTCCATCGGCGTGAACCTCGCCGGCCTCATCGCCGGCGCCGGCGGCTCCATCAACCCCGTCCTGGCCGCCCTGCTGCACAACACCAGCAGCATCGCCGTCGTCGCCAACTCCGCCCGACTCGTAGGACACACACCCCACCTGCCGACCGACACCGGACGACTGCGCGCCGCGCCACTGGAGGAACGGCGCGTGCGCTGACCCCACACACCGTCAGCCGACTCCCTCGACACGCAGGACGAGGAACAGCACGACGAGAGCCACAGTCCTGCGCCCGTGGAAGGGTGGTCGGATCCGGGCAACGGCATGTCTGCTGCGTGCGGTGCATTTCGCCGTGGTGACGGCGGGGCTGGGCAAACGATGCCCGTGCGTCGGTGGTGTGACGGCTTGCGGGGTGAAGTCCCGGTTGTCGCCCGAGCGGGCGGTCGTGGTACGGGTCTGGCCGGCACAGCCTTCCGGCAGCGCCGGCACGTCGATGCCGGAGCGCGGCAGGCACCCCGGTGCCGGCCAGCCCTGGCTACCGTCCCGGTGCCGGAGACGCCTATCGCGGAACTCCGGTACGCCTCAGTGAGAAATCGAAGGCAACCTTTTCGCTCTCTGCGGTCACTAAGCAGTGCACCATCGGCTCGATCCTCCGAACGGACAGGTATGAAGACAGCGAGGCAGGCCGCGCGTCAGCGCAGGCAAAGACGCAGGCTTGTGCTGGTCACCACCTTGGCGGTGACCGCCACGGGCGTTCTCGCCTACCTGGTCATGGGGTTGCTCCCCGACCGCGACGCGGAGACAGGGCAGGCCGCGGCCACGCCCGCCGCCACCACCCCGGTGAGAACCACCACCACGACGGGCACCCCGAGCGCGTCGGCGACCCCTTCCGCGACCGGCACACCGAAGCCGAAGCCGACGGCTGCTGCGAAGACCGGTGCAGCACGCCCTTCGGCCACCGCCACCCCGCGGCCCTCGCGAACGGCGTCCACCACGCCGCCGTCGGCAGGGCGGATTCGGCCCAACACCACCTACACCGGGGTCGCCACCGCCTACGAGGCCGCCGACGGAGACGGCGCCTGTCTGTTCGGCCCGAGCCCCGACCTCATGATCGCGGCCATGAACACCACGGACTACGAGACGTCCAAGGCGTGCGGCGCCTACGTGCTCGTCCGCGCGGCCAACGGCAAGTCGATCACGGTACGGATCACCAACGAATGCCCCCTGCCCTGCGCACCCGGGCAGATCGACCTCAGCCAACAGGCCTTCGCCAAGCTCGACGATCTCAAGGTGGGCCGGATACCGATCACCTGGCAGCTGCTGAGTCCCAGCACGTCCGACACGGTGTCCATCAGGTACAAGACCGGGTCCAGCCCTTATTGGTGCGGCATCCAGGCGATCGGCCACCGCAACCCGGTCTCGCGCCTGGAGGTCAGGACCAGCGGCGGCTGGCGGGAGTTGCCCCGCACCGAATACAACTACTTCATCTCCGCCGACGGCAGCGGATGCGGCAGCTCGATCAGAGTCACGGACATCTACGGAGAACGACTGACCATCACCGGGATCGCGCTGCGGCCGAACGTCGCCCAACCGACCGGGGTTCAGTTCGCCCGGCACTGACCCCGCCGCGCACGCGTGCGTCTCTTTCACTGCACCGCCACTACACCGCTCCGGATCCAGGCGCGGATTCCCCTCACCGGATGGGCCGGGCGACCTGGGTCGCCCGGCCCATCAGCCATTCGAGCGGCCCCCGTTGGAAGAAGCGGGACCATACGGTGGCGAGGACGGTGACGGACGCGATGAAGCCGAGCAGGATGTACAGGGGCGGGACGGTCGCTTCGTCGGTGTTCAGGAGCCAGATGGCGACGATGTGGAAGACGTACGCCGTCAGCGACATCGAGCCGACCGCGATGACGGGCTTGGCCAGGCGACGCAGGCGGGGGAAGGCATCCACAGCGGCCAGACACACGGTGATCACCAGGATCGCCACACCCGTGTTGCCCACGATGGACAGGGTCGCCTCGCTGTGCGGGGAGGCGACCAGCAGCCCGGCGGGGGTGTCGCCGAAGAGACCGACGCTGCCGGGCGATGAGGACGACATGGATGACATGCCTGACCCTCCTTCGGCTTCCCGGACGGCTTCGGCGGCACCGGGCACCAGACGCAGTGCCAGCCAGGAACCGCCGTAGCCGGTGACGGCGAGGGCGACGCCGGTCAGGGCGAGGCGTGTCCGGACCGCCGTGGCGGCCAGGTCGAGGCGTGCGACAGCCATACCGGCGACGACGAACGGAACCCAGGTCAGGGCCGGATAACCGCCGGTGAAGAACAGCGAGACGATGCCGTCGGCCTCGCCGACGGTGGGGAATGCGCGGCCGCCGACCACCGGCCTCAGCACGTACAGCAGCTGCGGCCCCACCAGGGCCCAACTCACCGCGATCATCGCCAGCGGCTTGGCGCCCAGCCGGTACAGCGGCAGCACGAGCAGGAAGAACAGTCCGTAGAAGGCGAGGATCGGCACGACCGGGGTGCCGGTCATGGTCAGGGCGGTGCCGAGGGCCAGCAGGATCACGGCCCGGATGGCGACCTTGGCGACGGCCTGGCGGCCGGCCGGCCCGGTCTTCGGTGTGCGGCGCCCGGTGATGAGGGCGACCGCGAAGCCGGCCAGGACGGCGAACAGGGCGGAGGAGCGGCCTTGCGCCAGCTCCATCAGGAAGCCGATGACACCGTCCTGGCTCGGGGCGGGGCCCACATGGACCGCGTACATGCCGAAGACGGCCAGGCCCCGGGCCAGGTCCAGCCCGATCAGCCGGGCCGTGGAGGGCGGCTCGCCCTCCCGTGCTCCGGCCGTCGGAGGGGCATCGGTGACTGCATCGTGTTTCATGCCCTCCAGGCTGGAAACCCCGCGTGCCGGCGGTGAATCCGCCAGAGGACCCCACCACCCCCGCCGATCGGCGGCATTGGCCCCGCCCATCGGCTGGAACCGGGCCGGCGACGCCGAGTTGGGCGGTGGCGGCTCCGGCAGCAGGCTCGGAGCGCTGCCTCGGCGGGCCGCGGAGCGCTCCGAGCGAGCCGGTCAGAACGAGCAGGTGTCCATCCAGCGCGTGACCAGGGATGTGTTGTTCTTGTCGGCGTCACGTACGGGACCGCACAGGAACGGGCTGAATCGGGTGTCGGCACGCAGCCAGAGGCTGAGGAACGACACGATCCACTTGCCCTGCTTGGCCTTGTTGCCGGAGTCCGTCATCGGGCACAGATGGTCGCCCGGAACCTCGATGTAGAGCTTCTCGGACTGGGACATGGAGTTGTACCAGGGCATCGCGTAGTCGTTGCCGTGGGCGACAGGGTCGCTTTGACAGGTCAGGAAGAACGTGGGCTCGGTGACTGCGGAGAAGTCCTGGTTCGGGTAGTACGGGGCTGTGGGCACGCCCGCGCGGAAGCGCGCGTCGTTCCGGAGGGCCGCCATCACTCCCCCGCCGCCCATCGAGTGACCGACCGCCCCGAGCGTGCCGTTGACCTTCCCGGATATCGGGTTACCGGGGGCGTCGCCGAGCGCGAGCAACTGGGTGCCGGCGGCGGTGATCTGACGGCCGCGCGACTCGGGATCGTCGGTGAGTGTGTTGGTGCCGACGTTGATGACGACGAAGCCCCAGGAGGCGAGGCGGGGTGCGAGCCACTGCAGGTTCTGCTGTGTGCCCTGATAGCCGGGCATCAGTACGACGCCCGGGTACGAGCCTCGGTTCGTGGGGTACGTGACTGTGCCGGAGCCGTACCCGGTTGGGCTGGGAACGGTGTAAGTGCCGGTGGTCAGCGGCCCGTTGGCGGCCTCCAGGGAAGCAGTCGTCGGGTCCGGGATTTCGTTGCCCGGCGAGGTGCCGCCACCGGAGCCGTACACCTGGAACTCCCACAACGAGTAGCCGTAGGCGGTGCCCCGCTGGGTGCCATGGACGCGGACGTACCGGCCCTTGCCGTTCACGTCGAGGGTCTGCACGCCGCCGGTGCTGGTCGTGGTCGAGTGGATGGTGGTCCAGGTGGTGCCGTTGTCGGAGGTCTGGATCTGGAACGCGCGGGCGTACGCGGCCTCCCAGCGCAGCGCGACTTGACTGATGGTGGCGGTGGCGCCCAGATCGACTCTCAGCCACTGCGGGTCACTGAACGTGCTCGACCAGCGCGTCCCGGTGTTGCCGTCCACGGCCGCCGACGCGGGAGTGGACGCGTTCTCGCTGGACGAGGAGGTCGCGGGTTTGCCCTGGGACAGCAGGTCGGCTGCGGCCGCCGGCGGGGCGGTGACTGTCAGCAGAGTCAGCGCCAGGCCGATGGTGGTCACCAGGGCGATCAGTGCCGTCAGGGCGCGGGGGCGGGTCCGTAACTGCACGGTCGTGTCGGTTGAACGACTTGATGGACGCATTGCTTTACCTCCGGATAGCGGTTTAGAGCGCGGTAACCGGACAGCTGGGTGCGCGAAGGGGCGCCGCGTGCGGCGCCTACCGGGACTGTTCGAAGAGCCAGTCGACGACCACGTCGTTCTCGTACGTCTGGGCCCATGAGAGGTGGGGGTTCACCGGTGTCGTTCCGGCCGTGTAGCTCGTGAACAGTACGTGGCTTCGCGTGGCCCGGGCCTGCCGTAGGAGCGCCCGGGACCGGGCCTCGAACTGTGTCTTCGGCAGGTCGTTGGCCCACTCCCCACGGGTGACCTGAGCACCGGCGGTCTCCAGCGCGTTCATCAGTGTCCAGGTGCCGGGCTTGCCGAACCTGCCTTCCCGGTAGGGGACGACCGGGTCGTCGACGGAGTGGTCGGCCCACATCGGGATGTGCGTGATCCTGTCCATGGTGGCCGGGTCGCCCCAGCCGGCCGTGGGCAGGGCAGCCGCGAAGACCTCGGGTTGCTTCGCCAGCAGGCTGTAGATACCGCGCCCACCCGAGGACAGGCCGACGAGATAGAGCCGGGCTGTGTCCACGTTTCGGGAGTGCTCGCTCACGAAGGTGTCGATGAGTTCGGTCAGCGCGGCCTGGACCTTGGCGTCGGTCCAGTCCGTGCCGTCGGGTCCGTCCATGGGACGGGGCAGGGGGATCTGCGGAGAGAGGACGAACGCGGGGTCGCGGCGCTGTCGTTCCGGTTTGGCGAACGTGACAGCGATCCGGTTGGAGGTGAGCTGGGTCATGTTGTTGTCCGCGACTTCGCCACCGCCGTGCAGGGTGACGACGAGTGGGTACCGCTTGCGCGTCTGCGGGTTCCGTACGAATCCCTCGGGCTGGTACAGCCGGAAGTCCAGTTCGAAGCCTGCGGAGTCGGTGAAGGAACCGGCGGTGAAGTCGTCGACCACGGGGGTGATGACGTCGTCGTTCCGGCTCGCGAACGGGCCGGACTTGAGCACTGGTTCGCCTTTCGCGGTGCGCACATCCGCCACTTGTCTGACGGAGTAGGCGCGGTCAAGCGGAAGGGGGTCGGTGCCCGCGGCCCGTGCGTTGGAGTCGTTCGGGTCGAGTTCGATGATCAGGCGGTTCCCCGGCCGCCCGGGGTGAGCTCGGTCGTCCACTTCGGCGGTGGTGTTGGTGTAAACGCGGGTCACCGTGCGAGCCGCTGTTTGCCCGCCCACAGTGGCCTTTACCTGGAAGGCCGAGGGCGGGATCACCACGCCGCGTAAGTCGATGCGATGCGAGTACTGGAGGGCGACGGCTGTCACCAGCCAGTTGTTCCTCGGCGTCACCCGCGTGACGAGGTCCGTTCGCAGGACCGGATTGAGTCCGGAGGCCGCTTGTAGTCCTTCAGATCGTCTTTCAGATCGTCCTTCAGATGTGGCTGTCGTGGTGTCGGCGGCCGCGGCGGTTGCCGTGCTCACGGCCGGCGCCGCGACCGCACCTGCTGTGACTGCGAGCGCCGTACGTCTGGTGATCCGTCTCATACGTCCTCGTCTCGGTCTTGTGGGGCACCCGGACCGGGTGCCTGGTGTGTGTGGAGGTGTTCGCGCTACCCCGAACTCCCGGAAGCATGCGGCACGTTGGCAGTCTTGGTGAGCGGTGGTAAGACGGCGATCGTGGCGAAGCCCAGGTCTGCCGGCATGGCGACGCTCGCTTTCTCGGGGAAGACCCTCGGCGG
>NZ_JAAKZY010000409.1 GCF_011045015.1 Streptomyces scabichelini | reverse complement strand
CACTCACACCCTCGCCACCTCCCCCGCCCTCGTCCCTCTCCTCGCCCGAGGCACGCTTCTCTCGCCCTTCAAGCGGCCCCGGCCGGGTGCGGTCTCGTCGCCGGCTCGCCTCGTGCTCCCGGGCGTTCGCATCGATCTCGCCAAGCTCGCCGCGTACGAGCGCGTCTGCGGCTACGGCGTCGGCGCCGATGAGCTGCCGGTGACGTATCCGCATGTGCTGGGCTTCCCGTTGGCCATGCGGCTGATGAGTGCGCGGACGTTTCCGCTGCCGCTGCTCGGGCTCGTGCACACAACCGTCGAGATCACCCAGCGGAGCGCCCTCGCCGCGACGGGGGAGTACGAACTCACCGTGTACGTCGAGCGGTTGGCGCCCCATCGACATGGCACCGAAGCGACCGTCGTGACGGAGGCACGGGCCGGCGGCAGCCTCGTATGGGAGTCGAGGAGTACGTATCTGGCGCGGCACCGCACCTCGCACGTCGGCCCGACGCCGTCCGACCCTCGCAAACCCCTTCCCGCCGTCGCCGAGTGGCGGCTCGGTGGGGATCTCGGGCAGCGTTACGGGGCGGCGTCCGGCGACCGGAATCCGATCCACCTGTATCCGCTCACGGCCCGGCTCTTCGGCTTCCGCAGGCCCATCGCGCACGGAATGTGGACGGTGGCCCGCTGTCTCGCGGAGCACGGCGTACCCGAAGCGGTGCGGGTGAGGGCGGAGTTCAGGGCGCCCGTACTGCTGCCGGGCAGGGTGACGTACGCGGCGGAAGCGGGCGCCTTCGAGCTGCGCGGGGAGGGCGAACGCGTTCACGTCACGGGCGAGGCGCTGCCCCTGAGCGGCCTTGGTTGAGTCCGGTGCGGTACCGCGCCCCGTAAGGGGCGCGGGGCTGTATCAATCTGCGGCTCCGCCGCGTGGGCGCGACAAGCCCCCACCGGCCCGCAGATTCATCACCGTTCTTCCAGCGGAGCGCTACGGCTTGGGTGGCGCCCAGGCCCGCCCGTCCATCAGGTTCCCGAGTCCCGCCCAGGCGAAGTTCATCAGCGTCGCCGCAGCCTGCATGGCCGAGACGCCGGGTGTGGTGTTGGCCCAGGCCGCGAGGGACTCGGCCGCGCCGACCAGGGCCTCGGCGAGGCCGGCGACCTCGCGCTCGGCCAGCGACGGGTCCCGGTGGGCCTCGCGGGCGGCGACCGCGATCAACTGCGTGACGAACGCGACGAGTTCCTCCCGCATCGCGGTGACCTCGGCGGCGAACGGCTCCCCGTGCGTACGCGCCTGGAGGTGCAACACCGCCCAGCCGTCCGGGTTCTGCGCGGTGTGCGTGAAGAACGCCCGCAGCCCTTCCCAGAGTTGGCGGTCGGCGGGCAGGCCGGGGTGAACTCCCGCGCGTACGGCGGCCGTCAGGGCGGCCGCCTCACGCCGGATGCAGGCGGTGAAGAGGTCTTCCTTGGAGTTCAGGTACAGGTACACCAGCGGTTTGGACACGCCCGCCAGATCGGCGATCTCGTCCATCGAAGCGGCCCGGTACCCCCGCTGTCCGAAGGTCTGCACGGCGGCGTCCAGCATCTGCTGTTCGCGCACGGCACGCGGCATCCGCTTGTTCTTCACAGCACCCATATGGGTTAGCGTACGGTCCGCCTGCCGACCGCGCCCGAAGTGTCGCCCTCAGTCACGAAGGCTGCCCCTGTGCGCCGCCGCGCGCCGTGTCGTCCGCGCTGTCCTCCTGGGAGCGGTTGCGCTCCAGGTTGGCCTTGGCGCGGTCCACTCGCTCGACGATCTTCGAGGAGGCCCGGTCGCGCTCCTTGCGCAGGACCACGAAGCTGATCGGCGCCGAGAGCAGCAGGGCGAGCAGGACGATCCACATGCCGTTGGAGGCACCGAGGCCGCGCGGGGCGAGACCGGAGTAGACGAGGCCCCAGACGACCACGAGGCAGCCCACGAAGATTCCGAGGCGCATCAGTGTGTAGCGGAGCATCTCAATCCACTCTTCCCGTTCCGAACATTCCGAACATCCCCAAAGGGCATCCTCCAGTCAAGCACGTTCTGCCTGTGATCTTGCAGGGGGGCCTCATGCCGTAGGAGCCTCCATGTCTCAGCCGAGGCGGTCGAGCGGCAGCAGCATCGTGATGTCGTCCCGGTAGTCGCCGGAGGCGACGCGGATCGCGCCGGGTACGCGGCCGACCTCCTTGTAGCCGCAGGAGGCGTAGAAGCGTTCGAGTCCGAGTCCTCCCCGGCAGGTGAGCCGTATCGCCTCGATCCCCTCGAACCCGCAGGCCGCCTCCGCGGCGGCCGCGAGCAGATCGCGCCCGTACCCCTTGCCCTGGTGTTTCGGGTGCACCATCACCGTGTAGAGCCACACCCAGTGCGTCATCAGCCGGTGCGTGTTGAAGGAGAAGAACGCGGTCGCGGCGACGGCACCCTCCTCGTCCAGGCCGGCCAGCAGCCGCATACGGCCCTCGCTCATCGCGGCCAGGTGCTTGATGAGTTCCGGGCGTATCGCGTCGGGGGTCACGGGCGGTACGAAGCCGACGGCGCCGCCCGCGTTGGTGACGTCGGCCCACAGGTCGAGGACGCCGTCGCGCAGGGCGGGGTCGACGGAGGGGTCGAGCACGAACGTAAGGGGCATGGGGCGAGGTTATGCATTACGGCGTACGCGGCTCAAGAGCATTTCCCCTCCGCTCACCCCAGCGCCCGCGCCGCCACCTTCAGGTCGGAGACCAGCCCCTGGTACACCGCCTCGCGGTCGTCGGCGCGCAGGGCCGCGGAGGGGTGGATGGTGGCGACCAGGCGGGCCGGGCGCCCGTGGATCTCCTCCTCCAGCACCATCCCGCGCTGCTTCGTCACCCGGAACGAGGAACCGAGCAGCGCCTTGCCCGCGGTGGCGCCGAGCACGACGATCAACTCCGGTTCCACAAGGGCCATTTCGGCGGCCAGCCAGGGGCCGCAGGCCGTCATCTCGCGCAGGCTCGGCGCCTTGTGGATACGGCGCTTGCCCGGTCCTGAGCGGGTGAACTTGAAGTGCTTGACGGCGTTCGTGACGTACGTCTGCCCGGGGTCGATCCCCGCCTCGGCCAGCGCCCGGTCGAGCAGGCGCCCCGCAGGGCCGACGAACGGCTTGCCCTGCCGGTCCTCCTGGTCCCCGGGCTGCTCACCGACGAGCAGCACCCGGGCGTCCGTGTCCCCGTTGCCGAACACGGTCTGTGTGGCGTCCTGGTGCAGCGGGCAGCCGCGGCACTCGGCGGCCGCCTCTCGGAGCGCGGTCAGCCCGCCGCGCTCCGGCACGAACGGCTCCGCCGTGTACGCGTCCTCGGGCGCCTTGGTGCCCTTGGTGGTGGCCATGAGGGTCGGGTACCCGTCTCGTGCGGAGCCTCACATCGGGTCTTCTCCCCCACCCCGCCCCTTCCCGTACCCATGGGGCTCCGCCCCCTGGACCCCCGCTGGGGGCTGCGCCCCCAGCGGGGGTCCAG
>NZ_JAAKZY010000408.1 GCF_011045015.1 Streptomyces scabichelini | reverse complement strand
CCCCTGGCGGGCCCGGTGGGGGCGGGCCCGCCAGGGGCGCCCCGTCAGGGGCGCCCTTTCAGGGGCGCGGGGAACTGCGCGCCCAGCCACGACGGCTCAGCAGCCGAGTTACAACCTCAACACGAGCGAACCCAACCTGCCGAACCCGCGGAGCGACACGCGTGCTTCACGGCTCAGGGCGCCCGAAGACGCCTGGGGGACGTCGGGCCGGAGCCCTGACGACGTCTCAGGCGCCCTGAGCCGTCCCGGGAGTGGTTCCGTTGATCTTCTCTATGGCCTGCCGCGCCTGCTCGCCGGGAGAGCGCGGCAGCGACGAGACCGGCGACGGCGACACCTGTGGGGGCTGCGGCGTCGACTGGGGCCGCGCGTGCGTGCCGGGCTGGCGGGTGCGCAGCCGGTGGCTGGCGGCCTCGTCGAGGGTCACCGGACGCTGCATGCTGGCGGCGAGCCGACCGGCCTCCTGGCCGAGCGCGGCCACGTCCTCCCACGACAGTCTGAGCACGAGGGCTACTTCCGCCTCACCGTCCGGCGTGGCGATCATCGGCGGAGCGACTCGGTCGTTCATTGACCTGTTCCTCACGTGTTGCTGGGATCACGGCGGTTGCCGAAACATACGCAGACGCACGCGCTCCCGTTCAGACCGTTCAGAGGGGCCGAGTCGCGGGCAGAAGTTCCTCGTGGTCATTCCCGTCCATGATGTGAACCCGGTACGCCGCACGCCGTTCGTGACGTACGCGCTGATCGCCGCCAACTTCCTTGTCTTCCTGGCCACCCCCGGGGTGGCCGGTTCGGTGACGGGCGAGAGCGGTCTCGCCCAGCTCTGCCATCTGCAGGCGTTCCTGGACCAGTGGGCGGCGGTGCCACGGGAGATGATCCACCTGCAGACGCCGACCGTCGTGCCCACGGGTGACGTGGCCGTGGGCCCGCAGGGACCGGGCTGTGTGGTGGGTCCGCCCGACTACGACAAGTCGCCCCCGCTGTCGGTCTTCACCGCGATGTTCCTGCACGGCAGCTGGCTGCACCTGCTCGGCAACATGCTCTTCCTGCTGATCTTCGGCAACAACATCGAGGACCGCCTCGGGCACGTGCGCTATCTGCTGTTCTACGTGGCCTGCGGCTACGCGGCGGCGTACGCCTATGCCCTCGCCAACGACACCTCGGGCGACCCTCTGATCGGCGCGTCCGGTGCGATCGCCGGTGTCCTGGGCGCGTACCTGGTCCTCTATCCGAAGGCCCGGGTCTGGGTCCTGGTGCCGTTCCTGATCTTCCTGCCGCTGCGCCTGCCGGCCTGGCTCGTGCTGGGCTTCTGGTTCGGCCTGCAGGCGGTGTACTCGTCCGGAGCCGGCGTCTCCGCGGCCGGCACCGTCGCGTACGTGGCCCATGTGGTCGGCTTCGTGGCGGGCATGCTCCTCGCCTGGCCGCTGCGCAGAGGCACCCCGCCACCACCCGAACCGCGCCGCCTGCTGTGGGGCAGGCAGGCGCGGCCACGGCACAGCTGGGGATCCGGCTAGCGAGCCGTCCGTGTGTGGACGTACTCCACGAGCCGGGTCAGCGCGTCCGGGTCCGTGCTCGGCAGGACGCCGTGGCCGAGGTTGAAGATGTGGCCCTCCAGGCCCGCGGCGGCGTCGAGGATCTCCTGGGTCTTGGCCTCGACGGCCTCGGTGGTGGAGAAGAGGACCGCGGGGTCGAGGTTGCCCTGGAGCGCCTTGCCCGGGCCGACACGGCGGGCGGCCTCGTCCATCGGAACACGCCAGTCGACGCCGACGACGTCCGCGCCGGCCTCGCCCAGGAGGCCGAGCAGTTCACCGGTGCCGACACCGAAGTGGATGCGCGGGACGCCGTACGACTTCACGGCCTCGAAGACCTTGGTGGAGGCCGGCATCACCGAGCGCCGGTAGTCGGCGGGTGCGAGGGCGCCGACCCAGGAGTCGAAGAGCTGGACGGCCGAGGCGCCCGCCTCGATCTGCACCTTCAGGAAGGCGGCCGTGATCTCGGCGAGCCGGTCGAGCAGGTCGGCCCACAGCTGCGGGTCGCCGTACATGAGGGCCTTGGTGTGCTCGTGGTTGCGGGACGGACCGCCCTCCACGAGGTAGCTCGCGAGGGTGAAGGGCGCACCGGCGAAGCCGATGAGCGGGGTCTCGCCGAGCTCGGCGGTGAGCAGGCCGATCGCCTCGGTGACGTACGAGACGTCCTCGGGCGTCAGGTCGCGCAGCTGCGCGAGGTCCGCGCGGGTGCGGATCGGCTTCTCGACGACCGGGCCGACGCCCGGCTTGATGTCGAGGTCGACGCCGATGGCCTTGAGGGGTACGACGATGTCGCTGAAGTAGATCGCCGCGTCCACGCTGTGCCGGCGTACCGGCTGCAGTGTGATCTCCGCGACCAGTTCGGGCCGCATGCACGACTCGAGCATGGGGATGCCCTCGCGCACCTTGCGGTACTCGGGCAGCGAACGTCCGGCCTGCCGCATGAACCACACCGGTGTATGCGGCACGGGTTCACGCCTGCACGCCTTCAGGAAGGTGGAGTCGTACGTGGCTGTCGGCTGCTGGCCCGTGGGGCGTTCACTGTCACTCACGCCGAAAGTCTCCCACGCCGCGTTGAGCGCCCCGTAAGGGGCGCAGGGCTGTAGCCATGTGCGGCTCCACCGCGATGCGGGTACCCCCCGCCCACGGCCACACCCGGTCACGGTCACAAACACAGCGAAACCGAGCCGTTCCCGCCGAACCGTCGGAGGCACGGGTGTCTCTCCCTGCGCGAAGGCTCCGTTCCCCTTAATCTTCCCCGCATGGCGGCTCAGGGACGACTGTCGGACGGCGCTGGCGGAATGGACGACGCGAAGGAAGGGGAGCGGAGTGGCACGGACGCGGCTCCGCTGCCCTTCCGTGCGGCCGTCGACGCGCTGAGCGCGACACGGCTGCGGCCGGAGATCGAGATCGACCCGACCCGGCCGCCGCAGCGGCTCGCCCCGTTCGCGTACGCACTGGAGGCCGCTGTCGTCGACGGCGAGGACGACCTGGCCGACGGCCGCCTCATCCTGCTTCACGACCCTGCCGGACACGAGGCCTGGCAGGGGTCCTTCCGCCTGGTCACCCTCGTCCGCGCGGAACTGGAACCGGAGATGGCCGCCGACCCGCTGCTCCCCGACGTCTGCTGGTCCTGGCTGACGGGCGCGCTCCAGGCCCGCGGCCTGTCGTACGGCGAACCCAGCGGCACCGTCACCCGCGCGAGCTCGCACTACTTCGGCGGCCTCTCGGAACGCCCGTCCGCCTCCCAGATCGAGATCCGCGCCTCCTGGACCCCCCTCGAGGGCCTCGGTGGCGTCCCGGACACGGCATCCCACCTCGCGGCCTGGTGCGACCTGCTGTGCCAGATCGCGGGCCTGCCCCCCGCCGCCCCGGGCGACGCGTCAGTGGTGACGCTGCCCCAGCGACGGGGCCCCCAGCCCCGCTGAGCGACTGAGGGGCTGAGGGGCCGCGCCCCGCCAGGGGCGCAGCCCCTCAGGGGCGCGGGGAACTGCGCGCCCAGCCACAGAAGACCCGCACC
>NZ_JAAKZY010000407.1 GCF_011045015.1 Streptomyces scabichelini | reverse complement strand
ACCCCCAACTCCCCGGCACCGCAAGGGAGATCACTCGCCTGGCCGCCGCCCTGCGCAACGTCGAGAACACCGCCGTGGGCCTCGCCGCCGAACAGGCCGTCCTGCGCCGCAACAGCACCGAGTCCCTGGCCAGCCTGGGCCGCCGCAACCAGGCGTTGCTCAGGCGCCAGCTCGGCCTGATCACCACCCTGGAGAGCCAGGAACTCGACCCGGACGCCCTCGCCGAACTCTTCGAGCTCGACCATCTGGCCACGCGCATGCGCCGCAACGCCGAGTCCCTGCTTGTCCTCGCCGGCGAGGAGGCCCCCGCCCGCTCCTGGCCCGGCATGGTCACCGTCGCCGAGGTGGTGCAGTCGGCCGTCGCGGAGGTCGAGCAGTACCGCCGGGTCGCGGCCGTCGACGTCGAGGCCTGCCGCATCCGCGGCCACGCCGTCGCCGAGCTGTCCCATCTGCTGGCCGAACTCGTCGAGAACGCCCTGATGTTCAGCCCGCCCGGGCAGCCCGTCGAGATCTACGGCTGGCGGGACGGCGCCGAGTACTGCATGGCCGTCGTCGACCGCGGCATCGGCATGACGCTGGAACGCATGGCCGAGGCCAACGCCCTGCTGTCCGGCAGCGGTTCCTTCCTCACGGCACCCACCCGCTTCCTGGGCCACCACGTCGTCGGCGCGCTCGCCTCCCGCCTCGGCGCCCACGTCGAACTGCGGCCCACGGCGGGCTCGGGCGTCACGGCGTACGTGGCGCTGCCCGCCGCACTCGTCCAGGAACCGTCGTCAACGGCCGCGGTCAGCGGGTGAGCCGAGCACCGACTTCATCACGGCGCGCGCGATCGGCGCCGCGTCGCCGCCCCCGCTGATCTCGCCGCGGTCGGCCGACGCGTCCTCGACGACGACCGCGACGGCGATCGCCGGTTCCATCGCGTCGCGCGCCTGGGCCCAGGAGATGAACCAGGCGTACGGCGTACCGGAGTTGCCGATGCCGTGCTGGGCGGTGCCCGTCTTGCCGCCGACCGTGACGCCGGGGACGGCGGCGTTCCGGCCGGTGCCCTTCCTCACCACGTCCGTCATCAACTTCCGCACACTCATGGCTGTCGCGGGGGTCATGGCCCGGTGGGCGGCCCGCGGACCGGCCGTCGAGACCGTGGCGCCGTCGTTCGTCGTCGTCCGCTCCACCAGATGGGGCGTGTACACCGTGCCGCCGTTCGCGACGGCCGCCGAGACCATCGCCATCTGCAACGGGGTCGCCCGGGTGTCGAACTGGCCGATGGAGGACAGCGCCAGCTGCGCCTTGTCGAGGCCGGTGCCGAACGTACTGGTCGAGACCGGGAACGGGATCCTCAGCCCCGCGTCGTTGAAGCCGAAGCCGGCCGCCTTGTCCGCCATGTCCCTCAGGCCCACGGCCACGCCCAGCTTGGCGAACACCGTGTTGCACGACCACTCGAAGGCATAACGCAGCGACGCGTCGGCGCAGTCCTCGACCTCGTTCGGCAGCCGGGCCGAACTGCCGGGCAGCCGGTACGGATCCGGTGACTCGATGGGTGCGTCCAGGTCCTTCACCACGCCCGCGTCCAGGGCCGCCGCCGCGGTGACCACCTTGAAGGTCGAACCCGGCGGATAGGTCTGCCGCACGGCCCGGTTGAGCATCGGCTGATCCGCGGCGCCGTTCAGCCGCGCCCACGCCTCCGCCACCGCCGCGTCCGTCCCGGACAACTCCTCCGGGTCGTAGGAGGGGGTGGAGACGAGCGCCAGGATCCGGCCCGTCGACGGTTCGATGGCGGCCACCGCGCCCCGCCGGTCGCCGAGTCCGGCGTACGCCGCCCGCTGCGCGGTCGGGTCGAGGGTCGTGACGACGTTGCCGCCGGGGTTGCGGGTGCGTGTGAGGTCGTTCCACAGGGGGAGCGGGGAGAGCATCGGGTCGGTGCCGGAGAGGACGTCGTCCTCGGCGCTCTCCAGGAGCGTCGTCCCGTACACCTGCGAGGCGAAGCCGGTGACGGGCGCGTACAACGGGCCGTTCCGGTACGTCCGTTCGTAGCGGAGGTTCTCTCCCGAGTCCCTGGAGCCGGTGACCGGTTTTCCGCCGACAAGGATGTCGCCGCGCGGCTGGGCGTAACGGGCGATCGTCAGACGGCGGTTGGCCGGATTCTCGTCGTACGAACGGGCCTGGACGATCTGGATGCGGGTGGCGTTCGCGAGGAGGGCGAGCAGGAGCAGCGCGCAGAACGCGGCGGCGCGACGGATGTACCGGGGCATGGGGCGGCCGTCTCCGGTCATGGTGCGCCCTCCCCGTCGTACTGGCCGCGTGCCGAGTCGCTGACGCGGATCAGCAGGGCCACGATGATCCAGTTGGTGACGACCGACGAACCGCCCTGCGCCAGGAACGGCATCGCCATCCCGGTCAGCGGGATCAGCCCCGTCACCCCGCCCGCGATCACGAACACCTGGAACGCCACGATCGAGGCGAGCCCGACCGCGAGCAGCCGCCCGAAGGGATCGCGCAGGGCGAGGCCCACCCGGTAGCCGCGCTCGACCAGCAGCCCGTACAGCAGGAAGATCGCGGACAGCCCGGCGAGACCCAGTTCCTCGCCCGCCGTCGCCAGGATGAAGTCCGACTTGGCGGCGAAGCCGATGAGGATCGAGTGGCCGAGCCCGAGGCCGGTGCCGAGCAGGCCGCCGGCGGCGAACGCGTAGAGGGACTGGGCGAGTTGGTTCGGCCCCAGGCCCGCCTCGACCGACGCGAACGGATGCAGCCAGTCCTCGACACGGCTGTGCACATGCGGTTCGAGCCAGCCGACGGCGAAGGCGCCGAGCGCCGCGAGCAGCAGGCCGACCGCGATCCACCCGGTGCGGCCCGTGGCGACGTACAACAGGATCACGAACAGGCCGAAGAACAGCAGCGAGGTGCCGAGGTCCCGCTCGAGGACCAGGACCCCGACACTCAGCAGCCAGATGGTGACGATCGGGCCGAGGACTCGTCCCGTGGGCATTTGAAGTTTCCAGATGCGGCGGCCCGTGTACGCGAGGGCGTTGCGGTTCGCCGCGAGATAGCCGGCGAAGAACACCGCGAGCAGCACCTTCGCGAACTCGCCCGGCTGGATGGAGAATCCGGCGATCCTGATCCAGATCCGGGCGCCGTTCACGGCCGGGAAGAAGATCGGCAGGATGAGCAGGACAAGGGCGGTGACGACGCAGAGGTAGCTGTAGCGCTGGAGCACCCGGTGATCGCGCAGGAAGAGCACGACCGCGATGAACAGGCCCACGCCGAGCGTCGACCAGACGAGCTGCGTGGTGGCCGCCCGGTCGGCCGGGGTCTCCAGGTCGAGCCGGTAGATCAGCACCAGCCCGAGGCCGTTGAGCAGTACGGCGATCGGGAGCAGCAGCGGATCGGCGTACGGCGCCCGCAGCCGCACCGCGACATGCGCGAGAAGCGCGAGCACGCCGAGCCCGGCGCCGTAACGGGCGGCGTCCGGCGGAAGGGTGCCGTTCCTGGCGAGTCCGACAGCGCAGTAGCCGTACACGGAGAGCAGGACGGCCAGGACGATGAGGGTGAACTCGATGCCACGGCGCCGGGGGAGGCGTACAGCGGCTGTCTCTTATA
>NZ_JAAKZY010000406.1 GCF_011045015.1 Streptomyces scabichelini | reverse complement strand
CTCTCCTTCCGAGGAGAAGCGGGGCGGGGAGACAAGGCGAGGGGTGACAATGAGGCGGACGCCGGGCCGGCCGACTGCGACTCGGCCGGCCCGGCGTCCTCCGTTGTGTGTCGTGCGTCGTGCCGTCAGCAGCTGGCGGTCAGATAGTCCTCGGTCGGTGCGAGCATCTGCCCGGCCCAGACCGTGTGCATCTTCACGTAGCTGTCGGCGTCGAGCAGGTCGGTGATCTGCTGACCGGGCGACTCCTCCAGATGTGCCTTGTTGATGTGCTGGAGCAGCACACTGAGGGTGTCGTCGGCGACCGTGCCCGCGCCCTCGGTGGCGGGCGTGAGGATGCTCTCGATCCACACGGTGTGCGTCTTGATGTACGAGTCGAGAGCCAGCGCGTCCTGCACCTGCTCACCCGGCGAACGCTCCAGGTGCGCGGTGTTGAGGTGCATCAGGATCGGCATCAGTACGTCCTGGACGCTGGCGCACTGCTCGTCGTCACCCGAGCCGTCAGAACCACCGGAGTCACCAGAACCACCAGAGCCACCGGAGGTGCTGCCACCGGACGTACCTCCGGTGCCGCCGCCGCTCGAATGACCGGAGCCGCCCGAGTCGGAGCCGCCGCCGGACCCGCCCGACGTACCGCCGGATCCGCCGGACGTACCGCCCGAACCGCCCGATCCGCCGGAACCGCCGCCACTGTCCTCCTCGACGACCTTCACCGACGCCACCATGTCCGGATGCACCGCGCAGTAGTACTCGTACGTCCCCGCCGTGGTGAAGGTGTACGACCAGGAGTCGCCCTTCTCCAAGGTGCCCGAGTCGAACTTCTTCGGCCCCTTGGTGGTGGTGACCGTGTGCGGGGCCTCGTCGTGGTTGGTCCACTGGACGGTCTCGCCGACCTTGACGACGAGCTGCTTTCCGTCGCCGAACTTGTTGCCCATGATGTCGACTTGGTGGTCGGGCGCGGCCGCCGCGGCCGGCTGTGCCTCGGCCGCCGCCGCGGGCGCCTGCGCGGCGGCCGAGTCGGCCGTCGAGCCTGTCGACGAGGAGCCGGAGGCCGCCTGGAGCAGTCCCAGGCTGAGCACCGCGGCCAGCGCCGCGCCGAGTCCGGTGACGATCAGGACCCGGTTCCCGGCAGGCGCCCGGCGGCGGCGTTCACCGGTGTCTTCGGTGTCTTCTTGTTTGTCGTTTCTGCGCATGCGCATGGAAGCAACTCCTTTTGCTCTATGGGGAGTTCAACGGCCGGGATCGGCCGTCACCAGCAGACTCGTCACGGCCAGCACGACGAGGACGAGCCCCGTCTCGGCCGCGACCGAGTAACCGAAGGGCCGCACGGTGGCGGCGTCGCCGCGCAGCAGCACGGCGAGATCGAGACGGGTGCGCACCCACCGGCGGCTCTGCCACGCCGCCGCCAGGACGACCGCGAGTACGGCGGTCTTGAGCAGGAGCAGCCGCCCGTACGAGGTGTGCAGCAGAGCGCCGTACGAGCCCACGACCTGCCAGGCCAGCACCAGCCCGGCGGCGACGATCGCGGCCACGGACGCGCCCGCGAGCTTGGAGTAGCCGGGCACGACCAGCGCCAGCTCGTCGGGGTCCCGGCGCGGCAGCACGGCGACCGCGAGCATGGCCAGACCGCCGATCCACAGGCTCGCGCCGAGCAGATGGACGAGGTCGGCGACCGCACCCCAAGTCGGCCTGCCGCCCTCGGAGTTGTGGCCGACCATGCCGGTCGTACGCAGCAGCCCGAGCGTGACGGCGAGTGCGCCCACGCGCCAGCCCGGCGAGCGGGCCGTACTCCCGCCGCCCTGAAGCAGCGCGCTCAGCACCACGGCGGCGAGCACCCACAGCAGGCCGCGGGCGGCGAGCGCGATACCCGGCTCGGTGGTGAGGACTTCGGCGTACGTCGCCGGGGTGAGCGCATCGCCGAGGCCGCCCAACTCGGCGTACGCACCCTGGAGTCCGAGCGTCGCGACGGTGGACAGCAGTCCGGCCGTCCAGGCCAGCGCGAGCAGTCTCCTGGCCCGGCGCTCGCCCGCGCCCTGGGGCCACAGCAGCGCGACGAAGGCCAGCCCGCCGACGAAGAGGGCCAGCGAGAGGTAACCGGCCCAGCGAGCGGCGACGAGGCCTTTCCGCACCGAGGGGGACAGTGCGGGAGCGGCCTCGTCGCCGCGGTCCTCGGCGGCGGCCGTCGTACCGATGCGGAAGCTGAGACGGCCGGAGGAGACGTGTCCGTCCTCCTCGTCGACGACGGACCAGGTGACGGCGAGCGTCTGGTCGGCGGCTGCGGGCAGGGAGACGCGCACGGTGTCGGCGTTCCGGCGCGGCGCCCGGGCCAGGGGCAGCCGGTCGCCGTCCACGGTCATCACGCGTACGTCGGTCAGCTCGACCGGTTCGTCGAAGGTGAGGGTGAGGTGGTCGGGCGTGCGGTCGAGTTCCGCGCCGTCCTTGGGAGTTGAGCGGACCAGTTCGGTGTGGGCGGAGGCGGGGACCGTGCCGAGGAACCCGTAGAGGAGGCCGGCGAGGAGGAGCAGCAGGAGGGAGCGCCCCCGGGCCGTCATGGCGTGACCTCCGGCGTGACCTTCGGTGTGACCTCCGGGGTGGCGAGTCCGACGCAGGGGGATGGCTGCGGTTCGGGGGCCGAGGCGTCGTCCGTGCCGGTCGCGTCCGTACCGGTTTCACCGGTGTTGCCGATGATGTCCAGCAGCTGTCCGCCGAGTCCCGCGACCCCGGTCAGGAGCGGCCGCACGAGGCGTACCTCGCCGTCCTCGCATGAGGTGTCGCCGGAGTCGCCGGGTGGCTCCGGGCGCGCGGAGCCGGGCGGCTTGGGCCCGGGCGGGTTCGTACCGTCTCCGTCGTGTCCGTGCCCGGAGCCTGCGCCGCCCGTCGACCCGTGCCCGGCATGACCGCCGCCACCGACCGGCAGCTCACCCATACCTCCCGGCAACACCCCGCCGCCGACCGGGACTTGGCCCCCCGGCTGCACCGCACCCGGCGCGGAATCCGCCGGCGCCGGAGCGGGCGGGGCCGAGGTGGCCGGAGGCAACGGGGGCGGGGCGACGGCCCGGGCGGAATCGGGCGTCGTCGCCCCGATCCCCGACGCGTAACCGAGCACGATCACCACGGCGCCGACGAGCACCCCGGCGACCACCTCGTCACGGTGATCCCTCGGCCAGTCCGCTCTGCGGAACAACGGCATGATCACTCCTGGCATGGTCCGGTCATTCCGGTCAATGAATGCGGACCAGTGGAGTGCGGGTCGGATTCGGTGCGGCTACGCGTCGGTTAATCGGCTGTTGCAGGACCTCTCTTTCAGTGGTGCCCCTGCTGTGAGAACGGGCTACACCGACGCTATTCCGCGCAATGCGCCTGTGAAGAATTCGCGTGCACGGCACGGCAATTCCAGCACATTACTCGAATGGAATTCGAACCCTTTGGGAGGGCTTTGAAAGGGCGCTGTGTTGAGCATATGGCTGGTGGAGACCGGCCTCGGGGCGGTTGCCGAGAGGGCGAGGGGTGAGGGGGCAGAGGGGTGCCGCAGGGTGCCGACGCCTCGGACCGGTGGCAGGGCGGGGACGGCCCGCTTATGCACTACCGGGTAATCGGG
>NZ_JAAKZY010000405.1 GCF_011045015.1 Streptomyces scabichelini | reverse complement strand
CCCCGGCAACGTGAGCCCCCACGCCCCCTCCCGGACCGTCCAGGTCCGAGTCCGCACCGGCCCGCTGACCACCGCGTCCGCGCGGTACCGGAAATGCGCCCCCGACACGGTGATGCTCCGCGCGACAGCCTCCAGCGGCGCGGCCTCCGCCCCCACCGAGGCAGGCCGGACCTCGACCCGCGCACCGGAACCGCCGGGCGTGACCGACACGGCCTCCACCGGCTGGTCGAGGTCGACGAGGGTGACGCCGTCGACCTCGACCCGCAGCCGGGACGGCCCGGGCGGCGACGCCACCCGCGCGGGCCGCGCCGCCAGCGTCCGTACGAGCGACTGGCACGTCCGCAGCCAGGGACGCGAGGACGACTCCTCGGCAGACACCGGGGCGGCGCCCGGATGACCCGTCACCGGCGGAATCCGCAGATCCCCCAGCACGACCCCGTCACTGTCGTCCACCAGCATGTCGAGCCGCCGCTCGACCCCGTCGAGCACGGCCCGCGCGGCGGCGACGGCCCCGGTGGGCACCCCCAGCGACCACGCGAGCGACAACGCACTCCCCACCGGCACCACCGACAGCGCACATCCAGCCAACTCCCGCTGCCGGTGCAAAAGGGACACCGCCCGCAGTAACGCCCGGTCGTCCCCCACGACGACCGGCCGCCGGGACCCGCGCCGGGCCAGTGCCCGGGCGAATTCCTCGGGCCCGTCGGGGAGGCACAGTTTCACGGTCGCACCCGCGCTGAGCACGTCTTTCGCGATCCGTACCGACTCACCGTCATTGCGACGGGCGACCGGGTCGATGACCACCAGGAGCTGGTCGGAAGCCGCCACCTCGGTCATGCCTCGCTTCCTCGGGTAGCATCTTTGTGCAAGAGCCCCTTGCGCTATTGCGCCAGGGGCTTCGTCTATTCCGGGGCATCCGGTCCGACGGGTCGCGGCCAACGAAGGTCGCCGGTGTACGAGGCACACGCTGTGCCACGTACGCCCCTGACCTTGGACATGCCCCGCCCGGAAGGGGTGTACGCCTGTGCCCGCACTTGTGCTGCTCGGTGCTCAGTGGGGTGACGAAGGCAAGGGAAAGGCCACCGACCTGCTCGGTGGATCCGTGGACTACGTGGTGCGCTACCAGGGCGGCAACAACGCCGGCCATACGGTGGTCGTGGGCGATCAGAAGTACGCCCTGCACCTCCTCCCTTCCGGAATCCTCTCGCCTGAATGCACGCCGGTCATCGGAAACGGTGTCGTCGTCGACCCGTCGGTCCTGCTCTCCGAGCTGAGCGGTCTGAACGAGCGTGGCGTCGACACGTCCAAGCTGCTGATCAGCGGAAACGCTCACATCATCACGCCGTACAACGTCACCGTCGACAAGGTGACGGAACGCTTCCTCGGGAAGAGGAAGATCGGCACTACCGGCCGCGGCATCGGGCCGACGTACGCGGACAAGATCAACCGTGTCGGTATCCGCGTCCAGGACCTGTACGACGAGTCGATCCTGACCCAGAAGGTCGAGGCGGCCCTCGACGTCAAGAACCAGATCCTGACCAAGCTCTACAACCGCCGCGCGATCGCCATCGACCAGGTGGTCGAGGAGCTGCTGGGCTACGCGGCGCAGATCGAGCGGTACGTCGCCGACACCGTCCTCGTCCTCAACAAGGCGCTCGACGACGACAAGGTGGTCCTCTTCGAGGGCGGCCAGGGCACGCTCCTCGACATCGACCACGGCACGTATCCCTTCGTGACGTCGTCGAACCCGACCGCGGGCGGCGCCTGCACCGGCGCGGGCGTCGGCCCGACCAGGATCAGCCGCGTGATCGGCATCCTGAAGGCCTACACCACCCGGGTCGGCTCGGGGCCCTTCCCGACCGAGCTCTTCGACGACGACGGCGATGCCCTGCGCCGTATCGGCGGCGAGCGCGGCGTCACGACGGGCCGCGACCGCCGCTGCGGCTGGTTCGACGCGGTCATCGCCCGCTACGCGACCCGCGTCAACGGCCTGACCGACTTCTTCCTCACCAAGCTCGACGTCCTGACGGGCTGGGAGCAGATCCCGGTCTGCGTGGCGTACGAGATCGACGGCAAGCGCGTCGAGGAACTCCCCTACTCCCAGACCGACTTCCACCACGCGAAGCCGGTCTACGAGATGCTTCCCGGCTGGTCCGAGGACATCAGCAAGGCCAAGACCTTCGCGGACCTCCCGAAGAACGCGCAGGACTACGTCAAGGCGCTGGAGGAGATGTCGGGGGCGCCGATCTCGGCGATCGGTGTGGGGCCGGGGCGGGACGAGACGATCGAGATCAACTCGTTCATCTAGTCGGGCACGCGTGAGGGGCGCCCGACCGGGCGCCCCTCACGCGGTCACGGGTCAGCTCTCCTGTGCCTCCAGCAGAGCCTCGAAGTCCGTGTCGAGTGTGCAGTCGAACGGGGCGGGGATGTGGATCTTCTCGCCGAAGTCCTTGGTGAAGCGGCCCTCGTACCCCTTGGCGGACGGCGCCCACAGGACTGTGGCCTGCTCCTCCTGCATGTCAAGGATCAGGTAGACGGGGACGCCTGCCTTCCCGTAGGTCTCGACCTTGTCGGTCAGGTCGTCATCTCGGGTGGAAGGCGAGGTCAGTTCGGCGACCAAGGAGAGGGCCTCCCCGTCCAGTTTGTTGCTGTCGGTCCGGCGGACCTTCCGGTGAGCCACATGAATGTCAGGGCCGTACGCGCGCTCGGCTCCGGGGAACACGTACAGAGCAGGCGACGAGCTGATCCGATGCCCGTCGGGCAGGTGTGGACGCAGCTGATCGCAGATCAGATCCATGACGTCGAGGTAGTGCCCCTTCGACCACGGCGACACGACGATGTTCCCCCTGATGATCTCGGCGCTGTAGCCGTCCGGCACGTTCAGCTCGTCGAGGGCGTCCAGCATGCCCTCGAAGCTGTGGGGCTTGGTGCCATCTATCGTCGGTCGTTCCAGCATCACCGTCATGATGCGCCTTTCTTGCGAGGCAGGCCATTCGCTACTCAGCGTATCCGGTCGGACACGGGCCTCGCCGGGCGAGAAGCTGTTCCGCATGCCCCGCCATCACTCGCGTCACATACTGGACAAAAGGGGTGTAGTTGCCTAGCTCGAATCCCCGTACCGTGAAAGGTGTATGCGATGCGCGTCATGCTCAGGGCCACTCTGGACACCGAGAAGTCGAGCGAGGCCATCAAGGCCGGTCGGCTGCCGGATGTGATCAAGGGGGTCATGGACAAGATCAAGCCGGAAGCCGCCTACTTCATGCCCAACGAAGGGCAGCGTTCCTGCGTGTTCGTCTTCGACATGCAGGACAGCTCGGAACTGCCGGTTCTCGCCGAGCCCTTCTTCCTCCAGCTCGGCGCCAGGATCGAGGTTTCCCCGGTCATGAACCTCGACGATCTGCAGAAGGGACTGTCGGGATTGTCTGCCGCTGGGTAACCGGTCGGCCCCGAGCCCCGTCAGCTGAATATGATCATCGAGCCCTGTGCGAGGCTGCGCGTCGCCGCCGCGTGCAGGCCCAGCCAGACGTGCCGCTCCCGCGCGAAGGGGCTCGAGTCGAAGGGAGCGGGGGCGGCCGGTTCCTCCAGGGCCGTGGGGGCCATGGGG
>NZ_JAAKZY010000404.1 GCF_011045015.1 Streptomyces scabichelini | reverse complement strand
CGCCATGGCCCCGAGCACTCGGTCCAGGTCGTCCAGCAGGCCCCGTACGGTCGACGCGTCGTACAGGTCGGCGTCGTAGCGGATGCGGAGCCGCAAGCCGTCGCGGGTGTCCAGGGCGGCCAGCGCCAGCTCCAGTGGGGCCGATTCGGTGCCGCCGGAGATCTGTTCCGCGGTCAGTCCCGGCAGCCGGACGCGGGTCAGGGGCGCGCCGTCGAGGTCCGCCGATACCGTCACCAGCGGGCGCGGATGCCCCGGGTCGGGGCTGATGGCCGCCAACAGGGCGTCGAGGTCCACGTGTTGGTGCTCATCGGCCGCGAACAGCGCGTCCCGCGTGGCCCGTACGGCGTCCCGCAGCGGGGTCGTGTCCGTGAGCGCGGCCTTCAGCGGCAGTACGGCGACATGGAAGCCGACGGTGTGCTCGGTGCCGGGGCGGCGCCGCCCGAAGGTCGAGCCGACGAGGAACTCGTCCTGCCCGGACCGCTCCCGAAGCACCGTCTGCCAGGCGGTGAGCAGCGTCGCGAACAGGGTCACGCCCTGCCGCCCGCTCCACTTCCGCAGTCCGCCCGCCCGGTCCGCGTCCAAGGCGACCTCCTCGGCCGCGCCCCGCCCGGCGACCCGGCGACCGCGCGGCCGGTCGGTGGGCAGCGAGCAGGCGGGCGGCAGCGGGTCGAGGTGGCCGCGCCACCAGTCCAGGTCGGCGGGATCGTACCCGGCCCGCGGCGCGTCCAGCGTGCTCCCGGCCGCCGCGGCGAACACCGGAGCCCGGCCCTCCACCGCCGCCCGGTACAACTCCTCCAGGTCGGCGGCGAGGAGCCCGGCCGAGTGGGCGTCCGTGACGATGTGGTGCAGGCCGAGAAGCAGCACATGGTCGTCCGGCGCGAGCCGCAGCAGCCGGGGCGTGAACAGCGGCCCCTCGGCGAGGTCGTACGGCCGTCTGCTCTCCTCGCGCAGTACGGCGGCCACGGCCTCCTCCCCGTCGACGTCGGTCACCGTCAACTCCGGCCGCAGGTCCGGCCGTACGACCTGTTCGACCGTGTCACCCGCCGCGCGGAAGACGGTCCTGAGGCCCGCGTGCCGCTCGACGAGACCCGCCACGGCCGTGCGAAGTGCCGGCTCGTCGAGGGAGCCGCGCAGGCGTACGGACTGGATCTCGTTGTACGCCGCCGGGTCGTCGATCAGCCGGGAGGCGAGCCAGAGCCGGCGCTGGGCGTCGGTGGCGGGCCCGCTGCGGGCGGCCTCCCGGTGGCGCCGCCGCAGCGCGTCCAGGTGCTCGAGCCCCGCCCGCATCTTGTCGGCCGGCATGCCGAAGTCCACGAGCGCGGCGATCTCGTCGACCGCGGCCTCGCGCAGCGCCTCCACCAGCGGGGCGCAGCTGTCGGGCGTGCCGATCAGGGCGCGTTCGTCGCAGTAGCGGTCGTATGCGCGCCGGAAGAGGTAGTCGAGGTCGTCCTCGCTCGCCGTGGCCACGTCCTCGGGTCCGGCGCCGAGTGCGCTCGCCGCGGACCGCATCTGGAGGGAGGAGCGCAGATAGCGGCTCATCGGCTCCAGGGCCTCGGCGCGGGCCGTGGCGTGGTCCTCGCCGAGGTAGGTGTGGAGCAGGACGGTGACGCGGCCGGTGTCGGGATCGAGGCCGTGCTGTTCGCGGGCCTTGCGGAAGTGGCGGATGTTCTCGGCGAGTTCGGCGACGGTCTGGCTCATCAGGTTGGTGACGATCCCCAGTCCGCGCCGCCCCGCCTCCTCGTACGAGGCGCGCCGCCCGGAGGTGGCGAGGAACATCGGCGGCAGCTCCTGCACCGGGCGGGGGTGGACGCGTACGTCGACCGGCTCGCCCTCGCCGGTCGTACGCCGCACGGTGCCGCCGCGCCACAGCGTTTGTACGTCGTCGAGGTGGGCGAAGGCGATCTCCTTGCGGCGCTCGAAACGGTCCGGGTGGAGCGCGAAGTCCTGGGCGTGCCAGCCGGTGGCGCAGCCGAGGCCGACCCGGCCTGCGGAGAGGTTGTCGACGACCGACCACTCCTCCGCGACCCGCACCGGATCGTGCAGCGGCAGCACCACCGACCCCGCGTTGAGCCGGATGCGGCTCGTCTCGCGGGCCAGCGAGGCGGCCAGCACGGCCGGGTTGGGGAAGAGGCCGCCGAAGGAGTGGAAGTGCCGCTCGGGCAGCCACAGAGAGCTGAAGCCGCGCTCGTCGGCGAAGCGGGCGGTGTCGATGAGCCGGTCGTAGGCGGACGTTCTGTCGTAAGCGGACGTGCTGTCGTCGTCGGGGTAGTCGCCGAAGAAGTACACGCCGAAGTCGGGCTGCTTGCGGGGGCGTTCGGGCCCCCGGCGGGCGGCGGGCCGGGCGGGCCGGGACGTCGGCGTCGGGAAGAAGCCCGCCTCCCGAAGTTCCCGCAGGGAGCCCTTCACCGCGTCCGCGACGTGTTCGACGTCGGCGTCGGTGTGGGCGGTGGAGAGGTAGAAGCTGCGCCACTCCCACACGTAGATGCCGCGCAGCAGCAGGTGCTGGTAGAGCAGCTCCATGTCGGCGCGGTGGACGAAGCGGAACATCGAGCCGAAGTGGGCCAGTTCCAGGGGGAATTCCTCGTCCGTGAAGAAGCGGTTGAGGTCGTCGGCGAGGGCGTCCGTACGGGCGTTGAGCCGCTCTTGGAGCCGCGGTCCCTCGGCGGCGAGGTGGGTGAGGACCGCGTTGGCCGCCGCCATGGACAGCGGGTGCTGCAGGTACGTCCCGCCGAAGAACGTGGTCTCGGCGGTGGGGCGGCTGTCGTCGCCGTACCGCCAGAAGCCGCCGTCGACGCCGTCCATGATGTCGGCGCGGCCCGCGATCGCTCCGATGGGGAAGCCGCTGCCGAGTGCCTTGCCGTAGGTGGCCAGGTCGGGCACGACACCGAAGTGGTGCTGGGCGCCGCGCGGATGCGGGCGCAGGCCGGTGAGCATCTCGTCGAAGAGCAGCACGATGCCGCGGCACCGGGTCAGTTCGCGCAGCTCGCGCAGGAAGTCGACCGGGCGCAGGGCGGGGTTGCGGCACTGCACCGGCTCGACGAGGACGGCGGCGATGCGGTCGCCGAGCGCGTCGATGGTGTCCAGGGCTTCCTGGCTGCCGTATTCGAGGACGATCAGCTCCGCGACGGCGCTGTCGGGGATGCCGCGGGAGACGGGAACGGCGCCGCTGTCGGGGCCGGGGCGGCCCAGCACCGTGTCGATGTGACCGTGGTAGGAGCCGCGGAACATGACGATCCGGTCGCGTCCGGTGGCGGCGCGGGCGAGCCGGATGGCTGCGGAGTTGGCCTCGGTGCCGGAGGCCGCGAACGCGACGCGTTCCATGCCGGTCAACTCGGCGAGTTTCCCGGCGACTTCACCCGCCTCGACCGGGCGCGGCCCGAACCTGAGCCCGCCGTCCAGATGCGCGCGCACGGCCGCTGTCACGCATTCCGGTTCGTGGCCGAGGAGGAGGGCCCCGAAGCCCATGGTGATGTCGGTGTACGTGTTCCCGTCGACGTCCGTCAGGTGCGCGCCGCGTGCGGAGCGGGCCGCGAGCGGGTACAGCGTCTCCTTCGTCGAACGCCGGAACCCGACCATGGCCCGGCTGTCCGCGAGCACGGAACGCTGCGACTGGGCGAGCTCTTTGGAGGTACGGGTGCGTTCCGTGAGACGCCGGGCGAGCTCGGTGGCGTGGGCGCGCTGGGAAGCGGTGGCGTGGGCGCCGGCCATGCCGGAGTTGTGGGGGACAGTGACGTGGGGGCCGTGGACCGTGGGTGCGGGGGG
>NZ_JAAKZY010000403.1 GCF_011045015.1 Streptomyces scabichelini | reverse complement strand
GGGGATCGGGGGTCGGGTTCGAGGGCCGGGTGCCGGGTGCCAGTGCCGGGTGCCAGGCGGCCCGTGGACGGGATCAGGCCGCCGGCGGTGCCGTGGACTCCCTGATCACGAGACCCGGCAGCAGTTCCAGATGACGGGTGGCACCGGGACGGAGCCCCTCGCGCGCCATGTCGAGCCGACGCAGCAGCAGGTCGAGACCGACGCGGCCGAGCTCCGCCTTGGGCGGGGCGACCGCCGTCAGCGGGACCGGCCCCATGTCGGCGACCACGTCGTTGTACGCGACCACCGAACACTGACCGGGTACGTCGATCCCCGCGGCCTGCAGCCGCTGCACCAGCACCAGCGCGTCCCTGTCGCTGTGGATCAGCACCGCCGTCGCGCCGCTGTCCGCCAGCACCTCGGCCAGTTCCGCCGCCCGCGGGTCGGCGGCGCGCGGGTCGGGGCCCGCGGTGCGCGAGCTGAGGATCGTACGGCACCCCTCGGCAAGCCCCCGGGCGGCGGTCTGCTCGGTGAACTCGGCGCGGATGGCCCGGGCGGTGGGGCTGTCGTCGCGCGCCGCCAGTACGATCCGCCGGTGCCCGAGACCGACCAGGTGCCCGAGCGCCAGGTGCACGCCGTACGCGTGGTCCGAGCGCACGCAGTCCAGCGGGTAGAGCGCGCTGGTCCGTGCGGGGCGCCGCTCCACCAGCACGGTAGGCACGTCCAGGTCGGACAGCCACGAGTGGTCCGCGTCGGCCTCGGCCTGCGTGCGCCAGTGCGGCGAGAGCAGCAGTCCGCGCGCCCCGGCGTCCAGCGCCTGGCGCACCGCCTCGCGCACCGCCTCTCGCTCCGCCCCGCTCTCGTCGGCGGCGATGTGCAGAGCGAGTCGCAGTCCGGCCTTCTCCGCCGCCTCCCGTGCGGCCTGCACGGCGTCGGTGAGATAGGTGTTGCGCTCGGGAACGATCATGGCCACGGCGTCACCCCCGGCGGTACTCACCTCCGGCACCGGCCGCAGCGATCGCGCCACCCCGTGCCCGCGGCGCACTTCCCCTCGCCGGGCCAGTTCCTCGACGTCCCGGCGCACCGTGACGACGGAGACGCCGAGTTCGTCGGCGAGGTCGGTGATGCGCGCGACGCCCCGATCCCGCACCACCTCAGCGATCCGGGTCTGCCGTTTCTCCGCCGACTCCCGCATGTCCCCACCGCTTCCGTCCGCGTCGGCCGCGCCGCCGGAGCTCGACCGCACGGCGGTTTGCGCGATCGAATTTCGCGCGATGCGCCCATGGTAGCGATCAATCGATCAAACGGGGGAGACTGCCCGGATCCACAGTCCTGGCGATGCGGTGGGCAGTCCTGGCGATGCGATGCGCCGGGAAACCCGGTTGTTCGGTGACGGCACCCCGCACTCCCGAGAGCCGCGCCGCGGACGCGGACGCCCGCCGCGCCGCGGCCGTCGGCACCCAGGAGGTGTGTGGGGTGGAACTGGGCTGCATCCGCTAACATAGAACAATTAGATAGATGAATTGGCGGATGCTGGTGCGAGGAGTAGCCGTGGACTTCGGGCTGACCGACGAGCAGGACCTGTTGCGGGCGACGGCACGGCAGTTCGTCGCGGACGTCTGCCCCGCCGAGAAGGCGAAGCGGTGGGACGACGAGGGGACCGTACCGCCCGAGCTGTTCGCGGGCATGGCCGAACTCGGCTGGTTCTCGCTCCCGTTCGCCGAGGACGAGGGCGGCGACGGCGGCGGACCGCTGGAGCTCATCCTGATCGCCGAGGAACTCGGACGGGCCAGCTTCGACGTCGCCATGTGCTACATCGGCGTACTCATCCCCGGCATCACGGTGTTCCGCTGGGGGAACGAGGAACAGCGCCGCTTCATCCGGGACAGCGTCATGACCGGCCGCCACCGGCTCGCCGTCGGCCTCAGTGAACCGGACAGCGGCTCCGACGCCGCGGCCCTGCGCACCACCGCCGAGGACCACGGCGACCACTTCCTCGTACGCGGCCAGAAGGCCTGGTGCACGGGCGGCGGACTGCCGGACACCACCATCGCGACGTACGTGCGTACGGGGCCCCGGGAGCCCAAGCACGGCGGCATCAGCCTGCTGCTCGTCGACCCCACGGTCGACGGCGTCGAGGTGCGCCGCACACCGACCCTGGCCCGGCACATCCTCGGCACCAACGAGGTCTTCTTCAACGACGCCCTGGTGCCGAAGGAGAACCTGGTCGGTCCGCGTGACGAGGGCTGGAAGGTCATGCTCTCCAACATCGAGCTGGAGAAGGTGATCATCAGCGGAGGCTATCTGGGCGCCGCCCAGGCCACGTTGGACGAGATGCTGGAGTACGCGCGCACCAGGCACGCCTTCGGCCGCCCGATCGGCAACTTCCAGGCACTCGCCCACGCGATGGCGGACCTGCAGACCGAGATCGACTCCGCCCGGCTGCTCGCGTACCGCGCGGCCTGGCTGCTGGCCCAGGGCAAGCCGTGCACCCGGGAGGGCTCGATGGCGAAACTGAAGGGGTCGGAGACGTACGTGGCCGCCGCCCGACTCGGCATGCAGGTGTGCGCCGGGCACGGCTTCTCGACGGAGAGCGTGATGAGCTTCCGCTACCGCGAGTCCATCGTCGCCACGATCTCGGGCGGTACGAGTCAGATCCAGCGCAACGGGATAGCGCGGAGCATGGGGCTGCGGTCCTACTGAGTCCGAGCTGACTTCGGGCCGGCTGCGAGCCGACTTCGAATTCCCGCCGACGCCGGCCCTTGTCCTGGACGTCACCCGGCCGTCAACCCACGCCGCGATCCTGTGGCGATGGACATGACGGCACTGGCCCGTAAACTCCTCGAGCCCATCCCGGCCCATCGCACCGCCGGTGTCGAAGTGCTCCGGGCCGCGGACGGCATGGCCGAGGTCGCGCTGGAGACACCCCAGGAGCTGACGAACGTCATCGGCTCGCTGCATTCCAGCGCTCTCATCGCCCTGATCGACGCGGTCGGGCTGGCCGCGATCATCGCCACGAGCGAGCGGAACGAGGAGATGGAGGACGTCGTCCCCCTGGGCGCGGCGGCGTCCTTGGAGTTCCTCGCCCCGGCCCGAGGCCGCTTACTGGCCACCTGCCGCCTGGGCGACGAGGCCCACCGCACCCTGCGCCGGCTCCTGTCGGGTGAGACCGACCGAGCACGCCTCTCCACCCGAGCCGGGGTCACCGACACGGAGGGCACCCCGGTCTGCCGCGGCACCTTCGACTGGAGCGTCCGCCGCAGGCCGCACAGTGCCTCGTACGGAAGCACGCACACGTAGCCGGCTATCGCACAGGGGGCAGGTCTGTGATGCGCGGTCGGCAGCCGCAGACAGAGGGTCACTCTGGTGTCGCGGCTGTCCCGGTGCGGACCCCGCCGCGCGCGGGACGTCAGAGCCACGGCGGCAGCACCGGCAGGTCGCCCGTCGTGTCGAGGCGAGCGCCGGACGCCCGGCCGGCCGGCCACGCGAGGAGATCGGCGGGCTCTCCGGACACCACGGGGCCGCCGGTGTCGAAGCGGGCGAGTTCCTCGCCCTCGCTGAAGCGCAACGTGAAGTCCGGCACGCCGATCGCGCAGTTCCCCGCGCCCCTGACGGGGTGCGGTCGCCGTACCGCGCACGGCGGGGGCGGCGCGTGGGCGGATCGAAGGCCCACCGGCCGGTGGCCGCCCAACCGGCGGAAGGGGACGCGCCGGGATGCCGAGCGCCGCGCCTCTGCGCCCCACCCAACAAGTACAAAGCGGCGATCGGACGTCCCAGAGCCTGTCTCTTATACACGTGTCCCGGCCCA
>NZ_JAAKZY010000402.1 GCF_011045015.1 Streptomyces scabichelini | reverse complement strand
CCCTTGACCCCCGCATCCGCTTCGGCCACCGCCCGGAGGGCAACCGCAACGCCGTCCGGAGTCCAGCCCCGCATCTGCTGCCGCACCCGGTCGATCTTCCACGGAGGCATACCGAGCTCACGGGCAAGGTCAGCCGGACGACCCCCGCGCGCGGAGGAAAGCTTGCCGATGGCCCGCACCCCCTGCGCCAGCGCGCTGGTGATCAGCACCGGCGCAACCCCCGTCGACAAGGACCACCGCAGCGCCTCCAGCGCCTCGGCCGCCCGCCCCTCGACGGCCCGGTCGGCCACGGTGAAGCTGGAGGCCTCGGCCCTCCCGGTGTAGTACCGGCCGACGACGGCGTCATCGATCGTCCCCTCGACATCCGCGACAAGCTGCGCCACCGCGGACGCCAGCTCCCGCAGATCACTCCCGATCGCGTCGACAAGGGCCTGACAGGCCTCAGGCGTGGCCGACCGCCCGAGCGTACGGAACTCACCGCGCACGAAGGCCAGCCGATCCGCAGGCTTCGTCATCTTGGGGCAGGCGACCTCCCGCGCCCCCGTCTTCCGCGCGGCATCGAGCAGCCCCTTGCCCTTGGCCCCGCCGGCATGCAGCAACACCAACGTGATCTCTTCGGCGGGCGCCCCGAAATACGCCTTCACGTCCTTGACCGTGTCCGCCGACAGATCCTGCGCCCCGCGCACGATCACGACCTTCCGCTCGGCGAAGAGCGAAGGACTCGTCAGCTCGGCGAGCGTCCCCGGCTGCAACTGGTCCGACGTGAGGTCCCGTACATCCGTGTCCGGATCGGCGGCCCTCGCGGCGGCCACCACCTCCCGCACGGCACGGTCGAGCAGCAGATCCTCCTGCCCCACGGCGATCGTGACGGGAACGAGTACGTCTGCTGTGTCTGCGGGTTCAGTCTTCCTGGCCATCGCGCTCAAGCATCCCACGCACCACTGACAACGGCCCCCGACCCGTGTCCGGCCGGGCTGCGGCTACGGCTCTTCCCGCCAGCCGTCCCACTCCCCCGCGAACTCGTCCAGCTCGCCCGCATCGAACCGCCTCTCGGCGTCCCGCAGAACCACCAGCCACTGCGCGTCCTCGGCGTCGTCCTCGCCGGCCAGGGCATCCCGTACGAGCTGCGGCTCCTCGTCGATCCCGAACCGCTCCCCGAGCGCCTGAACCGCCTCCTCCGCGGCGTCGCGGTCGGGCAGCACCAGCACATGTCTCACATCCACATGACTCACATCGCTCACGCGGACATTTTCCGGTATGCGCCGAGCATCCCGCGCCGCGTTTCAGCCCTTGGGGACGACCTGCACGTCCAGGGCGACCCGGATGCTGGGCCCGACCACCGCGATGCCGCGCGCGAGCATCGTCTGCCAGCTCACCGTGAAGTCGTCGCGACGCAACTCGGTGGTGGCCCGGCACGCCGCCCGCACCTCGCCCTCCATGCCGTTGCCGAGCCCGAGGTACTCGGTGTCGAGCGTGACCGTACGTGTCACCCCGTGCAGCGACAGCGCCCCGGTGACCGCCCATCGGTTGCCGCCCTTGTGCACGAAGCGGTCGCTGTAGAACTCCAGCGTCGGAAACCGGTCGACGTCGAGGAAGTCCGCCGACCGCAGGTGGTCGTCCCGCATCTTCACGTTGGTGTCGATGGACGAGGCGTCGATCACCACGTGCATCGCCGTCTGCTCCACCTGCTCGGCGACCCGTATCACCCCGGCGAAGGTGTTGAACCGGCCATGCACACGCGCCAGTCCGATGTGCCGCGCGGTGAACCCGATCGACGAATGCGTCGGCTCGATCTCCCAGTCCCCCGGCTCCGGGAGCGCGGGCGGCTGCGC
The DNA here is from genome assembly GCF_011045015.1 of Streptomyces scabichelini. Classification (GTDB taxonomy): domain Bacteria; phylum Actinomycetota; class Actinomycetes; order Streptomycetales; family Streptomycetaceae; genus Streptomyces; species Streptomyces scabichelini. The sequence goes on along the minus strand of NZ_JAAKZY010000402.1, from coordinate 1,963 downwards.
GACCCGAAGCATCACATCGCCGAGCGAGGTCACCCCGCTCTCCCGCACCGTGGCGGTCTCCCGGTGGGGCGTGTACCCGTCCGCCGACACCCCGAGCCGGTACTCACCCGCGGGAACCGTCGCCACGAACGACCCGAACGGATCCGCGCCACCACTGACCACTTGGCGGCCCATGGCATCGCTGACCGTGAACTCCGCATGCGACACCGGCTGGCTGACCGGATCCAGTACCCGGCAGCTGAGCGCCCCGGCGCCGTTCGGCATCGGCACGGCAGCAAGGAGACCCGTCCGTTGCATTCGGTTCTTACGGCTTCCCCGCCACCGGACGACCATCTATGACACACCTCGCGCGACATCAAAACAAGACACAATCTGCTGGCGATGCATTCGACCACTGGTGCGGCTTTCGAGGCAAGACTCGACCACATCGCGGGAATCCAGCAGATGTGCTGGATATACCCATGAGTAGCCCGAATTGGCCACTCCACTTGCATTTCCTCCCTCAAGACCTCCTCAAGGACCTCCTCAGGGATCTCCTCAGGGACTTACTTTCCCGATCACTGGTACGCGCTCCAGCACGATCCCGAACCTCTCCCGGTACAGCTCCAGCACCTCCTCGTCCGTGGCGAGATCCGATCCCTCTTTCGTCCCATCGGCGGCCGTGACGGTGAACGTGCGACCACTGAGGGTGATCCGCCCGCCGTCCTCGGTGAGCCGCGAGCACACGAGCGACTGCTTGAAAGGCGAATACGGCGAGGTGCTGTGCCACCAGGCACCGCCCACGAAGTCCCCGAGCACCCGCGGCCTCGTCTCCAGCCGGTACTGAGGTCTGCCGTCCAGCACGACGTCCAGGTCCCCGGAGCCCGCCGCGTCTCCCCGCACGCCAGCCGGATCCGCCCCGGCCTCGACCAGCCGGAACGTGCCGGCCGGATCCACCTGCTCGCCCCTCTCCCCGAAGGCCAGCGGAAAGCGGCTGTTCGCCCCGAACCCGACATCGACCAGCCAGTCACCGCCGTCCACCGTCCGCACCCGCAGCGCGAGATGGTCGAACGGGATGCCCAGCCGCTCCTCCTCCCCGTACACCCGCGCCGCGAGCAGCGTCACATCGAAGCCCAGCTCCGCGAGCAGCACCCCGAACGCGCCGTTCAGTTCGTAGCAGAAGCCGCCCCTCCGGGCGCCCACCACTTTGTCCAGGAGCTGTTCTTGCTCCAGAACGATCTCCTCATCCAAGTGGATCGACAGGTTCTCGAACGGCACGGTCAGCAGATGCCGCAGCTGCAGTTCACGGAGCACATCGACGGTGGTCCGCGCGGGGCGCTCGGCCCCGATCCGACGGAGGTAAGCCTGCATGGGTTCCATGCCCCCAGTTTCCCGGACCCTGGCCTCCCGGACCCCGGCCTCACGGACCCTGGCCTATCGGACGCTGGCCTCACGGGACCTCGCCTCACGAGACCTCCCCTCACGGGGACCTGGCCTCACGGGACTCAGCCTCCAGGGGACTCAGGCTCCGGGGGCCTCAGTCTCCCGCCACCCACAGGCGGTCCCCCTCTCCGGCGACGGCCATCGCCCCGTCCTCGTCCGTACGCAGCACCGTGGCACCTCCGGCACGCAGCGCCGCCACCGTGCTCGGGGCCGGATGCCCGTACGGGTTGTCGGCGCCCGTAGAGATCAGCGCGAGGCGTGGCGCCGCCCGGCGTATGAGTTCCGGGTCCTGGTACGCCGATCCGTGGTGGGCGACCTTGAGGACGTCCACGCCACCCAGGTCGGCTCCGGTCGGGGATCTCAACAGGGCCTGCTGGGCGGGCGGTTCGAGGTCGCCGAGCAGGAGCAGGGTCAGCCCGGCCGACCGCACGAGCAGGGTGACGCTCGCGTCGTTCGGGCCTTCCGGAGTCGGAGCCGGGCGGGGCGGAGGCCACAGCACCCGCCAGTCGAGCGCACCCGTACGCCGCCGCTCCCCCGCCAC
>NZ_JAAKZY010000401.1 GCF_011045015.1 Streptomyces scabichelini | reverse complement strand
GTCTCAGACCACGCCTCCCCCGGCCTCCGCACCGACGCCTCCCTCGGCACCCCGTCCCTCCTCGGCTCCGGAACCCTCGCCCGTCTCTCCAGAGGACGACGTCCCGGAGGACGACGATCCCGATCTCGACGAGTCGGCGCTGTCGGGACATGAGCTGATCGTGCGGGAGTTGGGGGCAACGGTGGTGGAGGAGTTCTCGAACGAGTAGCCGCCCCGGCCCCCCGGCGGAGCCGCCCGTTAGGCTGACCCCGTGAACGTCCTCGTCATCGGCAGCGGTGCCCGCGAACACGCCCTGTGCCACTCCCTCTCCCTCGACCCCGAGGTAACCGGCCTCCACTGCGCCCCCGGCAACGCCGGCATCGCAGAGGTGGCCGAGCTGCACCAGGTCGACCCCCTCGACGGCAAGGCCGTGGCCGCACTGGCCACGGAACTCGGCGCCGAGCTGGTGGTCGTAGGCCCGGAGGCACCGCTCGTCGCGGGGGTCGCCGACGCCGTGCGCGAGGCCGGTATCCCGGCGTTCGGTCCCTCCGGGGAAGCCGCGCAGCTGGAGGGCTCCAAGGCCTTCGCCAAGGAGGTGATGGCGGCCGCGGGCGTCCCGACCGCCCGCTCCTACGTCTGCACGACCCCCGAGGAGGTCGACGAGGCGCTCGACGCCTTCGGCGCCCCGTACGTCGTGAAGGACGACGGCCTCGCGGCCGGCAAGGGCGTCGTCGTGACCGGCGACCTGGAGGAGGCAAAGGCGCACGCAAACGCCTGCGACCGCGTGGTCATCGAGGAGTTCCTCGACGGTCCCGAGGTCTCCCTCTTCGCGATCACGGACGGCGAGACCGTCGTCCCCCTGCAGCCCGCCCAGGACTTCAAGCGGGCCCTGGACGGCGACGAGGGCCCGAACACCGGCGGCATGGGTGCGTACTCACCACTCCCGTGGGCCAAGCCCGATCTGGTCGAGGAGGTCATGAACACCGTCCTCCAGCCGACCGTCGACGAGCTGCGCCGCCGCGGCACCCCGTTCTCCGGTCTCCTCTACGCAGGCCTGGCGATCACCAGCCGAGGCGTACGGGTCATCGAGTTCAACGCCCGTTTCGGCGACCCCGAGACCCAGGTCGTCCTCGCCCGCCTGAAGACCCCGCTCGCGGGCGTACTCCTCGCCGCGGCCCAGGGCACCCTCGCCGACGTCCCCGACCTGCGCTGGAGCGACGACGCGGCCGTCACCGTGGTCATCGCCTCCCACAACTACCCCGCCACCCCGCGCACCGGCGACCCCATCGAGGGCCTCGACGAGGTGGCCGCACAGGACGCTCCGTCCGCTTACGTCCTGCACGCCGGCACCAAGCGCGACGGCGGCGCGATCGTGAGCGCGGGCGGCCGTGTGCTCTCCGTCACGGCCCGCGGCACGGACCTCGCCCAGGCCCGCGAACGTGCATACGCGGCCGTCGACCGCATCCACCTCGACGGCTCGCACCACCGCACGGACATCGCGGCCAAGGCAGCGGCCGGATCGTAACTCTCGGTTACGCACCCTTCAGGCCCAAGGTCCCCGGGCCCAAGGTCCCCGGGCCCAAGGTCCCCGGGCCCAAGGTCCCCGGGCTCAAGGCCCGCGGTCCCCATGGGCAACACCCACCCCTCCTCACCCTTCCCGTCAGCCAGCTCTACTCAAAGCCCTTCCATCGAGTGGCCGATCCCCCATCCGGCTGACGTGGGCCGGAGCCCCAACTAGGGTGCGGCGCAAGCGTTCCGGCACTTGGCCCACCGGCATTGCGATGTCAGTCCCGGGTGCCACAGTGGGGGAGTGAGCAACGCCATGGACGTCCGCCGGCAGTGGCTGGGTATGCACGCGCCGGGCGGGCAGTAGGGGGTGACACCGGTCGTGTCCGGTATGGGTGTGGAGGCGGACGCGCAGAGCGCGCGTTCCCGGGCTCTCGCCGTGCTGCGTATCCGCAGCAGGGCGCTGGCCGTCGCCCTGCTGCCCGCGGCCGTCGCCGTCGTACTGCTCGTCGCCGGGGCCACGGGCCATGCCGACGGGGGAGCCTGGCAGCTCGCGAGCTGGATCCTGGCCGCCGTCGCGCTCCTGGCCCTCCTCGCCGCCGCGGGCATCGCCCTGGTCGTCGCCCGCTCCCGGCCGGCCGTGAGTCCCACGGTCCCGATCGCGGAGGAATCGGCGCCGGACCTGTACCGCATGGTGCGGGATCTGGCCGACCGCCTCGAGGTGCCCGCGCCCTCCGCGATAGCGCTCACCCCGGACTGCGACAGCTGGCTGGAGGACCGCACCCACCCGGCCCACGGCCCGCCCCGGCCGGAATCCCGGGACGAGATAGCAGGCGTACGCGGCCTCCAGACCCGTACGCCCGCCGCGCCCGTCCTCGTCATCGGCTCCCCCTTCCTTTGGTGGATGCGGGTCGGTGAGCTGCGAGCGGTCCTCGCGCCGGTCGTCGCGGGTACGGGGCCGTCGGCGCACCCCGACATAGCCGCGGCCCGCCGTTTCGTACGGGGCCTCGACGCGGCGGTGGCGGTGACGTCGGCGCCCACACGCGGACCCCTGGCCCGTGCCGTCCTCGCGGGCGTCGGCTGGGTCGCCCGCCTGCTCCTGCGCAGTTGCCGCGGCCATGCGAGCGAGATGGAGCGGGGCGTGGCGGCGGCCGCCGCCGAGCGTGCACAGGCTGTGGATTATGGTCTGCGGATCGTCGCGCAGGAGCAGGTGGGCCTGGCGTACGCGGGCTGGGACCGGCTCCTGACCCGGGTCGCGCTGCCTGCCTGGCGCATGGGCCGCTGGCCGTCCCGCCTCGACGCCGGCGTCGTCGCGGCCCTCACCGAGCTCTCCCGCCGCGACCGCCTCGCCGAGGGTTTCGCCTCCCGCCTCGGCGAACGCCCCGCCTGCGACCTCCTGGAAGAGCCCGGCGCTGTCGACGAGGCCGCATCCCTCCTCGCCGCCCGCCTCTTCCACGGCGGCCCCGCCGAGTCCGGCCCCGACTGGGCGCCGGTGGACTGGGACGAGTACCCCGACGAGGTCGTCGACCGCAAATGGCGCACCGACGCCGCGCGGCTCCACCGGGTCCTGGACGCCCAGGGCGTCAGCCACTCCTCCGACCCGACGGCCCTGGCTCCCGGCGGTCCGACCCTGTCGCGGGTGATGGATCACCTGACGGGAACGGGAGGCGCGGAGCGGGATGACGGAGTCGGTGACACGGCGAGGGCCCACAAGAAGACAGCCTCAGCCGAACCGGACGCAGTCCCAGCCGAATCGGACGCACCCCCAGCAGAAACGGACGCAGCCCCAGCCGCCCCAGACATATCCCATAACGTGCCTGACGTACCTGGCATGCCTGACGCGGCGTACGAGGACGAGGACGACGACGGAGGCGGCGTCGCCAACGAACGAACCGCCGCGCTGGCCGCGGGCCTCAGCGCGGAGCTGGCCCGCGAGGAGGCGGCCGCGCCGACGATACGGTCCGCGCCGCCCGGCGCCGCCACCGGCCAGGGCGGCCCGGACACAGCCCTGTGGGACGACGGAATGCTGCCGCTCTTTCCCCTGCAACAGCCGCGAACCGGACGCGAACTCCTCACCGACCATGTCACGGCGATGGTCTGCTGCGCCGCGATGGACACGGCCGGCGCCACCCCCGGCCTCGACTGGCTCGACGGCCCCACCCTCCTCATCAACGGCGAACGCTCCGCCGACCTGACCCCCCGAGTCCTCACCCTCATAGAAGACGGCGACCCCAGGCCCCTACGAGAATGGCTCCTCCGCCTCGGCATCCGCCCCGAAAAACCAGTGCGCCTGGTCTGACCGCCGAAGGCAGCCGCACCCACCCACCGAACCCCAACCC
>NZ_JAAKZY010000400.1 GCF_011045015.1 Streptomyces scabichelini | reverse complement strand
GGTCTGGGGCGCAGCCCCAGCGGGGGCCAGGGGGCGGAGCCCCCAGGGCCGCCCACACCGGCGCCGGGTAACCAGCTACCCGCCAACTGTCAGCGACGTTTGCGCAGGACCCGGCTCACAACGATGGCCGAGGCCACCACGAGCGCCGCGGCGGGCGCCGCCCAGCGCAGGGCCGCGCGGCCGGACACGGCCTCGGGCGCGGGCACCGGCGCGTACCGGCCGCGCGGGGGCGCGTGATCGACCTCCTCCGCGCTCCGGCCGATCATCGTCCGCCGGGCGTGCGCGGCCTCCGCGGGCGGCGCCGCGTCCGTGTCCTCCTCCTCGAACCCGCCCTGGAACCCGCCCTCGAAGTCGCCCTCGGCGAACGGAGTGAGGGAGGGCGGCGGGACCTCGGTCTCGAAGACGGAGGGTTCCTCGGCGGCCACGGGCTCGGAGCCCTGAGCGCCTTCGGGCGGCGCGATCTCGGCTTCGGCGTCGGCCGCGGGAGCCGACTCGGGCGCAGCCTCCGGTGCGGCTGAGGCGGACGACTCCTCCACCTCACCAGAAGCCTCAGCCTCCGGCTCGCCAGAAGCCCCCACCGAACCGCCGGAGGCATCCGCACCCGCGTCAGCGTCCGCGTCCGCGTCCGCCAGATTCTCCGCGAAACGGTTCAGCAGCCGCGTACTCGCCGAGGCCACCGCGTCCGGCGGCAACTCCGTAACGCGCCCGTCAGCCGTGGCCGTCCCCCCGAACACGAGCGTCGAGCCGCCCTCCGCCGAGCGGAGCGACAGCGTGAGCGCGAGTTTCACCGAGCCGCTCCCGCGGGCCTCGGTCCCGTCGCCTTCGACGGCGTACGACCCGTCGTCCTGACCGGTGACCCGGAGCGTCCCGCGATACGTGACGCTGTGGCTGCCGACGCGTACCTTCAGCCGCCCGGAGACGGGCGCCGTCCCCGCGTCCTGCTGGAGCCCGGGCACCGCCCGGGCCACCCGCGCGGGATCGGCGAGGGCCTCCCGAAGACGTTCGACGGGAACCGGAACGAACACCTCATGCTCCATGTCGGTCGAGCCTACCCAGCAGCGCCCGTACCGCACCTGCGTATCAGGGATTCGGTTCAGCCGGCGTAGCGCGGATGCACCAGCGTGGACGCCGGGAGGCCGGACAGCCGGGTGTGTTCCGCCGCCCGTGCCGCGCCGGGGAGGGACAGGACCGGTGCCGTACGGGACGCGAGGACGAAGCCCCAGTCGCGTGGCGCGCCCGCCGGTCCCGTCGTGCGGTCGGGTCCGGCCGCGAAGCCGGAGTCGCGCCCGCCCACGCGGTACGGCACCGTCCGCAGCCCGGCCGCCCGTACCGTCGCGTCGACGGTCCAGAAGACCCGCGGCCGCGACGCCACAGGACCCGCGTGTACGACGAGCCGCCCGTCGGCAGCGAGGACCCGCCTGGCGAGCCCGTAGAACTCCTGCGAGTACAGCTTCGTACTGGCCGTGATCCCCGGATCCGGCAGATCGGAGACGACGACGTCGTACGTGTCCCGCGTCTCCCCCGTCTCCCCCGTCTCCCGCAGCAGGGCGAAGGCGTCCGCGGTGATGACGCGCACCCGCGGGTCGCGGAACGCATGCCCGTTCAGCGCGGACAGCGCCCGGTCGGTGCGCGCCAACCGCACGAGGGCCGCGTCGAGTTCGGCCACGTCGACCCGTCGTACGCCCGCGTACCGCAGTACTTCGCGGGCCGCGAGGCCGTCCCCGCCGCCGAGGACGAGCACGCGCGCGTGCGGCCCGTTCCGCATCGCCGGGTGCACCAGCGCCTCGTGGTAGCGCCGCTCGTCGCGCCCGCTGACCCGCAGCCGTCCGTCGAGGAAGAGGCTCAGCGGGCGGCCGTCCGTGCCGCCGGTGAGGACGACCTCCTGTACGCCGGTCTGCAGCGCCACCCGTACATCCTGCCCGTACACCGCCCTGCGCGCCGCCCGTTCGAAGTCGTCGACGTGGACGGCGGCCGAGGCGAGCAGCGCGAGTACGACGAGGTTGGCGACGACCAGCAGCCGGCGTCCGCGGCGGGTCAGGTCCTGCCGGAAGAGACCGAGTACGAGCGCGCCGCCGGCGACCGCGTTGACGGTTCCGGTGATCAGCGCGCCGGTCAGCTGGCCGAGCTGGGGCAGCAGGAGGAAGGGGAAGGCGAGTCCGCCGACCAGCGCGCCCACGTAGTCCGCGGCGAACAGGTCCGCGACCGCGCCGCCCGCGTCCTGCCGGCGGATCCGCTGGATCAGCTCCATCAGCAGGGGCACTTCGGCGCCGATGAGCAGCCCGATCGTGAGCGAGAACGCGACGAGGAGGTGGCGGGAGCCGCCCTCCCACATCCCGCCCCAGTCGCCGGTCCAGTCGCCGGTCCAGGCGAACGCGGCGTACAGGGCCATCGCGCTGCACCCGCCGACCAGCGCGAGCAGTGCCTCGACCGCGCCGAAGGCTGCCGCGGCGCGGCAGCGCAGCCGCTTGGCGAGGAGCGAGCCGATGCCCATCGCGAAGACCATCACGGAGAGCACGACGGACGCCTGGGTGACGGAGTCCCCGATCAAGTACGAGGCGAGGGCGACCAGTTCGAGTTCGTAGACGAGTCCGCAGGCCGCGCACACGAAGACGCCCGCGAGTACGAGGAACCGTCCGGTGGCCGGCCCGACCGGCAGCCGCGCCGGGCCCGGATCGCTCCAGGGCGATGGGGCTCCGCCGGGCGGGGCCGGGGCGTGCGGGTCGATCATCCAGCGAACGGTACGTCACGCTTGCAGCGCGCTGGGTCACTCACACGTGTGGAACTTTGGGCCACGACGCATACTTTGGGCGTTGTTGGAACGTCCGGTAACTGGGCGGAAGATCGGGGAAGTTGGGGGGCTCTCGGTTCGGTTTATGGCTGCGGGTTGTGGTGGGTTGCTCGCGCAGTTCCCCGCGCCCCTGAAGGGGCGCTCCCCAATTCGGCGCTTATGCCGGAGCCGTCACCCTTGCCCCAACTCTCGTGCGCGTCGCCACCAGTTGGCCTTCCTGGGGATATGCGTGCCAGGTACGCCAGTGGATCTGGCCCTCGTGGTGTTGGGCGAGCATGGCGGTGAACGCGTGGGGGCTGCCGGGGAACACGCCTGCCAGGCCGTTGGGGTGGTCGGCGACCAGCGCGAGGAGTTCCTGCGCGCGCCCCGCGAACGAGCCGCGCGACAACGTCTCGACGCGCGCCGCGAACTCGTACTCCCACTCGCCGACGCGTTTCGCCAAGCCGAGCGGCAACGGCGTACTGCTGCCCGCGATGCAGGCCACGGTCTCCGAACACGTGCCCCGCTGCTCCTCCAGAAGTACCTGGTGGGATGCGCCGAGAAGTCTCAACTGGAGCTTCGCGCCGGACAGTTCGAGGTCGAGAGTGGCGAGCGCGGGCAGCGGCTCGCGTCCCAGGGCCCAGGCGAGGTCGGCCGCGCGCGTGTCGGAATAGGCAGTGTTGAGGTTCGTGAGCATGGGTCGGCTCCGCTGGCACACAAATGGTGAGTGGGTCCGTCGCACCCCGTCGGCGCCGGGAAATCGCCCGGTCTGCCTGGTCAGAAGGATGTGTCGGGGTCTGCGTCGGCTTACGAGGGAATCATGGACGGCGTGTCCACCACAGCTTTTTTACCCAACTTCGTGCGATTTCCATCCCACCGAGGGCTCCACAGCTCACCTGTTCAATCAGGGAGTGCGCCCCCGGGCGCCGGGTGCGCCGTGCGCGCCCCAACGGCGAAGCGCCCGCCGGGATATGGGCCCCGACGGGCGCTTCGTCTGTGCTGGACGGTCCGGATGCGGTTCCCCTCGGACCAGCTGCCCCGTGTCAGCTGCCTCCGCCGCCGCATCCTCCCCCGCCGCC
>NZ_JAAKZY010000003.1 GCF_011045015.1 Streptomyces scabichelini | reverse complement strand
GGCCTGGGGGCGCAGCCCCCAGTTTCGGGAAGGGGCGGGGCTGGGGAACTACGCGACCACCCACGACGGACCCGCAGCCGCCCATGGACGCGGTGGCCGCAGACCTACGACCGGCGGCGAGGCTTCCCCCGCTTGCCGCCGGCACCGCTTCGGGGGCTTCGGCCGGTCGATGTGGGCTTCCGGCGGGCGTCCGCCGCTTCGCGGCGCTTGGGCTTCGGCTGCGCCGGAGGCGGGGTGCGCCCTCGCGTGCTGTTGACCGTTCGTCCGCGGATGATCCCGATGAAGTCCTCGACCAGGTCGGTGGTCGCGTCCTCGGGCCACGACAGTGCGACGCTCGACTGAGGCGCGTCGACCACCGGTCGGTAGGTGAGGTCCCTGCGATGGTGCAGGCGGGCCAGCGACTGGGGGACGAGGAGGAGACCCACGCCTGCCGCCACGAGTTCGATGGCGTCCGCCGTCGTGGCGGGGCGCTCGATGGCGGGCCGTCCCGGTCGCTGTTCCCAGTCGAGGACATCGTCGAGCGGGTGGAACACGATGTCCTCGGAGAGATCCGCGACGGTCACCTCGTCCGCAGCCGTCACCATGTGGTCCTTCGGCACCACGACCACCGTCGACTCGGTGTAGAGCGGGATCGCGCTGAAGACCGTACGGTCGACCGGCAGCCGTACGAGTCCCGCGTCGGCTCCGCCGGTCCGCAACACGTCGGCTGCTTCGACGGCCGACACATCGACGAGGGTCAGTGGAACGTCGGGCAGCCGCTCGTTCCAGATCCGCACCCACTTGGAGGGCGTCACCCCCGGGACGTACGCGAGGCGGAACGAGGGGGATGCTTCCGAGCCTGTCACTCCGCCAGGTTACCGGTCGTGGTCGGAGGCCTCGTACGCGGTCGATAGTCTTGACAGCATGAAGTCGCACCAGACCACCCAGACCATGAAGCCCGCCACCGCGGCGAAGAAGCTGGGTGTGTACCTCGAGGCCACCCCCGCCGAGTTCCAGGAGGGCGTCGTCTCGCGCGCCGAGCTGAACGAGCTCCAGGCCGATCCGCCCGAGTGGCTGCGGGAGCTGCGCCGCAACGGCCCGCATCCCCGCCCGGTGGTCGCGGCGAAGCTGGGCGTCTCCATCGCGGGTCTCGCGCGCGGCGGAGTCACGGAGCCCCTGACCACCGAGCAGATCGAGGCGTTGAAGACGGACCGGCCCGAGTGGCTGGAGAAGGAGCGCGCCACCCAGGCCGAGGTCCGCAAGGAAGCGGAACGCATCAAGGCGAAGAACGCCGAACGCGGTGATCAGACCCGTCGGCAGTCCTGACCTCTCGGCGGAGCATGACAGTCCGGTACGAGGCCCGTTCCGGGGATGGCGCTGCGCCTGCCCTGCGGCGAGGCTGTTCCTTCGCGCGGCACATCGCACCGCACGCGGGCCGAGGACCGGAGGAGCCTTCCGATGGGGTCACACGCAGCGCCGAACCGTCGTAAGCGCGCCCTGCTGGTGTCTCTCGGTCTCATGCTCCCGGCCGTTCTCCTCGGCGTCCCCCGCGCGGACGGGGCGCCCTCGTCGGCCGACACCTGCCGCACCACGGGCACCGAGCTGCCCCGGGGCGACTGCGGGCCGTTCTGGCAGGTCCTCGCGGAGGACTTCAACGGTGACCGGGTGCCGCTGGGCGCGTTCAGCGACTGCGATCACCATGTCGACACCTCCGCCGCGTACTGCGGCGGCCTGCGCGGCAAGTACCGCGACAACTGGTGGGCGTATCCGACCGGTTGGCCCGACACGGCGGGCGGCCGGGACCGGGACGTCGTGGGTGTCTACCACCCGGAGGACACCGTGAGCGTGGGTCCCGCGGAGAACGGCGACGGAAGGATGCGCATCCGGATGTGGCGGCCCGCCGACGGCGGTCCGGTGCATGCTGCGGCAGTGGTGCCACGGGCCGTCATGCAGATGAAGTACGGCAAGTACAGCGCCCGCATCAAGGTGACGAAACTGGCTCCGGGATACAAGTCCGCCTGGCTGCACTACGGCGGGGGCTGCGAGATGAACCACCCCGAAGGCGAGTGGACCGGCCCCCTCACCGCGTTCCATCATCCGTGCGGCGGAGGCGAGCAGGGCTACTTCCCGGGGGCTGACGACTGGACGGAGTGGCACACCGTCTCGACCGAGTGGACGCCTGGACATGTGCGGTTCTTCGTGGACGGCCGCCAGACCGGGCACGACACCCGCAGGGTGCCTGACCGCCCCCTTTCCTGGGTACTGCAGAACGAGAGCGCCCTGGAGGGGCCGGGCGCGGCTCCGGGCAGCAGCGCCCAGCTCGACGTCACGTGGGTCGCCGCGTACGCGTACGGCTGGAAGTGAAGAGCAAGCTAGCCTCGGCGCATGCTGTTTCGCCGTAGCCATGACAAGCTGGCCGCCCTGCCGCGCGATCCGCGAGCCGATGAGTATCCGATGCCGCCTGTTCCGTACGGGTGGTACGCCGTGCTCCGCAGCGCCGAGTTGCGACCGGGCAAGGTCGTCAGCCTGCACTACTTCGGACGTGCCCTCATCGCCTTCCGCGGAGCGGACGGGCAGCCGACCGTGCGTGACGCGCACTGTCCGCACTACGGCGCGCATCTGGGCGTGGGCGGGAAGGTCGTGGACGGCGCCGTGGAGTGCCCGTTCCACGGGTGGCGGTTCGGTGCGGACGGCCGGTGCGTGGAGGCACCGTTCGCGGTCCGCACCCCCAAGGTGTCCCTCGGCGGCTTCCCGGTCAGCGAACACAGCGGGCTCATCTTCGTCTACGCCGGGCCGGGCGAGCCGTCGTGGGAGGTACCGGAGATCCCGGAGACGGGGTCCGGAGACTTCGCCGATCCGATCGACGACACCTGCCGAGCGCGTATCCACGTCCAGGAGATGCGCGAGAACATCGTGGACGAGTCCCACTTCCACTTCATCCACGGCCAGAGCGAACCACCCGTGCAGGACCTGCGGCCTGACGGCCCCTTCGCCGAGGTCCGCGGCCGGATCGGGCGGCGCGTTCTCGGGTGGGACATCAACAACACCTTCGATGCGTTCATGTACGGACCGGGCGTCATGGTGGTCCGCTCCCACGGCCCCGTCCTCTCGGTGACCGCCGTCGCCCTCACCACCCCCGTCGACGACCGCACGAGCGAGATGCGAATGCTGTACTACATCCGCAAGCCGTCCCGGCTCCCGTTCCTCGTGCCCGCCCTCAAGCTCGTCTTCCGGGCGGAGGCCCTGGGCGAGGTGCGCGAGGAGGTCCGGATCTGGGATCACAAGATCCACCAACCGCGCCCGGTCCTGCTGCCCCACGAAAAGGGCATCAAGGCATTGCGCCGCTGGTACGCCCAGTTCTATCCGTCCGACGTCCCTGCCGGGCAACTGCGCGAGCCCGCCTTGCGCTCCGAGGTGGAGACCCGGGCCGGGACGGGGAGCGACTAGGGGTCTCCTTCCTCACCCTCGTTCTTCACCTCTTCCTTCATCTGCCCCTCCTGCACCGCCGGTCGCCGGCCTCTTGACGCGTCAATGACAACAATGGCTTGATGGCCATGGGAGCGCTCCCACATCACTCAGGGAAGGGAACACCATGCGCAGCAGTCGCCACTTACGCTTACGGAACGTCACGATTCTCAGCCTTCTGGCCGCCCTGCTTCTCCCCCTGCTCGGCCTCAGCACCCCGGCCCATGCCGCGCCCACCGGCTTCCGTATCGAGAACGGCCGGCTGCTGGAGGCGTCCGGGAACGACTTCGTGATGCGCGGCGTCAACCACGCCCACACCTGGTATCCGGACCGGATCAACTCCCTTGCCCACATCAAGGCCAAGGGGGCCAACACCGTACGCGTGGTCCTCGCCAGCGGTGACCGGTGGACCCGTAACGACACCGCCGACGTGGCGAACGTCGTCACCCAGTGCAAGCAGAACCGGCTCATCTGCGTCCTGGAGGTGCACGACACCACGGGTTACGGCGAACAGAGCGGCGCCGCCACCCTCTCCCGCGCCGCCGACTACTGGATCAGCGTGCAGAGCGCCCTGGCCGGCCAAGAGGACTACGTCATCGTCAACATCGGCAACGAGCCGTACGGGAACACCAATTACGCCGCCTGGACGGCCGACACCAAGGCGGCCATCCAGAAGCTCCGCGACGCCGGCTTCGACCACACGATCATGGTGGACGCGCCCAACTGGGGCCAGGACTGGGCGTTCACCATGCGCGACAACGCCGCGTCGGTCTTCGCCGCCGACCCCGACGCCAACACGATCTTCTCCATCCACATGTACGGCGTCTTCGACACCGCCGCCGAGGTCAGCGACTACCTCAACCGCTTCGTCGCCGCGAAACTCCCCATCGTGGTGGGCGAGTTCGGTCACGACCACTCGGACGGCAACCCTGACGAGGACGCCATCCTCGCCACCGCACAGCAGCTCGGCCTCGGCTACCTCGGCTGGTCCTGGAGCGGAAACGGCGGCGGGGTCGAATACCTGGACATGGTCACCAACTTCGACCCGAACCAGCTCACCACCTGGGGACAGCGGCTCTTCAACGGTGCGAACGGCATCGCCGCCACCTCCGAGGAAGCCACCGTCTACTCCTCGGGCGGAGGCGACACCACTCCCCCGACCGCCCCTGGGACGCCGACCGCTTCGCAGGTGAACTCGTCCTCGGTGAAGCTGACTTGGGCCGCCGCGACCGACACGACGGGCGTCACCGGGTACGACGTCGTCCGCGTCAGCGGCGGGACCGAGACCGTCGTCACCACCACGGCCGACACCGCCGCCACTCTGACCGGCCTCGCCCCGTCCACCTCCTACACCTTCGCCACCTACGCCCGCGACGCCGCCGGCAACCGCTCGCAGCGCTCCGGCACGGTGGCCGTCACCACCTCCTCCGGCGGATCGTCGGCGGCCTGCGGCATCGACTACCGGGTGACGGGCCAGTGGCCCGGCGGCTTCCAGGGCGAGATCACCATCCGTAACACCGGCAGTTCGGCGATCAACGGCTGGACCCTCCGCTGGACCTTCCCCGACAGCCAGCGCATCACCAACCTGTGGGGAGGCACCGCCACGCAGAGCGGCTCCGAGGTCGGCGTCACCTCCGCCTCGTACACCGCGACGATCCCCGCGGCGGGCTCCGTCACGCTGGGCTTCACGGCCACCCGGGCGACCGCGAATCCCAACCCCACCGCCTTCACCCTGAACAGCTCCGCCTGCTCACTGGCCTGACCGCGTGACTGTTGCCGATGGAGCTCCCGCAGCGGCGCGACGGCCCCTCAGGGTGCGATGTTGTGGTTCAGGCGGAACAGGTTGCCGGGGTCGTAGCGCCGTTTGGCGGACGCCAAGCGGTCATAGTTCTGCCGGTAGTTGGCCCGCACCCGGTCCTGGTCGTCGGCGTCCATGAAGTTCACGTAGCCGGCCCCCGTCGAGTGTGGTTCCAGTGCCCCTGCGAAGGCGCGCGCCCAGTCGATGGTCGCCTCGCACTCGGCGCGGGTCGGCAGGGCGGGGCTGAGGGCGGTGGAGAAGTCGGCGTCGCGGTAGGCGAACGCGGTCTCCTCGGACCCTCCTCGCCCGCGGCGAGCCGGACACCACTCGCCGCTGGTGAACGTCTCCGCTTCAGACCGGGCCGGGGCCCATCCCGCCCTTGAGGCGTTCCAGGTCGGACGGGCGGACCTGGATGACCAGGACGGCGATCAGTGCCGCGAGCACGGCGAAGATCGCCGCCATGATGAAGGCGGCCGAGACCCCGGAGGTGAGGACCTCGTCGGCCCAGGGCGGCGGGAGATCCCCGGTGCGTTCGAAGCGAAGGCGCTCGGCCGGGGTCGCCTGTTCCAGGAAACGCGGCACCTGCTCGTCGGCCTCGTTCCTGCTGGCCGTACCGAACATCGTGACCAGGATGGACAGTCCGAGCGAGCCACCGACCTGCTGGGTGGCGTTGAGAAGCCCGGAGGCCGCGCCCGTCTCCTGGGTGGCGACGTTGGAGAGCGCCATCAACGTCAGCGAGACGAACTCCATGCCCATGCCGAGGCTGAAGACGAGGATCGGGCCGAGGACGCTGCCCGCGTAGGTGGAGTGGACGTCGGTCAGGGTCAGCCAGGCCAGGCCCGTCGCCGCCAGGATCGCGCCCACCACCATGAAGGGCTTCGGGCCGTACGTGGGCAGGAACCGCGAGGCAAGGCCCGCACCGATCGCGATGACCGCGCTGACCGGCAGGAAGGCGAGACCGGTCTTCAGCGGGCTGAAGTCCAGCACGTTCTGCGTGAACAGCGTGAGGAAGAAGAACATGCCGAAGATCGCGGCGGCGAGGCTCAGCATCATGCCGTAGGTGCCCGCGCGGTTACGGTCGGCGAACATGTGCAGCGGCGTGATCGGCTGCCTGGAACGCTTCTCGACCAGGATGAACACCGTCAGGATGATGACGGCCGCGGCGAACGAGGCCAGGGTCAGCGCGTCCCCCCAGCCGTCCTGCGCGGCCCTGATGAAGCCGTACACCAGCAGCACCATGCCGACGGTGGAGGTCAGCGCGCCGGTGAAGTCGAAGTGGCCCGGGTGGCGTTCGGACTCCCTGATCCAGCGGGGCGTGGCGAGAGCGAGGAGCAGCCCGATCGGGACGTTGACGAAGAGCACCCACCGCCAGCTCAGCCACTCGACGATGACCCCGCCCGCGAGCAGTCCGATCGCACCACCGCCCGCCGAGACCGCGGCGAACACCCCGAAGGCCCGGTTGCGCTCGGGCCCTTCCCGGAACGTCGTGCTGACCAGGGAGAGTGCGGTCGGCGACGCGATGGCGCCGCCGACGCCCTGGAGGGCGCGGGCGGCGAGGAGTTGGCCGGCGTTCTGTGCGAACCCGCCGAGCAGGGAGGCGAGCGCGAAGAGCAGCACCCCGAAGATGAAGACGCGCCGCCTGCCGAGGATGTCGCCGGTCCGGCCGCCGAGCAGCAGCAGACCACCGAAGGTGAGGGTGTACGCGTTGACCACCCAGGACAGGCTGGTGGTGGAGAACTCCAGGGAGCTCTGGATGTGCGGCAGCGCGATGTTCACGATGGTGATGTCCAGGACCACCATGAGCTGACACGACGCGATGACCAGCAGCGCCATCGCGTTGCCGCCACCACCGCGTTCCTGGGTGGTGGTCTGCGCTGAAGGGGACGGCTGCGGGCTGCTGCTCATGGCGTTTCGCACTCTCGGAGGTCGAACCCTCGCGAGGGGTCAGCGACCGGTTCGGTCCACTGCTCTGTCCACCGTTCGACGGTACGCCCGTGCAGGTGGCGTGACCACTCGATCAACGTCGTAGAAGTTCAGCGAAAAACAGCCCACGGGCGCCGCCACGTTTCTCGTACGCTCACTCGCTATTCAACCACTCGGTTGACAAGCCGGGAGCGCGACCCTACGCTATTTAACCAATCGGTTGAATAAGTGAGGTGAGAGGTGACCGACGACCGGCTGTCCCAGGTGTTCTCCGCTCTGGCCGACCCGACACGGCGGGACATCGTGGCCCGGCTCGCCGCCGGCGACGCCACGGTCAACGAACTGGCCGAGCCGTACGACGTCACGGTGCAGGCCGTGTCCAAACACATCAGAGTCCTGGAAGACGCCGGTCTGGTCAGCCGCAGCAGGGACGCTCAGCGGCGGCCCTGCCACCTCGAGGCAGAGGTCTTCGACCTGATGACGAAGTGGATCGAGCGCTACCGGCGTGAGGCGGAGGACCGTTTCCGTCGTCTCGATGCCGTCCTTGACCGGATGGACGAGCAGCCGGTGACGGACACCCCCACGAAGGAATCCCCCACGAAGGAACCCCCGTCGAAGGACTACCCGACAGAGGAAGCGGCATCATGAGCACCAACGACACTCAGCACCGCAACGAGACGCTGATCGTGGCCGACCCGGCTCTGCCCACCATCGTGATCACCCGGGAGTTCGACGCTCCCCCGGAGCGGGTGTTCCGGGCGTACACCGATCCCGACCTGGTCGTCCAGTGGCTCGGCCCGCGCCGGCTCACCATGCGGATCGACCGGTACGAGGCCCGCACCGGCGGCTCCTATCGCTATGTGCACAGCGAGGACAACGGCACCGAGTACGGCTTTCACGGTGTGTTCCACGAGGTACGCCCCCATGAGCGCATCGTGCAGACCTTCACCTTCGAGGGCTTCCCGGACGGCGTCAGCCTGGAGACCGCCCTTTTCGAGGACCTCGGTGGTCGCACCCGGGTCACCACCAGATCACTCATGGACTCCATCGAAGCCCGCGACACCATGATCAAGAGTGGCATGGAAGGCGGAGTCCGGGAAGGCTACGAGCGGCTCGACGAGCTGCTCCGCAGCCGCCGCAGCGACGCCGGCGAACGCACCACTACGGAGGCTCGAGTCATGACGACGGCGGCCGAGGAACACCGCACTGTCGCGGGCGTATTCACCGACCGCGTACGGGGCACGCGGCCGCAGGCCTGGGACAACCCGGCGCCGTGCGAGGGATGGGTCGCCCGGGACGTGGTGCGTCACCTCGTCGAGTGGTTCCCCGACTTCCTGAAGGCCGGCGCCGGAATCGAACTGCCCAAAGGGCCGTCCGTGGACGACGACCCCGTGGCCGCCTGGACGGTGCACAGCGATGCGGTGCAGGCCCTCCTCGACGATCCGGCCACGGCACACAAACTGCTGTCGAACCCGCACATCGGAGAGGTCCCACTGGACCAGGCGGTCGACCGGTTCTACACCGCCGACGTCTTCATGCACACCTGGGACCTGGCACGGGCCACCGGTCAGGACGAACGCCTCGATCCCGACAAGTGCGCCCAGTTGCTAGAGGGGATGCTGCCGCTCGACGACGTGCTGCGCCAGAGCGGGCAGTACGGCCCACGGGTCGAGGTGTCCGACGACGCCGACGTGCAGACCCGCATGCTCGCCTTCATCGGCCGCAAACCCTGAAGGGCCGGTAGCCACCGCCGGCAGGATCAGCGCAGCGTGTCGCGGGCGTGGTGCAGGTAGGCCCGCTCGGCGGCGTTGTCGGTGCGTTCCGCCGCCTTGTCGTACGCTTCCGCCGCCTCAGCGGTGCGGCCGAGGCGGCGGAGCAGATCGGCGCGGACCGCGTGGAACACGTGGTAGCCGTCCAGGTCCAGCGCGTCGACCAGAGGCAGCGCCTGAGCCGGGCCCGCGGTCTCCGCCACCGCGACCGCCCGGTTGAGGGCGACGACCGGAGACGGGGCCACCGCCATCAACTGGTCGTAGAGCTGCACGATCTGGCCCCAGTCGGTGGCGGCGGCCGTCGGCGCGTCGCTGTGGACGGCGTTGATGGCGGCCTGGATCTGGTACAGGCCCGGCCGGTTGCGGCGCAGACAGCGGCGGACCAGGGCCTGGCCTTCGGCGATGAGTTCCCGGTCCCAGCGGCCGCGGTCCTGGTCGGCGAGGAGTACCAGCCGGCCGGCCGCGTCCGTACGGGCCGGACGGCGGGCCTCGACGAGCAGCATGAGCGCGAGCAGGCCGAGCACCTCGGGCTCGTCCGGCATCAGCTCCGCCAGCAGCCGGCCCAGGCGGATGGCCTCCGCGCACAGGTCAGGCCTGGTGAGTGCGTCGCCGGAGCTGGCGGTGTGGCCCTCGTTGAAGATCAGGTACACGACGGCCAGCACGGCTCGCAGCCGCTCGGGCAGGTCGGCGTCCTTCGGCACCCGGTAAGGGATGCGGGCGTCGCGGATCTTGCCCTTGGCGCGGACCAGGCGCTGGGCCATCGTCGGCTCCGCAACCAGGAAGGCGCGGGCGATCTCCGCGGTGCTCAGGCCGCCGAGCAGCCGCAGCGTCAGCGCGACCCGGGCGACGGGGGCGAGGGCGGGGTGACAGCAGGTGAAGATCAGTCGGAGCCGGTCGTCGCGCACGGGGCCCTCCTCGGCCGGCTCGGCGTCCCCGGCGTACAGCAGTGCGGCCTGGGCGTGCCGGTCCTCGCGCTTGGCCTCCCTGCGGAGGCGGTCGATGGTCCGGTTACGGGCGGTGGTGATGATCCAGCCGGCCGGGCTCGGCGGCACGCCGGTCTCGGGCCAGCGGCCGACGGCCGTGGCGAAGGCGTCCTGGACCGCCTCCTCGGCGAGGTCGATGTCGCCGAAGTGACGGACCAGGACGGCGACCGCGCGCCCGTACTCCGTCCGGAACACCCGCTCGATCTCCGCGGTGGGCACATCCCGCACGACGTCGCTCAGTCCCCGGCCTCGGCGTCGGCCTCGGCGAACTGGAACGGCCGTACCTCGATCGGCAGCAGCCGCACGGCCTCGGCCTCCTTCCGGGCCCACTCGAGCGCGGCGTCGAGGTCGGGCGCCTTGATGATGGTGAACCCGCCGAGGTGCTCCTTGCCCTCGGTGTACGGGCCGTCGGTGGTGAGCACCTCGCCCTCGCGCAGCCGCACCACGGTGGACGCTTCGGGGCCGTGCAGGCCGCCGTCGAAGACCCACACGCCGGCCGCCTTCATCTCCTCCTTCACGGTGCCGAGGTCCCGCATGATCGGGTCCAGCACCTCGGGCGGTGGCGGGTCACCGACGGGCTGGTGCATGGCGAGCAGGTAGTACGTCATGTCGGGCTCCTCCGTCTGCGGCCGGCTCCGTGCCGGCCTCTCACCCTCTACACGAACGACGCCCGCCGGGATCGACACCGCGCCGGGTTTTTCCCGCGGCCGTCAGCGCCGGAACGTCAGCCGCGGCTTCGGTCCTTCGCCCTCCCCGGCTTCAGCGGGGCGGCTGTGGGTGGACGGTTCGCCTCGTCTCGTACCACTGGTCGCCGGCCGCGCGGGGGCGGCCTGCCATGTTCCAGCTCCAGGAGACGGTCGGAGTGATGCGCATGTACAGTCCGGGGCCGACCATGCCGACCCGCTCGACGGGAGGCTCGGCATGGCCGTAGACGCGAATGCTCCGGGCGATGAACGGATCGAGGGAGATCAGGTCATCGACGACGAGTGCGACCTTGTGGTGGCCGGCGCGCACGTTGCGGAACTTGCGCGTTCCGGCCACGCCCGATCCGGTGCCGCCGACCCAGAAGTACGTGCCGTCGAATTCGAACGCGAGGGGCACGACGTCCGGCTGCCCATCGGCAGACACGGTGGACACGCGAGCGAGCGGCTGCGACCGCAGGTAAGTGAGCTCTTCGGCGGTGAAGGACATGTCGGTGGCCTTTCTTGAGAAGTCCTCGGCATGTTCCAGACGAACAGCAGCCGTCGTCATCGACAATCGTGATCAGCTTCCTGGCGCCGTCGGCGCCCACCCCGACGAGCGCTCACGCGGTGCGGACACGGCGAAACGGCGCGATGACCTTCCGGACGCCGTCGGCGGCACTGCGGACGTTCTCGCCGTGCGCGATGCAGCTGAGCAGCTCCCGCAGGTGCAGCAGCGGCATCCGCTCCTGCCAGCCGGCCTCGAGCGGCGCGAGCTCGCTGTAGACGGCGAAGAAGCGGTCGGATGCGGGCGGGCGCGGCGAGCACCACAGCATGCTGAGGTCGACCTCGGGCCAGGTGCAGGACACCGCGGGGTCGATGAGTACCGGTGCTCCGGCGGCATCGGCGAGGATGTTCTGGCTCCACAGATCGCCGTGCGTCAGCGCCGGCGGCCGGGGCGGGATCAGCTCCGGCAGCGCGGCGCACAGGCGCTCCACGGCCCGGCGCTCCTCGCGGTCGAACGTGGCCTCGACCAAGGGCTCCGGCAGCCAGCGCAGGATCCTGTGCCGCGCGAAGAAGGCGTGGCCGTCGCTCTCCCAGACGTTGTTCTGCGGCAGGCGGCCCAGCCAGCCCACGCGGTGCCAGCCGAACCGGTCGCCGACGTCCGCGGTGTGCAGACCGACCACCATGTGGGCGAGGCGCTCCCAGAAGTCCTCATCGTCACGGCGCGGTTGCAGCGCCTCCAGCACCAGCAGGCGCCGCGACACGTGCAGGACGGCCGGGGTGTTCGCCCCGCCCCGTTCGCGCAGTACGGACAGCCCGGCGGACTCCACCTCGAACACGTCCGCTTCCGTGTCCCGCAGCGTCTTCGCGAACACCCGGCTGCCGTCCCGCAGCGTGGCCAGCCCTGCGACGGCGACCACTCCCCCGGTCGCCTGCCGCACCGACTCGGCGGCGAAGCCTGCCTCCCGCAACCGCTCCTCGAGAATTCCAGTCTCCGACACGCGGACATGAAAGCACGAGGTGCGCAACTGGACACTGCTGCACCGGCGCACCCTCACCCAACTTCACACGAAACTGGCCGAGTTGTGACGGACGAACGAGATCCTTAAGCCGTCCTCACGGTCCGTGCACGTTCTCGGCGCCGGGAGCGGCCGCGCCCCGTCGACTCACATCCGGTCACATCCGGACGTCACATCCGCAGACGTCAGACGAAGGACAACTGATACGTGCACGACTGTTGTCCAGACCGGCGCTGCACGGCTTACATAGTATGAAAGCGCCCCCGAAAGCGCTTTCACGCACCACGGAATCCGGCCGACCCGTGAGGGTGTACAGCCGATGAGGGGTGTCCAGCGATGAGACCAACACACCGTCTACAGGCGACAATCACCGCAGGCACGCTGACTCTGGTGCTCGCCGCCAGCGGCTGCGCCGGCGGTTCCGGTTCAGAGGATTCATCCGATGACTCCATCGTGATCGGCGTCTCGTTGCCTCTCACCGGAGACTTCTCCGAACCCGGCAAGGGCGTCGAACGCGGCTACAAGGCCTGGGCGAAAATCGTCAACGACAAGGGCGGACTCCTCGGCCGCAAGGTCGAGTTGAAGATCCTCGACGACCAGTCCAACGCCGACCGCGTCGTCTCCGACTACGAGCAGCTGATCGGCAGGGACGAAGTCGACCTGGTCTTCGGTCCCTTCTCCACCCGGCTCGTCGTCCCCTCCGCGCGCGTGGCCGAGGAGTACGGCATGCTCTTCGTCGAACCGGCGGGAGCGGCACCGGAAGTCTTCGACCAGGGCTTCAAGAACCTCTTCTACGCCGCGCCGGCCATCGCCAACGACCACTACAACCACCTGGCCGACCACATCCTCGCCCTGCCGGCGAACGAGCGCCCCAAGACCGTCGCGTACGCCGCCATGGACGACCCCTTCGCCCAGGGAACCGCGTACGGACTCAAGGACAAGCTGGAGAAGGGCGGCATCAAGACCGTCGTCGACGAGGTCTACCCGCCCAACACCACCGACTTCGGCAGCATCGCCGCCAAGATCGCCGACTCCAGGGCCGACATGGTGGTGGGCGGCTCCCAGTACCAGGACGGCGTCAATCTGATCGTCGCCCTCCAACAGCTGAACTACCAGCCGAAGATGGCCGCCTTCTCCACCGCACCCACCGAACCGGAGTTCGCGAAGGCCATCGGCAACAAGACCGAGGGGATCCTCGCGCCCACCGGTTACACGCAGAAGGCCGACTACCCGAGCAACAAGGAGTTCGTCGAGAAGTACACCAAGCAGTTCGGCAAGGCCCCGGAGGAGGACGAGGCCAACGCCTACACCACAGGACAGGTGGTCGCGGCGGCCGTCGAGGCGGCCGACTGCGCCTCCCAGGACCCCGACTGCCAGAGCAAGCTGGTCGACTGGCTGCGCGGCAACGAGGTGGAGACCGTCGTCGGACCGCTGAAGTGGGACGACAAAGGCCGCCCGCAGAGTGCACACATGATCCAGCAATGGATCGACGGGGAGATCCAGATCGTGCTCCCCGAGGCGCAGAAGGAAACGGATCTGGTCCACCCCAAGCCGGCGTGGTGATGCCGGCGTGCCCTCCGCGAGCCTCGTCTTCCAGAGCGTCGTCCTCGGTGTGCTGCTGGGAGGGCTGTACGCCCTCCTGGCGGCCGGACTGACCCTCTACTTCGGCGTCATGCGCGTCGTGATGATCGCCCACTCCGCCTTCCTGATCCTCGCCGCCTACCTCGCCTGGTACGCCCACCGGGAGACCGGCGTGGACCCGCTGCTCACCTTGTTCGTCACCGTGCCGCTGTTCTTCGCCGCGGGAGTCGCCATGCAGCGGCTGCTCCTCACCCGGCTCCGCCCGGCGACCCTCACCATGATGTCGGTGCTGCTCACCTTCTCGGTCGCCCTGATCATCGAGGGACTTCTCGGGTACGCCTTCAGCGGCACCCAGCGCCGTATCCGGCTCGGCTACAGCTCGGCCGGTTTCGAGTTCTTCGGGGCGAGGATCGCGGCGGTCAAGCTGATCGCCTTCGGCCTGGCCGCCCTCGCCCTGCTCGGACTGTACGTACTGATGAAGCACAGCCGGTTCGGCCAGGCGCTCCGCGCCACCATCCAGCACCGGGAGGCCGCCCAGCTGCTCGGCATCGACACCGACCGGATCGCCGGCTACGGCTTCGGGCTCGGCCTCGCCACGGCTGCCGTCGGCGGCACGGCACTCGCCCTCGACACCACCATCTACCCCTCGCTGCACTGGCACTGGATCGGCCCGCTGATGGCCATCATCGTCGTCGGCGGACTCGGCAGCGTGCCGGGAGCCGCCATCGCCGCCATGACGCTGGGCATGCTCCAGAGCCTGCTCCAACTCGAACTCTCCACCACCTGGGCGCAGACCGTCTTCTACGTCGCGCTCTTCGCCACCCTGGCCTTCCGGCCACAGGGATTCTTCGGGGGGCGGCTTGCCCAGAGATTCTGAAACCCCGCTGCGGGAAGGCCGGTTCCCGCCCTGGACGGGCAGAGCGCTGCGCCTCGGCGTCCTGCTCGTGGCGGTCGCCGTCGCGCTGTCCTTCCCGTCCATGGCCCCGAGCCCGTACGAGATCACCGTGGGCATCGCGATCCTCAACTACGCGGTGCTCTCCACCTCGTGGAACTTCGTCGGCGGCTTCACCGGCTACATCTCCCTCGGGCACGGAGCCTTCGCCGGACTCGGCGCCTACGGGACGGGACTGTTGGCCACCAAGGCCGAACTCCCGCCCTTCGCCGCGCTGTTCGTGGCCGCCGCGCTGGTCGCCGTGCTCGCCGTGCCGGTCGGCTATGCCGCCCTGCGGGTGCGCGGCGCCTCCTTCGTCATCGTCTCCATCGCCCTGGTCCTCATCCTGCTGCTGGTCTTCCAGAGCTGGGCGTCCTTCACCGGCGGCTCCCGGGGACTGGTCGTGCCACGGCCGTTCCCCGGCATGCTGCGCGCCGATCACCACCGCACCTTCTACTTCCTCTTCGCCGCGCTGCTCGCGGTGGCGCTGCTGGCCTGGTGGCTCATCGACCGCTCGCGGTTCGGCATGGGTCTGAAGGCGATCCGCGAGGACGAGGACAAGGCCCAGTCCCTGGGCACCCCCACCTACACGTACAAACTCGTGGTGTTCGTCGTCTCCGCCACCTTCACCTCGCTGGCCGGCGGGCTCTACGCGCTGTGGTTCGGCGACCTCGACCCGGTCTTCCAGTTCTCGATTCTCAGCGGGGCGTACATGGTGCTGATGGCGCTGCTGGGAGGCGTACGCCATCTGTACGGGCCGCTGCTCGGCGCCGTGATCGTCGGGTACGCGCTGGAGTACTCCAAGCTCGAGTACGGCGACACTCCCATGCACCTGGTCGTGGCGGGGCTGGTGCTGGGCGTCGTCGTGTTGTTCATGCCGGACGGGGTCATCCCGGCCGCCACCGCGCTGCTGGGCCGCTTCCTCAAGACCGACGAAACCTCCATCCGCGAGGTGACCGCCGCCGAATTGCGCGAGCGGAACGACAACGGACAGCGCAACGGAACGGAAGCGACGGACGGTACGGATGGAACGGACGGAACGGAGGTGAGAGACAGTGAGCGAAGCCGAACCGGATCCGGCGGCGGAAGCGGCACCTGAGCCCGAGACCGAGCCCGCGCCTCAGCCCGACCCTCGACCGAGTCTCGCGACCGTCGGGCTCACCAAGGCCTTCGGCGGAGTCACCGCGCTCGACTCCGCCACCGTGACCTTCCAGCACGGCAAGGTCAACGCCCTGATCGGCCCCAACGGCTCCGGCAAGACCACCTTCTTCAACTGCGTCACCGGGATGATCCGCCCGGACGCGGGCCGCACAAGCTACCGCGGCCGCGACATCACCGGAAAGCCCTCGCACCGCATCGCCCGCGCCGGCATCGGGCGCTCCTTCCAACTGTGCCGCGTCTTCCCCCGGATGACCGTGCTGGACAACCTCCTCGCCGCCGTACAGCCGCCCTCCCTCGCGGCGCAGCTTGCCCGCGCGGGCAGGCGGGAGGAGACGGAGCGGGCCCGGGGCTGGCTGGCGCGGATGGGCATCGAGCACCTGGAGCGCGCCGAGGCACGCCAACTGTCCTGGGGGCAGCAGAAGTTGCTGGAACTCGCGGGTGTGCTGATGAGCGAGCCCGAACTGATCCTGCTGGACGAGCCGGCCGGCGGGGTGAACCCGGCGCTCATCGACCGGATCTGCGAACTGGTCCGCGAACTCAACGCCGAGGGACGGACCTTCCTGATCGTCGAGCACAACATGGACCTGGTCATGAGCCTCAGCGACCACGTCGTCGTGTTCGACCGCGGCCGGCCGATCGCCGACGGCCCACCTTCCGTGATCCAGTCCGACGAACGAGTCCTCGGGGCATACCTTGGCGTCTGACTCTGACTCCGCGTTCCTTCTCGAACTCGACGACATACGAGCCGGATACGGCCGCGCGGCACTGGTGCTGCGCGGGCTGACCGTCCAGGTCCCCGCCGGGGCGATCGTCTGCCTGGTGGGGCCGAACGGCGCGGGCAAGTCCACCGTCCTGAAGGTCGCCAGCGGACTCCTTGCCCCGCGCTCGGGCCGGGTCGTGGTCGACGGCGAGGACCTCACCGGCCACGGACCGCAGCGGATGCTCGCCGCCGGAGTCGCCCATGTCCTCCAGGGGCACAGCGTCTTCCGGGAGATGACGGTCGCAGAGAACGTCCTGCTCGGCGGCTACACCCTCCGGGACAAGACGCTCATCGCCGAGCGGGTGAGGTTCGTCCGGGAACTCTTCCCGGTCGTCGGGGAGCGGTGGACGAGCCTCGCCGGGCTGCTCTCCGGCGGCCAGCAGAAACAGGTGGAGTTCGCGCGTTCGCTGATGGTCAAACCCCGGGTGGTGCTCCTCGACGAACCCTCGATGGGGCTCGACCCCAAGACGACCGGTGTCGTCTTCGAGCAGATCGTACGGATGCGGGACGCGGGAACCGCCGTCCTGCTCGTCGAACAGAACGCGCGGCGCGCCTTGGAGGCCGCCGACACCGGCTGCGTCCTCGACCTGGGCCGGGTCCATGTCTCCGGCCCGGCACGGGAGTTGCTCGCCGATCCGCAACTGGGCGAGCTCTACCTCGGAGGCCGGCCCGCGCGCCGATGACGCACATGCGCCCTGGCCCGTGACAAGGCTGTCCGTGATCCGCCTCGCAAAGGAGCGAGTGGAATGTTCATACGACGCAGACGGCACACGGCGGCGGCCCTTGCCGCCTCCCTGACGGCCCTGACCGCGCTGGCCTCGGCACCTGCCGAAGCCGGGGTGGACCGCGGTGCCGTACACCCCTCTCTGAGGCCGCACTTGGCGGCGTACTACGACTTCGAGCACCCGGTGCGCGGTAACCCGGCGAAGGAACGCGATCAGGGCTTCTCCCGTACCGACATCGACCTGGTCAACGGCGGGTCACTGATGCGTACGGCGGACGGGGCGCACCGGGGCAGCCGGAACTCGCTCCAGACGCGGCAGGTGAACCCGGACACGGCGGGCAACGACGACTGGAAGGCGGGCGTGTACGGGGCGACCGGCGTGCCGACGCTGAGAGCCTTCAACGCGGTCAAGGGGATCACCGTCATGGGCTGGTTCAAGATGACCGGCTCGAACCCGGGCCCGAACAGCAACACGCCCGCCCCCGACGACCATTACAACGCCGTGGGTCTGGCGGGCGTGCTGTCGGGGGACTCCGACGGCCACGCGGTCCGCGGCCTGCTGGAGATCATCGAGGTGAACGGCGAGCTGCGGCTTGTGGCCCTCGGCCGGCGCGTCGACGGGGCGAGTTCGCAGACCTTCGCCGCCTCCCAGGACTGGCGGACCCTGCTGCCGGACGGCGCATGGGTCTTCCTCGCCGCGACCTTCGACTTCGACACCGGAGCCATGGCCCTCTACCGCAACGGGCAGCGGCTGGACGGTTTCTACGCCGTCCCCGGCGACCCCTGGGACCTCTCGGGACCTGGACCGCACCGGACCTCGCCCACCGACCCCCGGGGCATCAAGATCGGCGGCAGCTTCCCGCAGAACACCGGTGAACGCAATCCCTGCGACTGCCGCATGGACAGCCTGATGTTCCTCAACCGGGCCGTGGACGGCGACCGGATACGGGCTCAGTACCGGCTGTCGAGCACCGGCCGGAGCTGAGCCCTCAAAAGGAGTGATACCGATGAACACATCCCCCGGCGTCAGACCGAGAGCCCTTTTGCTGGCCCCTCTCGTCGCACTCGCCCTGGTGCTGTCGGTTCTCGTCGCCCTGCCCGGCACGGCGCACGCGGCCGCCGACCCCATCACCGACCCGATCCCGGAGCGGCCCGCGGCCTCCGGGATCGGGCTGACCGTCGAGGAGTACGCCACCTTCCCGAAGACGGAGCCTTCGCCCGGCCCGGTCACCGATCCACGGCTGGTACGGCACGCCCGTATCAACTACTTGAGTGAACTGCCCGACGGATCCGGCCGGATGGCCGTCCCCGACCTCAACGGCAAGCTGTATCTCGTCGAGGACGGCACCCCGCGCCTCTATCTCGACATCGCCGACACCTTCTCCCCCGCCTTCTTCGCCAGCCAGGGCCTCGGCCAGGGCTTCGGGTTCGTCACCTTCGACCCCGGCTTCAAGCGCAACGGCCGCTTCTACACCGTCCACACCGAACTGGCCTCCGCCACCACCGCCGTACCCGACATGCGGCAGCAGGCGACGACGAGGTACCACGGCATCGTCACCGAATGGACGGCCGCCGACCCCTCGGCCGCCACCTTCCAGGGCACCCGCCGCGAGGTGCTGCGCATCGGCTTCGCGGGCACGATCCACGGCATCCAGCAGATCGACTTCAACCCGAACGCCCGGCCCCACACCCCCGACCACGGCCTGCTCTACATCGCCGTCGGCGACGGCGGCCAGGGCGCCAGGAACACCGAGCCGCAGAACCTGTCCCTGCCGCACGGCAAGATCCTGCGCATCGACCCGCGCGGCACGAACAGCGCCAACGGCAAGTACGGGATCCCGGCGCGGAACCCGTTCACCGGCACCGCCGGCGCGCTCGGCGAGATCTACGCGTACGGCATGCGCGATCCGCACCGCTTCAGCTGGGACACCGGCGGCGGCCACCGCATGTACCTCGGCCACATCGGCGAGCACGCCCTCGAATCCGTCTACGAGGTGCGCGCGGGCGACAACTTCGGCTGGAGCGAACGCGAGGGCCCCTTCCGCTTCGAGAAGGCACCGACGGGCCCCTGCGCCCGGATCTTCCCGCTCCCGGAGGACGACGAGCAGTACGGCTACACGTATCCCGTCGCCGCCTACGACCACGACCCGCCCGCCGACTGGAACTGCACCTCAGACGTGGGCCGCGCCATCGTCGGAGGCTTCGTCTACCGCGGCAGTGACCTGCCCGAGCTGCGCGGCAAGTACGTCTTCGGTGACATCGTCGACGGCCGGCTGCTCTTCGCCGACACCAAGGACATGCGGCGCGGCAGCAAGGAACTGGCCCGGCTCTACGACCTGATGCTGTACGACGAGAGCGGCAAGCGCGTCACCATGCGGGACCTGGCCGGGCACACCCGCGTGGACCTGCGCTTCGGGCGGGACGCGGACGGCGAGCTGTATCTGCTCTCCAAGGCCAACGGCAAGATCTGGAAGGTCACCGGGACCCGGAAGTTCGCCTCCTGCGACACCGACGGCTCCACGCTCACGCATGTCATGGCCGGACGGAACTGGTCTCCCGTCACCCCGTCCAAGTGGCGCTTCCCGGGCCACGAGGCCGTCCTCGCCGAGCCCGGCGTCCAGCGTCCCGGCCCCCGCCGGCCCTTCGAGTACGCCGTGCTGGCCGCGGGTCCGGAGTACCGCGACGTACGGATCGATGCCGAAGTGCGCCTCGACACCCCCGTCGAGATCACCAACCGAGACGTGATCATCGTTTTCGGATACCAGTCGGACACGAAGTTCTCCTACGTCCACCTCTCCACGGACAACACCATCTATCCGCACAACGGGATCTTCGTCGTCAACGATGCCGACCGGGTACGGATCGAGGACCAGTGGAACGGCAGGACGGGCGCCCCACCGGCCGTCACCGACGCCGACTGGCACAAGGTGCGGGTGGTGCGCTGCGCGAGCAGTGGCGAGATCGCGGTCTACGTCGACGGCTCGAAACGGCCGCTGATGACCGCCGTCGACACCACGCTCACCTCCGGCAGGGTGGGCTTCGGATCATTCGACAACATCGGGCGGCTCCGCGGACTGAAAGTGTCCTACCGCTGAGGTCGGGCAATTGCCGAACTGGGGCGTTCAGGGCGTCCCAGCACGCCGGGGCGAAGTGTCACAGGGGGCCGCAGACGGCCAAGTGGGAGCGACATTGATCCGCGTTCTACTCGTCGAGAACACCCGCCTCGTGCGGGGAGCGTTCGCCGCTCTCCTCGCTCGTGAGGACGACATCGAGGTGGTGGCCGAAGCCGAGGGTGACGGCGACGTTCTCGCGCGTGCGCTGATGTGCCGCCGGTGTCATCAGTACGAACGCACCGGCGGACCGTCTGGTCCACGGCGTGCGCAAGCTGGTCAGGGGACAGCGCTTCATCGACCCCGAGTTCGCGCTCGTCGCCCTCGACGCGAGAGAACCCCCTGACCCCGCGTGAGGTGGAAGTCCTGCGGATGACCGCTGACGGCACACCCACGCGGGTCCGACGTTTGTGGAGGACGTTCACCCGGGATCACCAACGAGGATTCCGGAGCCGACCGTCGCGGAACACCACCGTTTCTCACGCGTGCGGCGTGAGAACGTCACGTCGGGACCAGGAGAAACGGCGATGCGACCCGGGCGTTTTCGACCGGAGCAGGCGCGGGTCGGCGGCCGACACGGACAGCCCCGTCAGACAGCGCCCAGCGATGAGCGCTGTCGGGCGGACCGGTCCGGCATGCGGTCGGCTCACGCCCGCCGCCGCGACGGTCGACGCCGGCTCGCGGGCCGGGCACTGGCGGCGGCCCACACTTACAGACGGTCTCCGCGTGCTGTGCCTCAGGCCGCGGTGTATCCGAGCTGGCGCCTCATGTAGGGGGTCATGAGGGCCTTGGCCTTGGCCAGGGTGGTGGTGCGGCCGCCGAGGACCGCGGTTTCCCCTCCCAGTACGGGGAGCATGGTCACGCCGTCGGTGGGGCCGAAGGGGACGATGAGCGGCGTGCGGTGGATCGGCCGGTAGGAGCGGGGCTCCTTGCGGTGCTTGCCGGAACTCTGCAGGTACGTGCGGATGTTGTGGGCGGCCAGGTCCGCCTGGGCGAACGCGGCGGGCGTGATCTTGAGCTCGGTGGCGTCATTCACGTCGCCCACCGCGAACACGTCCAGCCACCCCTCGACCCGCAGCGTCCGGTCGACCTTCACGTGCCCGGCCTCGTTCAGCCAGTCGCCATGTCCCGCCAGACGCAGCCAGAGCGTGTTGGGGGTGGTGCCGGTCGCCCAGAAGGAGAGGTCTGCGGCGATGACGTTGCCGCGGGCGTCGCGATAGGTGCCGAAGTCGTTGCCAGGCGACATGAAGGAGTCGAGCTGCACCTCCACGTCGTGGGCCTCCAGCCAGGCGCGGGCCTTGCGCCCGGCTCGTACGCTGCCCGTGGAGTGGAGCAACGCCGGCCCGGAGTGGGCGAGCGTGACCCTGGCGTCCGGCCGGGCCAGGCGGATCTCGGCGCTGAGCTCGACGCCGGAGGGCCCGCCGCCGACGACGAGGACGTGATCGGCGGTGGCGATGTTCTGCTGGTGCTCTGCGAACGACTTGGCCGCCTCCTCGGGGGTGGTGCCGGTGAAACGGGCCGGTTCGGGGTAGTCGGCGCCGCTGGCGATCACCACCACGTCGTACGGCAGCCGCTCGCCCGTGGCCAGCACCACCTGCCGCTCGGTGGTGTCGACGCGGACCGCCTTGCCCACAGCCACGCGGCCGTTGCGCAGCAGCCGGTCGTACGGAATGAAGGGGGCCCCGGTCCACTCCGGGTCCACGCCGGCGCGCAGGGAGGCGATACGGTGGAAGAAGACCTCCTTGCGGTCCACAAGAGTGACCCGCGCCGACCCGTCCAGCCGTTTCGCCAGACGGACACCCGCATAACCGCCGCCGATCACCACTACGTCGCCGTCGTACACACCGAGTCTCCTGTGCCTTGTGGGGGGGAGCGAGTGCCGCGACGGGTCGGCCGCCCTCGGCCACTCGACTGCCGGTGAGCGTAACCCTTGAAACTTAAAGAGACTCACGAACTTCGGTGTGGGTTCTGTGAAGTGACGGCACGGCTGCCGCAGGGGCGCGGGCCTGGCTCGTGTCGGGCGTGGGCTTCCGTCAGGGTGCCGAGCATTCCAGATCGGCGACAATCACCGCGTTCGCCGGAACGATCACAACGTCGTCCTGGTCCTCAGCCTGCTCGAACCGTGTCGTGACGTAGCCCCGCTTGCCGTCCCCGACACACTTCGTGGCGAGGTTTCCGAAGCCGTCCGGGAAGTTGTAGACCTCCGCCGGGGTGTCCTCGCCCGCTTTTCCCTTCACCGGGGCGTCGCCCTTGCCCCGCTCGTCGTCGTGCTCCTGGGAGCAGCCGGTGAGCAGGACGGCGAGCAGCAGCGCACCGCAGGTGGCGACGCCCGCATACGCCGACCGCAGGCGGCGCTTCCCCGACCGCGACCCTGCCGTCATGCTCAGCTCGCGCATGACTCGTCCTTGACGAGCTGTATGTTCGACGGACCGTCGGCGTTCGTCGTGACGTAGGCGCGATAGCCGTGCCCCACGCACTTCGTGGCGAGGTTTCCGAAGCCGTCCGGCATGTTGTACACCTCAGCCGGACTGTCGTCGCCCTCGCGGCCCATCACCGGGGCGTCGCCCTTGCCCCGCTCGTCGTCGTACTCCTGCGAACAGCCCACAAGAAAGCTTCCCGCAGTCAGTACCAGGCCCGCGGCCCAGACCGATGCTCGTACACGCATCATCAGGAGTCCCCCGTACCGGCAAGCTGAATGGTGTCCCTGAAGACAGCGCGGCGACCTCATCCGGTTCCGCCGTTGGCCTCTTGGCATAAACACACCGCCGGAGACGGCACATACCCTTTGAGCGAGTTCCCGGATCAAGACCGGAACTCCAGGAACAAGTACAGGAACAGGGGCAGCTTCTATGGTGACGGCGTGCCGGTTTCCGCTCGGCTCTACGACCACGCTCGCGGAGCTGGAGGACAACCCCCATCCCCGGCTGGCCCTGCTGCGCGCCCACGAACCGGTTTCCTGGCTCCCCGCGCTGGGCGGCTGGCTGGTGACCCGGCGGGATCTCGCCCTGCACGTCATGCGTGACGCGGCCACCTTCACGGTGGACGACCCCCGCTTCTCCACCGCCCAGGTGGTCGGTCCGAGCATGCTCTCCCTGGACGGCGCCGAGCACAAACGGCACCGCGCCCCCTTCACCGACCCGTTCCGCGCGCGGGACGTACACGACCGGTTCGCCGGGTTCGTGGAACAGGAAGCCGCCCGGCTGACGGAGGCGATCCAGCCGCGCGGCAGCGCCGAACTGCGCCGCGAGGTCGCGGGGCCCCTGGCCGTCGCCGTCGTCGCCGAGTCCCTCGGTCTGGTCGACGCGGACGCCAGGGCGGTGCTGTCCTGGTACGACGCCATCGTGAGCACGGTTTCCGACATCACCGCCGGCCGGCCGGCGGACGCCGCCGGAGCAGCGGCCTTCGACGAACTCCGAGAAAGCGTCGAGGCGACGGTCGGCGCACGACGCGATGCGTCGCTGCTCGTCGCGGTGGCCGAGAGCAAGCGCCTGGACCTGCCCGAGGTAGTGGCCAACGCTGCCGTTCTGATGTTCGGCGGCATAGAGACCACCGAGGGCATGATCGCCAATGCGGTACTGCACGTACTGGCCAACCCCGACCAACTCGCTCTGCTGCGAGCCGATCCGAACCTCGTCGACGCGGCGATCGAGGAGTCGTTGCGCCTGGAACCCGCCGCGGCGGTCGTGGACCGCTACGCCACCGCCGACGTGACGATCGGCGGTGCCGAGGTGCGCCGCGGTGATCTGGTGGTCGTCTCGCTCGCCGGCGCGAACCGTGACCCCGATGTCTTCCAGGACCCTGACCGTTTCGACCTACGACGAGCCAACTCGCGCCTCCAGTTGGCCTTCGCCCACGGCCCTCACTTCTGTCTGGGCGCCCACCTCGCCCGCCTGGAGACCCGCGCCTGCCTCAACGCGCTCCTCGACCGCCTCCCGGGCCTGCGGCTCGACGAGACCTCGACTGCGGCGCCCAAGGGTCTGGTCTTCCGCAAGCCACCGGCTCTGCACGTCCGTTGGGACGTGTGGGACGTGTGGGACGTGCCGAAGCACGGCTCCACGAAGGGACGTCAGTAGCCGGCTCGCCCCATTCGGGCCCGCGGTCCGCTACACCCGCACAGCCGATCCCCGCTCACTCATCCGCGGCGCGCAGAGAATCCGCTTCCTCCGCACCCTCGTCCCCTCAATCGCCGCGACGGTCAACCGAGCCGCCTCCGCGGCAATCCCGGCCGGCCCCCAGTCGACGGTGGTCAGCGGCGGCGTGAGTACCCGGGACACCGGATGGTCGTCGAAGCCGACCACGGAGACATTCCGTCCCACCTCCAGCGAGGCCTCCGCCGCAGCCGCGTACACCCCGTACGCCAGCGAATCGGAGAAACAGAAAACGGCGGTCGCGGGCCGCGGTCCCTCCAGCACCCGGCGCGCCACCGCCGTGGCCTCACCCAGTTCCTGGGGACAGGGCACGAGTTCGGTCCGCAGCCCCAGTCGCTCCGCCGCTTCGGACACATATACGTCGGCGGGCCGATCCGGCGTACTGGGCCGGGTCGGCGTCAGCACGGTCACCTGCCGGTGCCCGAGTCCGTGCAGATACTCCAGTACGGCGTCGATGCCGGCCCGGTTGTCGAAGATGACCTGCCCGGCCGTGCGTGCCTTCTGCAGGGAGTCCCCGATGGCCACCACGGGCAGCGCGTCGGCGATCGCGGCCCACGCCTCGGCGGAGGGGTCCACAGGCGACACGAGAAGGGCGTCGACCCGCTGGTCGCGCAGCTGCTTGGCGAGGGCCAGCTGACGGTCGGGGTCGCCGCCCGCGTCGACGGTCAGCGCATAGCGGTCGCAGGCCAGCAGCTCATGGCCGATGGCCGCCATCAGCTGCTGGTGCCAGAGGTCCTGGAGGTCGCCCGCGAGGACACCGACCATGCTGGTACGACCGCTCGCCAGGGCACGGGCGATGGGGTCGGCCTCGTAACCGAGCTCGGCGGCCGCCTTGCGCACCCGCTCCTCGGTCTCCTTGGAGACGTGTTTGCCGCGCAGGGCATACGAGACGGCGGCGGTGGAGAGGCCAGTGGCTTCGGCCACCTCCCGGAGGGTGGTGCGCTTAGTGGGCCTGGCCATACGGGGAAGCCTACCGGGGTCTGTCCGCCCTGGGCCCACCCGGGCCCGCGGGCCCCTCGCGCGCTTGACACAGCATCTTGTTAACCGCTTAACTTAACCGCATCAGTGAAGCGCTTAACTTCTCTCCAACCAAGCTTCTTCACGCCGCCCCGAGGACCGATCCGTGCTCACCGATGTTCACCAGCACATCTGGCCGCCCGAGTTCACCGAGCTACTGCGCGCCCGCACGACACCGCCCTACCTCGACGGCTGGACCCTGCACCTGTCGGGCGAGCCGCCGTACGAGGTCGACCCGGCCGACCACGACATCGCGGCCCGCACCCGACTTGCCGTCGCCGACGGCCTCGACCTGGCCCTGGTCTCGCTCTCCAGCCCGCTGGGCATCGAATACCTGCCGCCCTCCGAGACCTTCGCGCTGCTCGACGCGTTCCACGACGGCGCACTCGCGCTCCCCGCACCCTTCGGCGTCTGGGCCTCGCCCTGCCTGTCAGCACCGGAAACCGATGCGGTCGAACGGGAACTGCGCCGCGGCTGCGCGGGTCTCCAACTCCCCGCCACAGCACTGCTGGACGCGGCCGGCTGGCACCACTGCGCCCCGCTGCTGGACGTCCTCACCCGCCTCGACAAGCCCCTCTTCATCCATCCCGGAGCCGCCCCGCCGACTCCCGGCGCTCCCCCCTGGTGGCCGGCCCTTGTCCCCTACCTCCACCAGATGCATGCGTCCTGGTTCGCCTTCCGCGCCTTCGGCCGCGTACGCCACCCACGTCTGCGCGTCTGCTTCGCCGCACTCGCGGGCTTGGCCCCGCTCCACGGCGAGCGGCTCGCCGCCCGAGGCGGCGGCCGCGGCGAGGTCGACTTCGACGCCTTCTACGAGACCTCGTCGTACGGCACACGCGCGGTGGACGCGCTCGTGCGGGCCGTCGGTATCGACGTGCTCGTCAGTGGCAGCGACCGCCCCTACGCGGCTCCCGTCATCCCCGACCTCGGCGCGGACGCCGCCGTCCACGCCCTGCGCACCGCCAACCCCGCCCGTCTGCTGAAGGGAGCCACCCCATGACGTACGAGGCCCTGCCGGACCGTGTCCTCGACAAGCGCGAGCTGAAGGCGCTGGTGGACGACCTCGCCGCCCGCCCCGGCCTGTGGCGCGAACAGGTCGCGTTCTCCGACGAACAGCGGCACTACGCATCCCTGCACCGCGACGAGTACGTCGACGTCTGGCTGCTGTGCTGGACCCGGCGCAACGACACCGGCTGGCACGACCACGACATCTCCTCCGGCGCGGTCAGCGTCGTCCAGGGCGCGCTGAACGAGTCCAATCCGCGCATCGGCGGCAGCCATCTGTCCGTCACCGTGGGCGCGGGCGAGTCCTTCTGCTTCGGCCCCGAGCACATCCACCGCCTCACCGGCGCCACCGACGACGCGGTCTCCATCCACGCGTACTCGCCGCCGCTGTGGCGCCTCGGCCAGTACGACATCACCGAGGACGGCCTGATGCGCCGGATCTCCGTCTCCTACGCGGACGAACTGCGCCCCCTGGACACCCCGGCCGCCTGAAGCACCGGCCCTGGCTGCCGGGGGTGGTTCGGCGGCCACCCTCAGGACGATCTTGCTCATCCCAGGAAGCTCAGCCTCACATGACGGTTGGCATTGGAGATGTTGGTGTCGACCAGACACACCGACTGCCAAGTCCCCAGTTCCAGGCGGCCACCCAGCACCGGCAGCGTGGCGTGCGGGGGCACGATCGCCGGGAGTACGTGGTCGCGGCCGTGGCCGGGGCTGCCGTGGCGGTGCTGCCAGCGGTCGTCGTCGGGGAGCAGGGTGTGGAGGGTGGCGAGGAGGTCGTCGTCGCTGCCGGCCCCGGTCTCGATGATCGCGATTCCGGCGGTTGCGTGGGGCACGAAGACGTTCAGCAGGCCGTCACGGTCGCCCGCCACCTCCCTGAGGAAGGCCTCGCATTCGTGGGTGAGGTCGACGACTGTCTCCGAGGATCCGGTGGCGACGTTCAGTACACGGGTGGTGAAGGCATCGGACATGAGTCAATCCTCGCTCATCAGCCGGGTTGCGTGCCTGCACCGACCGAGTGCCCGCACCACCCGCCGGGTGATACGCGCAGTCCATTCCGCGAGACGCCATTGACCGTGCACAGCCCATCTGGCTACTTTCAGCCGCATGTTGCGTTCAGCCCTGCTCACCACGCGCGGTCACATCGACCTGCTGCGGGTGGCCTCCGCCGCGTGTCGTCGCGGCCGCTGACGCCCCTCTCCCTCGTATTTCATCTCCGCGCCGCGGCATGCCCGTACGTCTGATCTGAACCGGACGTCGGCGCGCTGACGCGTACCTTCTCCTGCCGCTCTCCCGCCGCTCTCCCGTCGTAGAGCCCCAGTCGTGGAGCACTCATGAGCATCAGCCATGCCCCGCCGGACTCTCACGGGTCCGACATTTCGGGAATATCCAAGTCTGAGAACGCCCTGCCCGAGCTCGAACCCCTCGTCCCCACCTCCGCCCGCAGCACCCGCGTCCCCCGCTGGCTGCGTCGCACCTCCGGCCCCGTCCTCCTCCTCGGACTGTGGCAACTCCTCAGCAGTACAGGCGTGTTGACCCCAGAC
Source organism: Streptomyces scabichelini (assembly GCF_011045015.1). GTDB lineage: Bacteria > Actinomycetota > Actinomycetes > Streptomycetales > Streptomycetaceae > Streptomyces > Streptomyces scabichelini. Next base: position 100,594 of record NZ_JAAKZY010000003.1, on the reverse strand, counting down.
GTCCTCGCCTCGCCCGGCACCATCGCACGCGTCGCGGGTGATCTGATCTCCGACGGCTCGCTGCCCACGGCGATGGGCGTCTCGCTCCAGCGGGTCGCGGTCGGGCTGCTGCTCGGCACCGTCGTCGGCACCGGACTCGCTCTGGTATCCGGCCTGTTCCGCATCGGCGAGGACCTCGTCGACGCGAGCGTCCAGATGCTGCGGACCGTGCCGTTCGTCGGCCTGATCCCGCTGTTCATCATCTGGTTCGGCATCGGCGAGGCTCCGAAGGTCGCGATCATCACGCTCGGTGTCTCGTTCCCGCTCTATCTCAATGTGTACGCGGGTATCCGCGGCGTCGACTCCCAGCTGATCGAGGCCGGGGAATCCCTCGGCCTGTCCCGCTGGGGACTCGTACGCCATGTGGTCCTGCCGGGCGCGCTGCCCGGTGCGATGACCGGGCTCCGCTACTCGCTCGGCATCGCCTGGCTCGCGCTCGTCTTCGCCGAGCAGATCAACGCGGACGCCGGGATCGGCTTCCTCATGGTCCAGGCGCGCGACTTCCTGCGCACGGACGTCATCGTGGTCTGCCTGATCGTCTACGCCTTCCTCGGCCTGCTCGCCGACTTCATCGTCCGCTCCCTCGAAAGGCTGCTGCTGCAATGGCGACCGACGTTCACCGGCCGGTGACCACCCAAGCCGTACAGGCCGCGCAGGCCGCACAGGCGGTCCATGTCGAGGGGCTGTCCCGCTCCTTCGACGGCCGCGCCGTCATCGACCGTCTTCAACTCGATGTGAGGCCGGGCGAGTTCGTGGCCCTGCTCGGCCGCAGCGGCTGCGGCAAGTCCACCCTGCTGCGCATCCTCGCCGGGCTCGACCGCGACATCGAGGGCACCGTTCTAGTCCCGCGCCGCAAGGCCGTCGCGTTCCAGGCGCCGCGGCTCATGCCGTGGAAGAAGGTGTGGCGCAACGTGCTGCTCGGACTGCCGGGGAAGCCCGAACGGGCCGTCGCCGAGCGGGCGTTGGCGGAGGTCGGTCTCAGCCACCGCTCCAACGCCTGGCCCAAGACGCTCTCCGGCGGCGAGGCCCAACGCGCCTCACTGGCCCGCGCGCTGGTACGCGAGCCCGACCTGCTGCTCCTCGACGAACCCTTCGGCGCGCTGGACGCGCTGACCCGGATCAACGCACAACGGCTCGTCGGCGAACTGTGGCAGCGGCGCGGCTGCGCGGTGCTCCTGGTCACGCACGACGTGGAGGAGGCGGTACTGCTCGCCGACCGCGTCCTCGTGATGGACGGCGGCGTCATCGCGTACGAGACCCGCGTCGAGCTGGACCGCCCGCGTGACATCGCCGACCCCCGGTTCGCGGAGCTCCGCGCCGGTCTGCTGGAACGCCTGGGCGTCGATACCGCCGCCATCTGAACTGCCACTTCTGAACTCCCCCCTCCTGAACTCCCCTTCTCCAGAACGAATTGAACGGATGCACCATGCGACGACGCCTCGTCCCCGCCCTGCTCCTTCCCCTGTCTCTCCTGTCCCTTCTGTCTCTCCTGCTCACCGCCTGTGGCGGGAATTCGGCAGCCGACACCTCGGCGGGCGGCGGGACCGACGGCAAGGGGTCCCTCACCCTCAACGTCGGTGACCAGAAGGGTGGTTCCGAGGCCGTCCTGCGGGCCGCAGGAGAGCTGGAGAACCTCGACTACAAGATCAAGTGGTCGACGTTCACGTCCGGTCCACCACTCTTGGAAGCCGTCAACGCCAAGGCCGTCGACATCGGCGGCGTCGGCAACACGCCGCCGGTCTTCGCGGCCGGCGCCGACTCGAAGATCTCCGTCGTCGCGGCCTGGCACGGCACGTCCAAGGGCGAGGCCATCCTCGTACCGACGAACTCGTCGCTGAGGACGACCGAGCAGCTCAAGGGCAAAGCGGTCGCGGTGGCGCAGGGTTCGTCCGCCCACTACCAGCTGGTCGCCTCCCTGAAGGAGGCCGGGCTGAAGCTGAGCGATGTCAAGGTGAAGTACCTGCAGCCCGCGGACGCGCTGGCCGCGTTCACCGGCGGCAAGGTCGACGCGTGGGCGGTCTGGGACCCGTACACCTCGCAGGTTCTCCAGGCCGAGCAGGGCCGCGTCCTGACGGACGGCGACGGTGTGGTCAACGGCCTCACCTTCCAGGTGGCGGCGCCGGGCGCGCTCGCGGACAAGAAGAAGACCGCGGCCATCGGTGACTACCTGGAGCGGCTGCGGCGCGCCCAGAACTGGGTCTACGACCACCCCGAGGAGTGGGCACAGGTGTGGGCGAAGGACACCGGGCTCCCCTACGAGGTGGCGCTGGCCTCGGTGAAGCGTACGAACGCCTCACGCATCCCGGTCGCCGTCGACAAGCCGCTCATCGCCTCCGAACAGCAAATCGCCGACACATTCACGGAGTTGAAGCTCATCCCGCGCAAGGTCGACTTCGCCGGCTTCGTCGACCCCCGCTTCAACGGCGACCTGCCGGCGTCCACCACAGCTCCCCGCACGTCGAAGGAGTCCTGATGACCGTCCATCTGCACTGGTTCCTGCCGACCGGCGGCGACGGCCGCACCCTCGTGGACCGGCACGCCTACGCCTCCAATCCCGTCGACCCCGCCAAGCCGGTCAGCGGCGTGCGCGCCCCCGACATCGAGTATCTGGCCCAGATCGCCAAGGCCGCCGAGCAGTTGGGCTTCGAGGCGGTGCTGACGCCGACCGGCACCTGGTGCGAGGACGCCTGGCTGACGACGGTGGCGCTGGCCCAGCACACCGAGCGGCTGAAGTTCCTGGTGGCGTTCCGGCCCGGCGTCATCTCGCCGACGCTCGCCGCGCAGATGGCGGCCACGTATCAGCGCATCACACGCGGTCGGCTCCTGCTCAACGTGGTCACCGGCGGCGACTCCGGTGAGCAGCGGCGCTTCGGCGACCATCTCGATCACGACCGGCGGTATGCCCGTACGGACGAGTTCCTGTCGGTCGTACGAGGGGTGTGGCGCGGGCAGCCGTACGACTTCGACGGTGCGCACTATCAGATCGAGGGCGGGCTCACCGCGCTGCCGCCGGACCCGCTGCCGGAGATCTTCTTCGGCGGTTCGTCGGCGGCCGCGGGGCCGGTCGCCGCCCGGCACGCGGATGTGTATCTGACCTGGGGCGAGTCCCCGGCGCAGGTCAAGGAGAAGACCGACTGGATTCGCGGGCTCGCCGAGCGCGAGGGCCGTACGGTCCGCTTCGGCATCCGCTTGCACACGATCTCCCGTGACTCGTCGGCCGAGGCCTGGGCGACCGCGCGGCACCTGCTCGACGACCTCGACCCGGAGACCATCGCGGCCGCCCAGGCGGCGCTCGGCCGCAGTGAGTCGGTCGGCCAGCAGCGCATGCTCGCGTTGCACGGCGGCTCCCGGGACCGGCTGGAGATCTCCCCGAACCTGTGGGCGGGTGTGGGTCTCGTCCGTGGTGGGGCGGGCACCGCGCTCGTCGGCAGCCACGCCGAGGTCGCCGACCGGATCGAGGAGTACCACGCGCTGGGCATCGAGCATTTCGTGCTGTCCGGGTATCCGCATCTGGAGGAGGCGTACTGGTTCGGGGAGGGTGTGATGCCCGAGCTGGCCGTACGCGGTCTGCTGCCGGGCGCTCCGACGGCCGCGGGACCGGTCGCCGCGCGGGAAGGCGCACCGCTGTTCGTGGCGAGCGGGCGCTGACGGGAAGATCGGGGCCCCCGGTCGAGTTAGTAGAAGCGTGAACGAAACCGGGGTTCAAGACGCGGCACAGGAAGTCGACGTGGTCGTCATAGGCGCTGGACAGGCCGGATTGTCCAGCGCCTATCACCTGCGACGTACCGGCTTCGAGCCGGAGCGGGACTTCGTGGTCCTGGACCACGCGCCGCAGCCGGGCGGTGCCTGGCAGTTCCGGTGGCCGTCGCTCACCTACGGCAAAGTCCATGGCATGCATGCGCTGCCGGGCATGGAGCTGACGGACGCGGACCCGGCACGCCCGTCCTCCGAGGTCATCGCGGAGTACTTCGACGCCTACGAGCGCGCCTTCGACCTGCGGGTGCGCCGGCCCGTCGACGTACGGGCCGTGCGGGAGGGCGACGGGGGCCGGTTGCTCGTCGAGACCTCGGCCGGGACGTGGTCGGCCCGGGCGCTGATCAATGCGACGGGCACGTGGGACCGGCCGTTCTGGCCCCGCTATCCGGGCCAGGAGACCTTCCGGGGGCGGCAGTTGCACACCGCCCAGTACCCCGGCCCGGAGGCGTTCGCCGGACAGCGGGTCGTGGTGGTCGGCGGGGGCGCGTCCGGTACACAGCACCTGATGGAGATCGCGCCCTACGCGGCGGAGACGACCTGGGTGACGCGTCGGCCGCCGGTCTTCCGTGAGGGGCCCTTCACCGAAGACGTGGGCCGGGAGGCGGTCGCGCTCGTGGAAGAGCGGGTCCGTCAGGGACTGCCGCCGAAGAGTGTCGTGTCGGTGACCGGGCTGCCGCTCAACGACGCGATCCGGCAGGCGATCGATGACGGCGTGCTGGACCGGCAGCCGATGTTCGACCGGATCACTCCGGACGGCGTGGAATGGGACGACGGGCGTCGCATGGACGCCGACGTCATCCTGTGGGCGACCGGTTTCCGCGCGGCGATCGACCATCTGGCACCCCTGCGACTGCGCGAGCCGGGCGGCGGCATCCGTGTCGAGGGGACCCGTGCGGTCGCCGATCCGCGCATCCATCTGGTCGGCTACGGGCCGTCGGCCAGCACGATCGGCGCCAACCGCGCCGGGCGCTCGGCGGTACGGGACATCCGGCGACTGCTGGCCAGGGTGCCGGTCGCGGCGTGAAAATGACCGAAGCTCGGCTCAGTGCGAGGCAGTCGCGCTCCGGCTGTTCCGGTCGAACTTCGCGACGTTCCTCTGGTGCTCCAAGTAGTCCGCCGTGAAGCGTGTGTCGCCCAGCTTGACGGTGACGAAGTACAGCCAGTCGCCCTGCGCCGGACTGACCGCGGCGCGCATCGCGTCCTTGCCGGGGTTGGCGATCGGCGTCGGCGGCAGCCCCATCCGCTGGTACGTGTTGTACGGGCTGTTGAGCCTCGTGTCGCTCTGGCTGGTGCGGAGCGCGGTGCGGTTCAGCGCGTAGTTGATCGTGGAGTCCAGCTGGAGCGGCATACCGCGTTCGAGGCGGTTGTAGATGACGCGGGCCACCTTGCCCATGTCCGCCTTGGTGGCCGCCTCGGCCTGAACCATGCTCGCGACGGTGACCGTTTGATAGACGTTCATCGCGTTCCGCTCTGCCCCGGCCGTGACCGTGCTGCCGCTGAACTTCTTGTTCGCCGTATTGACCATGTACGAGAGCAGGGATGCCGGAGTCGACTTCTCGTCGATCGGATACGTGCCCGGGAAGAGGTAGCCCTCAGGATTGCCGTTCGCGTCGTCAGGGAGCTTGAGACGAGCCTTGCCCAGGGACTTCTTCGTGGTGCCTGCGGGCAGGGCCAGGGCCTTGTCGACGGCCTTGTACACCTGGCTGGACCGCCAGCCCTCGGGGACCACCAGGGACATTGGCCCTTCGGCCTCGTCCGTGCTCAGCAGCGGGACCGCCACCGCGGTGGCCGCCGCGACGGCTCCGGTCGCGATGAGGGCGATCCGGCCCCGGCGCGTCAGTCGAATCGTTCTCCGTGGCTGAGTGTGGGTCTGCATGCGGGCACGCTAACCCGCAAAGATGGGCAAACCTGGCATATCTTCATTTCGTTGGCTCCAGTTGGGCGTCTCGGCGGACCAGGGCGGCGTAACGGCCCTCGCGCTCCAACAGCTCCTCGTGCGTACCGCGTTCGACCGCGCGCCCGGAGTCCAGGACCACGATCTGGTCGGCACCCCGAATGGTGGACAGCCGGTGCGCGATGGTGAGCGTCGTCCGATTGGCCGACAGGGCGTCGATGGCCTCCTGCACGGCGCGCTCGGTGCGGGTGTCCAGGGCGCTGGTCGCTTCGTCGAGGATCAGCACGGGCGGGTCGCGCAGGATGGTGCGGGCGATGGCGAGGCGCTGCTTCTCGCCACCGGAGAAGCGATGACCGCGTTCGCCCACCATCGTGTCGTAGCCGTCGGGCAGGGAGGCGATGTGATCGTGGATCTGGGCGGCCTTCGCGGCGTCGTGCAGTTCCTCGTCGGTGGCGTCCGGCTTGGCGAAGCGCAGGTTGTCGGCGACGGAGGCGTGGAAGAGGTACGTCTCCTGGGAGACGACGCCGACCGCACGCGCGAGCGTGTCGAAGTCCAGGTCGCGTACGTCGACCCCGTCGAGCGTGACGCGACCGCCCGTGACGTCGTACAGCCGTGGCACGAGATAGCTGAGCGTGGACTTTCCGGCGCCGGTGGGGCCGACGACGGCGAGGCTGCCGCCCGCGGGGACGGTGATGTCGATGCCGTCCAGCATCGGTCCGCTCTTGTCGTCGTAACGGAACTCGACGCCCTCGAAGCGGACTTCACCCTTGACCCGGTCGAGGCGGATCGGGCGCTCGGGCTCGGTGATGTCGATGGGCAGGTCGAGGTACTCGAAGATGCGCTGGAACAGGGCGAGGGAGGCCTGGATCTGCACACCGGTGGACAGCAGGCTGACGGCCGGCCGGAACAGGCCCTGCTGAAGCGAGACGAAGGCCACGAGCGTACCGATGGAGACGGCGGGCCCACCGAACTGAAGCGCCAGGCCGGCGGTCCAGTAGATGACGGCGGGCATGGCGGCCATGACGATCGAGATGACGGCCATACGCCAGCGGCCCGCCATGTTCGACCGCACTTCGAGATCGACGAGGCCCTCGGACTCCTCCGCGAAGGACCGGGTGAGCGAGTCGGAGCGGCCCATCGTGCGGCCGAGCAGGATGCCGCCGACGGAGAGCGACTCGGTGACCGTGGCGGCCATCACCGCCATCTGTTTCTGCCGCTGGGTGGTGATCTTCTTGCGTTCGTTGCCGACCCTGCGGCTGATCCATACGAACACCGGCAGCAGAAGCAGCGAGACGACGGTCAGCCGCCAGTCCAGGGCGAGCATCGCGACGATCGTGGCGACGACGCTCGTGACGTTGGAGACCAGCGATGTGGCCGTCGAGGTGACCGTGGCCTGCATGCCGCCGATGTCGTTCGCGATGCGCGACTGGACCTCTCCGGTGCGCGTTCTGGTGAAGAAGGCCAGCGACATGCGCTGCAGCCGGTCATAGACCGCCGTGCGCAGGTCGTGCATGACGCGCTGGCCCACTGTCGTGGAGATGAGGGTCTGCAGCACGCCGAAGACGCTGGTGAGTACGGCGCTGAGGATCATCCCGAGCGCGAGCAGGCTCAGCAGGCCGGTGCGGCCCTGCGGGATCGCGGTGTCGAGGATCTCCTTCAGCAGGAAGGGTGTGGCGACCGAGACCAGCGACGCGGCGCCGACCAGCAGGCCGACGACGGCCAGCCGGCCGCGGTACGGGCGGAAGAGCTTCAGGATGCGGCGCACCTGCCGCGGCTGTGCGGCCTCGGCGGTTGGCGGTGTCCAGGAGAGTTCGTCGGGACGCATGGGCTCCTACGGGATGTGGGACGACGACGGATGGTGGTGCGCCGGGATGGATGGTGGGCTGGGACGAGAGGCAATTTTGACTGGAGGAGCATAGCTCATTGTTACCTATACTCACAATGAACGAGGTCCTGATATTGTTCCCGCTATGAACACCCCCGAGGCCGACGGCCTGCTCGCCGAGCAGTTGCTGCGGTTGACCCGTCGTGTGCACCGCATCCAGAAGCGTCATCTGGAGAAGCGCGGGCTCGGCATCACTCCGGCCCAGTCCCGGCTGCTGCGTACCCTCGCGCACTACAGCTCACCGCCGCGCATGACCGATCTGGCCGCGCGTCTCGAGGTGGTGCCCCGGGCCGTGACGACGCTGGTCGACGGTCTGGAGACGAGCGGCAAGGTGTGTCGCGTACCCGACCCGACCAATCGCCGGGTCATACGGATCGAGCTCACGGACGACGGACGCCGGGCCCTGCGGGAACTGCGCGGTGCGCGCCGGGCCGCCGCGGAGGACATCCTGGCGCCCTTGACGGACGAGCAGCGCAAGGTGCTCGGGGGGTTGCTGGACACGCTGGTCGACGGGATGGGCGCGGTGGAGGAGCCGGACCGGCGGTGCTGAGTCCGACTCCCGGTCCTGCGCGTCGTCGGCATCGCCGGAGCGGGGCTGGGCGTCGGTCAGGGACGAGACCGCCGAGGGCCGCGGCCAAGGCGGGGGTCGCGGCCAAGGTGGGGGTCGCGGGACAGCCCGCCCCGGCGACGCACACGAAGGGCGAGCACGACTGCGTCGGCTCGGAGAAGCCGGAGGACTGACGGAGCGGGGCCCGGCGGTGAGCGGTACGCCGGGCCCCGTGTCTCAACTTGCCTCGCCCGCGGGCTCCTTGGCTGTCGAAGCCTTGGCCTCGACAGGGTCTTGCGCCTCGGAAGCGGGCTCCTCGGCCTTCGGCGTGTTCCCGGTGTCCTTCTTCGGCGCCTTGTCGGCGTCCTCCTTCGACGCCTTCTCGGTGTCCTCCTCCACGAACGCGATCTCGCCGTCGAGCATCTTCTTCGCCCGTTCGGTGTCCAGCGCGCCTTCCCAGCGGGACACCGCGAAGACCGCGACGCAGTTGCCGAGCAGGTTGGTGGCGACGCGCATCGAGTCCATGATGCGATCCACGCCGAGGAGCAGGGCGACGGCGCCGGCGGGGATGACTCCGAGCGAGGATGCGGTCGCCGACAGGGCGAGGAATGCCGAACCCGGTACGCCCGCCATGCCCTTACTGGTCAGCATCAGCACCAGGATCACGGTGATCTGCTGGCTCAGGCTGAGGTCGACGCCCACGGCCTGAGCGATGAACAGCGTGCCGATGGAGAGGTAGATGGAGGCGCCGTCGAGGTTGAAGGAGTAGCCGGTGGGCAGCACGAGGCCCACGGCGTCGTCCCGGGCACCGGCCTGGCGCAGCTTCTGCATCAGGCGGGGCATGACGGTCTCACTGGACGCGGTGCCGAGCGCGAGCAGCAACTCCTCGCGGGTGTAGCGCACGAACTTCCACAGGCTCAGCCCCGTGACCACCTTCAGCGCCACGGCGAGCAGCGCCAGGAACAGCGCCGCCACCGCGTAGCAGAGGACGATGAGCTTGCCGTATGTCTCGATCACCCCGAGGCCGTACTCCCCCACCAGGTGGACCATCGCGCCGAACACGGCGAGCGGCGCGAGCTTCATGACGAAGCCGACGATCGCGAAGATGACCTCCTGGGCCTGCTCGATGGCGGGCAGGATCGCGGGCACCTTGGTGTTGCCCAGGTGGAGCAGCGCGGCGCCCACCAGGCAGGCCAGCACCAGGACTTGGAGCAGGGCGTTCTCGGCGAACGCGCCGATCGCGCTCTGCGGGAGTGCCTCCAGGATGAACTCGCTGGTCGACGGCAGCGAGCCGCCGCCGGTCTTGTCCTCGACCGCCGAGGAGTTGAGCTGGGACGGGTCGACGTTCATGCCCGATCCCGGGCCGAAGACGTTGGCGGCGATCAGACCGATGAGCAGCGCGGCCGTGGAGGCGACCTCGAACCAGATCAGGGCCTTGAGCCCGATCCGTCCGAAGGCCTTCAGATTGCCGGCCTTGGCGATGCCGACGACGACCACGCAGAACACGAGCGGCGAGATGACGGTCTTGATGAGGCGCACGAAACCGTCGCCGAGCGGCTGGAAGGTCGTGGCCGTGTCCGGCCACAACCTTCCGACGACGATTCCGAGCACAAGCGCGCAGGCGACCTGCGCGAACAATGAGGTACGCAGTATGCGTGCGACGCGTCGCGGCAGGGACGGTACAGACGGCGGCACGGGCACTCCTCCGAAGTGACTTCTGGGATGCGGAAAGCGGATTCCGCGGTGATCACTATCGGGGGAGATTGCTACCGCAGGAGACCTCTACGTCACACACGTGTAAATCATCGAGGATGTGTCAGGTCCCACACGTTCAGGCTCAGCAGCCGCTTCTGTCCTCCGTGACCGTCCCCTGCACGGTGACCAGACTCCGGTCGTAGCACCCGCCCGAGCCGTGCAGCCGGTAGCGCTCGCTCGTCGTCCCGACCGCATGCCGCTGGTCGCGCGGCACATTCGCCGTATACGTCGCGTCGCCCGCGTAGGTGTCGTCGAGCCGTGACCACGCGGTGCGTAGACCACCCCTCGTCTCCACGACCGCGGCCCGGTCCCCCAGCGACATGACCGTCCGCAGCCGGTCACCCGCGCCGAGGGTCGTGGCGCCGTCCATCGTGTATGTGCGGTGCGTGCGGGTCGACTTGGCCGGTCCGCGCCCGTCGACGGTGACCGTCTCGTCGTCGGTCCAGGTGGCCTTCAGGGCGTCCGTGTTCTCACCGTCGGTCCACCGGTGCACGGAGTTGTTGGCCAGCTGGCGGCTGACGGTGGTCGTCACGCGACCGTGCGAGGTGTCGACGTACCCGGACACGGTCAGCCGGTGGCCGGCCTCGGTGTCCAGCCGATGCTCCGAACCTGGCGTGTACGTCGAGGAGTTGGCGAGCTCGCCCACCTTGTGGGCGGTCACCTTTCCGGTGACCCGCTCGCTCTTGGCGTCCTGCGAGACCAGGACGTTCACGGGGGCGCTCCAGCCGGTCTGCCCCTCCGGAACGCCCACTACGGAGACCTCGATCCGGTGCGGGCGACCGTCGTTGAGGAGCCCCGCGAAGGGGGTCAGGTCGTACTCGATGGGCTTGATGTCGAAGGCACGCGGGCCCGGAATCACGTACCAGAGGAAGGGATTGGACCAGCCGCCGGTCCACACGGTCGGGAACGGCGTGGCGATGCCCGCCAGTCGGCCGTCGACCTTGATCTGCACCTCGCGGTAGGGACCGTGGTCCGCCTTGCAGGAGTACGGCGCGGCGTCGGGCACCGTCAGATACCAGTACTCCTCGCAGCCGCCACCCGATCCCGTGGCGTACACCTCGGCGACGATGCGTTCGCTGTTGCGGGGCGTGGTGAGGGCGCCGTCCTTGAGGGTGAGGACGCGGTCCGGAGTGGTGGCCGTGGGCCGGCCCTCGTAGAAGGTCAGCGTCACCTTGACGTCGAGGATGCCCGTATACGTGTCGTCGACGACGTTTCCGATGAGCATCTCGACGTCCTGGCTCCGCCGGAACGTGTCGCTGTAGCGCGTGACGTCCTTCTCCACCGACCACTCGATGCCGTCCGGCGAGGGCTGCGGAGTAGACGTACGCAAGACCTCGACTCCGCCGATGTGCAGATAGCCGAGCCGGTCGAACTGCCGTCCCTTGACCTTGCCATCGAGCCGCAGCACGACCTTGCTCCAGCGGTCACCGCAGCCGCTCGGGGGTGCGTACGTGCCCTTGTAGGGCGTGAAGTCGCGGAACTGCGCCTCGGCGACTGTGACTTCGCAGGACTTCGCGTCAGGTCTGGTGACGGGCGGTGCGGCGGTCAGGGGGTCGTGCCAGTCGGTGCCGAACTCGGCGGGCGGATCAGCGGATTGGGCGGCGGGGGCAGGTGTCGCGCCGAGGAGGGTGCTCGCCATGAGGGTCACTCCGGCGAGCATGGACATGATGATCCGTCTTCTCATGGCCCGTGTTCTACGGGGAGTTGGCGCCGCTCGCAATGAGCCCTCGGCGTATGACGGCACTCTCGACGGGTTTCTGCCTCCTCAGTACGGTGGTGCGACCGGTTGGCGAGGGGGCGCTATGGATCGGGAACGGGACGATGACGTACTGGCCGAGCCACCTCGCCTCGCCACCGTTCCGGTCGCCTGTCTGGCCGTCGGTTTCGCCGCCCTACTGACCGCGCTGTCCGGCCGGTACGGGTACCACCGGGACGAGTTGTACTTCCTCGCGGCGGGCGATCACCTGGCGTGGGGGTATGTCGACCAGCCGCCGCTGACGCCGCTCATCGCGCGGGCGGCCACCGCGCTGTTCGGGGACTCGACGGTCGGGCTGCGGGTCGCGGCAACGCTCGCGTTCATGGCCGTCATCTTCGTGGTCGCGTTGCTGGCAAGGGAGTTGGGCGGCGACCGAAGGACGCAGATGCTCGCCGCGGGGCTGGCGGGTCTGGGCGCACAGCCGTTGGCGGTCGGGCACATGGTGTCGACCGCGACCTTCGATCTGCTGGCGTGGCTGGTGATCTGCTGGCTGGTGCTGCGGCTGCTGCGCACCGGCGACGGGCGGTGGTGGCCGGCGATCGGCCTGTGCGTGGGGATCGGTCTGCTGAACAAGTACCTCGTGGCGCTGCTGGTCGTGGCGCTGCTCACGGCGGTCCTCGCCGTGGGGCCGCGGCGGGTGCTGCGCACTCCGTGGCTGCTCGTCGGCGCCGCTGTCGCCCTGGCGGTGGCGGCACCCAACCTGTGGTGGCAGGCCGACCACGACTGGCCGCAGTGGACCGTCGCGGAGGGGATCAACTCGGACGACGGGACCGAGAACCGGATCCTGTTCCTCCCCGAGCAACTCATCTATCTCTCACCGCTGTTCGTGCCCGTCTGGGTGGCGGGGTGGCTGCGGCTGTGGCGCGATCCGGCGCTGCGCTGGGCCCGGGCGACGGCCGTGGCGTATCCGCTGCTGTGTGTGCTGGTCCTCGGGCTGGGCGGCAAGGGATATTACGCCCTGCCACTGCTGATCGTGCTGCTGGTGGCGGGCTGCGAGCCGGTCCTCGCCTGGACGCGTCGGCATGGCCGTACGTGGTTCGTGGTCGCCGTCGTACTGACCTCGGCGATCAACGCGATGGTGACGCTGCCGGTGCTGCCGCAGAGCGCGCTCGCCGTACCGATGGCGCTCAACAAGGAACAGGGAGAGCAGGTCGGTTGGCCCGCACTGGCCGACGCGGCGCGGGAAGGGTGGTCCCAGATACCTGCGGACGATCAGGCTCGCGCCGTGATTTTCACGCAGAACTACGGCGAGGCCGGCGCCCTTGACCGCTACGGGCCCGCACGCGGGCTGCCCCGGCCCTATTCCGGCCATATGAGCTACGCCGACTGGGGTCCTCCGCCGGACTCGGCCGACGGAGCTGTGCTCCTCGTCCGGCAGGAGGACGCGCGCGCCATCGAGCGGTATTTCACCGGCTGCCGTCAGGTCGCCCGCGTCGACAACGGGCACGGTGTGGAGAACGAGGAGCAGGACGCGGCGATCGTCCTCTGCTCGGGAACGACCGAGCCGTGGTCAAGGCTGTGGCCCTCGCTCCGGCACTACTACTGAGGACCCGGATACATAGGAATCGGATACTGAGGACCTGGACTTGTGGCTGGTGGGAGCTGGTCGGGCCGTGCCGATGGACAGATCGATGGCGGGCTCGTCAGGCTTTGAGGTCCGCCTCGTCGCCCATCACCACGACCGGGTCCTTGGCCGGGTCGAGAGTACGCAGCAGGTACTCCATGCCCGACTTGGGCAGGCTCACACAGGCCGACGTACCGCTGCCGTGGTCCATGTGCAGCCAGATGCTGCCGCCCTTGGACTGGCCCTCGGGGCGGGTCGGGTCGTTGGGCGAGGTCCCTTTGACGCGGTTGTAGTTGATGGCGATGACGTAGTCGAAGTCGTGCCAGTGCGACTTGGCCCAGTAGCGCGGGGCCTGGAAGCCCGCGGACCGGGTGTACGGGAGCTTGGCGCCCGGGTCGGGGAGGACGCCGCCCGCGTCGCTGAGCGTGAACACGCCGACAGGGCTGCGCTTGTCGCCCTCGCTGTGGTCGGTGGTCCAGCCCTTTTTGCCGTTGTGACCCTGCCAGCTACGGGTCTGGTCCCAGGTGGAACCGGACTTGGTGTAGAGCACGATCTTGGAGTCCGCCGAGTCCTTGCTCTCGCCGTAGACCGCCACGACCTGGCGGGAGTTGGCGGGAATCTGCTTGTGAAGCCTGTCGCCGACGTCGGGGATCCGCTTGAGGTCGACGGTGCGTGCCTGTGCCTGCCGAGGCCGGTCACTCGACTTCGCGTCGCTCGCACGACCGCTCCCGCCGTCCGAACCGCCACAGGCCGTCAGGGACATGAGAAGGGCACCACAGGCCGCAGCCGCGGCTGTCGTACGCATCGCACCGCCTATTCGCATGCGTTCCATCGTCGCACCGTGTTCCGGACGATTGCGCCCGGGCCCTGGGTATCCCGGCCATATCGGGCGGTCCGGGCCGAATCTTTGCCCGGCGGCGGAAAATCGTTTGCCTGCGGACACGCTGTGACGCGAACCTTTCACGGTTTGTTGCCTCCCCCCACCCCGTTCTACGAGCCCCTGGGACGTCATGCAGATTCAAGACCTTCCGTATCCCGACCCGGGTGTGCCGGACGCGCGCTCGGGTCCCCGATTCCTGGTGTGGCTCGGCCGGAATCAACTCGGCGGACAACTGAAGTCCCTGGCCTGGGGACTGCTGCACTTCCTTTCCGTGTCCGCACTGCCCTTCTGTGTCGGCTTCGCCGTCCAGGCCGTCGTGGACCGCTCCGGTGGGCGGCTCGCCCTGGCGGGTGGGCTGATCGCGCTGTGCGGGCTCGGTATCGCGGTGGGCGACACCATGCTGCACCGGGCCGCGGTCACCAACTGGATCACCGCGGCCGCCCGCGTCCAGCAGCTGCTGGCCCGCAGGACCGCCCAGTTGGGCTCCGCGCTCACGCGGCGCGTCGCGGCCGGTGAGGTCGTCGCGGTCTCCACCGGAGACGTGGAGAAGATCGGCTGGTTCGTGGAGGCCGTGTCGCGGTTCACCGCGGCCGCCGTGACGATCGTCCTCGTCTGCGTCGCCCTGGTCGTGTACGAGCCCGCCCTCGGGATCATCGTCGCCGTGGGTGTGCCCATCCTGGCGCTCGCGGTGCTGCCGCTGCTGCCGCGCGCGACCCGGCGTGCCGACTTCCAGCGCGAGAAGGCGGGCCGCGCCACCGAGCTGGCCTCGGACACGGTCGCGGGTCTGCGCGTGCTGCGCGGCATCGGCGGCGAGGAGCTGTTCCTGGACCGATACCGCCGGGCCTCGCAGGAGGTACGGCGGGCCGCCGTCCGCAGCGCCCGGATGTGGTCGCTGATCTCCGCGATCCAGGTGCTGCTGCCTGGTCTGCTGCTGATCGCGGTCATCTGGCACGGCGTCCATCTGGCCCGTGAGGGGCGGATCACCATCGGCGAGATGGTCACCGTGTACAGCGCCGTCATGATCCTCACGTATCCCCTGCACCACTTCGAGGAGATCGCGATGGCGTACTCCTTCTCCCGGCCGTCCGCGAAACGTGCGGCCCGGGTGCTGGCACTGGAGCGGGCGACGGACAGCGACGGCTCGCGTGAGGCTGTCGTGCCGGCCGGGGATCTGTACGACCCCGCGACCGGTGTGCTCGCTCCGGCCGGGCGGCTCACCGCCGTGGTGTGCGGGGACCCGGACGCGGCGGGTGTGCTGGCCGAGCGGCTCGGCGGACACGCCGCGGCCGCCTCGGACCTGCCGTCCGCGTTCCTCGGCGGCGTACCGCTGGACGAACTGCCCCTCGACTCCGCCCGCACAGCCGTCCTCGTCCAGGACAAGGACCCTGTGCTGCTGTCCGGCAGCCTCCGCGAACTGCTCGACGTGCCCGCCTCGGGCGACGTGAGCGCCGAGGAGGCGCTGGCCGCCGCGCAGTGCGGCGACGTCCTGGACGCGCTCGCCCAGGGGTCGCTGGACGCCGAGGACCCGATGGACGCCCGGATCACCGAACGAGGGCGTTCTCTGTCGGGAGGCCAGCGCCAGCGGCTCGCGCTGGCGCGGTCCCTGGTCACGGACCCGGAGGTGCTCGTCCTCGACGAGCCGACGTCCGCCGTGGACTCGCACACCGAGGCGCGGATCGCCGACGGCATCCGGTCCCTGCGGGAGGGGCGTACGACCGTGGTCTTCACCTCGTCCCCGCTGCTCCTGGACCACGCGGACCGGATCGTGTTCGTCCACGAGGGCGAGGTCGCCGCGGTCGGCGTGCACCGCGAACTGGTGCACAGCGAACCCCGGTACCGCGCCGTGGTGACCCGTGAGACCGACGACGAGGCCGCCGCACGCGACATGGACCACCTGGAAGCACTCGAAGAGATCGAGGAGACCGCATGATCGGCGTGGCGCCACCGGCCTACGACCCGGCGGCCCCGACGACGGCGAACACCCTGCCCGTCGGCGCCCCCGCGACCGTACGCGCCTACGTGGCCGAACTGTTCCAACGGCACCGCCGGGCCTTCCTGCTGCTCATCACCGTCAACACGGTCGCTGTCGTCGCCTCGATGGTGGGCCCCTACCTGCTGGGCTCGCTGGTCGAGCGCGTCTCCGACGGAGCGGTCGCGGCGCGCGAGCTGCATCTGGAACGTACCGTCGCGGTCTTCGCCCTGGCCCTGGTCGTCCAGGCGGTGTTCGTACGCCAGGTGCGGCTGCGCGGCGCCATGCTCGGCGAGCGGATGCTGGCCGACCTGCGCGAGGACTTCCTCGTACGGTCGGTGGGGCTGCCGCCGGGCGTCCTGGAGCGGGCAGGCACGGGCGACCTGCTGTCCCGGATCACGACGGACATCGACCGGCTGGCCAACGCCATGCGCGAGGCCGTACCACAGCTGGCCATCGGTGTGGTGTGGGTGACGCTGCTGCTCGGCGGGCTCGCCGTGACCGCGCCGCCGCTCGCGCCCGCCGTGCTGGTCGCCGTCCCGCTCCTCGTGGCCGGCTGCCGCTGGTACTTCAAACGCGCGCCGTCGGCCTACCGCTCGGAGGCCGCCGGGTACGCCGCCGTGGCCGCCGTCCTCGCCGAGACCGTGGATGCCGGACGCACCGTCGAGGCCCACCGCCTGGGCGAGCGCCGCATCGAACTGTCCGACCGGCGGGTCAAGGAGTGGACCGCCTGGGAGCGGTACACCATGTGGCTGCGCTCGGTGCTCTTCCCGGTCATCAACATCACGCATGTCACGGTCCTCGGTTCGGTCCTGATGATCGGCGGGTTCTTCGTGCTCCAGGGCTGGATCGGGGTCGGCCAGCTGACGACGGGCGCGCTCATCGCGCAGATGCTCGTCGACCCGGTGGGCCTGATCCTGCGCTGGTACGACGAGCTGCAGGTGGCCCACGTCTCGCTGGCCCGGCTGGTCGGCGTCCGCGACATCGAGCCGGACGCCGGTGACGGATCGCTGGACCCGGACGGGCGGGACGTGCGCGCCGACCAGGTGCACTTCGGCTACCGGGCCGGCGTCGACGTCCTGCGCAAAGTCTCGCTGGAGGTCGCGCCGGGCACCCGGCTGGCTCTGGTCGGCCCGTCCGGCGCGGGCAAATCCACGCTGGGCAGGCTGCTCGCCGGGATCTACGCGCCCCGCGTCGGCCGCATCACCCTGGGCGACGCCGAACTGTCCCGGATGTCCGCCGAGCAGGTCCGCTCCCATGTGGCGCTGGTCAACCAGGAACACCACGTCTTCGTGGGGTCCCTGCGCGACAACCTGCTGCTCGCCCTCCCCCACTCTCGGCTTCGCTCGAGCGGGGGGACCCCCATGGATGCCCATGACTCCGAGCTGTGGGCGGCTCTGGGCGCGGTCGACGCCGACGGCTGGGCGCGGGCTCTGGACGACGGTCTGGACACCGAGGTCGGCTCGGGCGGGCTGGGTCTCACCCCGGCCCAGGCCCAGCAGATCGCGCTCGCCCGGCTGGTCCTCGCCGATCCGCACACGCTGGTCCTGGACGAGGCCACCTCGCTCCTCGATCCGCGCGCGGCCCGCCACCTGGAACAGTCCCTGGCCCGTGTCCTCGACGGCCGCACGGTGGTCGCCATCGCCCACCGGCTGCACACCGCCCACGACGCCGACGTCATCGCCGTCGTCGAGAACGGCCGCATCAGCGAACTCGGCAGCCACGACCAGTTGGTCGCCGCCGACGGCGCGTACGCGGCGCTGTGGCGGTCCTGGCACGGCTGAGCCGCCGCTCCGGCATCCGGTCCGCCTGTGTTCGGGCGGGCCGGCCCCGCGGCCGTACCGGTGGCCGGGCCAGCAGCGCCCAGGGCCCGTGTCATCCCGAAAGGGCCGGGCCCTGGCCAGGCATCGGCTCCGTGGCGTTGCGGTGTGTCGACGAGGGGTGGAAGGCTGGATGTCGGCACGGGCTCGGGGAACGCCCAGGCACCACCCGGTTCGACATGGGCGAGGCCTGAGCCCAGCGGCCCGTGCGCCCGCCGCCGAACGCGGTGACAGCGGGTCGGCCCGCATCACCTGGAGGTACCCGTGGACAGCGCCGACGGATGGGGAGACGACGTCTACCAGCCGGACGGATCCGAGGTTCAGGACGACGCCGGGTTGCTCGACGCCGAAGACACCCTGGAATCCGACGGTGTGGACGATCCTCTGGACCGCGGCTGGTCCCCGCCGGAGCGGCCGTGGGCCGTGGAGCGCAGAGACGTGACCGCGGCCGAACGGCATCGAGGCGAGACGCTGGACGAACGCCTCGCGGAAGAACTGCCGGAGGTGGCGCCTCTTGACGGAGACGGTATCGGCGACAGCCCGGACTCCGACGGCGAGGCCCTGGACAACGAGGTGGGCGCCGTCCGCTCCGGACGTCTCGTGGCGCCCGACGAAGGTGCGCACGAGGACGAGGAGAGCCGGCTGATCGCCACCGACGTGGGCATCGACGGTGCCGCCGCCTCGGCGGAGGAGGCTGCCATGCACATCGTCGACGAGGACGCCCAGTCCGGCTGATCCACCTGTTCCGGCGCCCTGTCCGCGCACAGACTCCCCCTTCAAGGAGCACTCATGCAGCAGGACCAGCACCCCGACTACCACCCGGTCGTCTTCCGCGACCGCGCCGCCGGTTACGCCTTCCTCACCCGCTCGACCGCGACGAGCGACCGGACGATCGACTGGGACGACGGCCGGACGTACCCCGTCGTCGATGTGGAGATCTCCTCGGAGAGCCACCCCTTCTACACCGGCACGGCACGGACCGTGGACACGGAGGGGCGGATCGCCCGCTTCGAGAAGCGGTACGGCAGCCCAAGCCCGGCGTCCGGCGGGGACGACGCGGCGTGAGTCCGTCCGGCCGGGGCCGGTAACGGGTGGTAAGGCTCGCCGACCCGTGCCGGTAACGGGTAAGGCTCGCCGATCGGAGACGGCGCCGGGTACGGCTTGGCGGCCGAAGGCTGCAGCGGGTGGGCCGGTCCGGTCGGGGAGGGCGATGCGTGTGTCTTGCCGGCCGGACACGGCAACGGATACCTCTCGTCGACCGGACTCGGGATCGGGTCCGCCTCGGCAGCCGGAGACCGTGTCCCGAGCGCGCGTCCGGCTGACGGCGACACCGTCCCCGTAGCCGACGCGGTCGCTCAGATGACGTTGAGCGCCGCTGCGCAGCCCACTCCGCCGAGCAGCATGAACGCCGGCATCAGCACCTTCAGCTCGACCCAGCTGCCCGCCCTGAACCGCATCACCTTGGGCGGCCCCACCGGGTACCAGCGCTTGCGGCCGATCGGTATCGGCCACAGGATCGGGCAGCCGGACACCGTCAGCGCATCCCCGATGTCGTGCACCAGCGCGCCCAGGACAACCGGCAGCCCAAGCCACAGGTACTCCTGGCCCGGCGCCGTGAACAGCCAGTCGGAGCCGTTGCCCGGCTCGTCCAAGACCCCCGCCAGGATCCAGGCACTCGTCGCGGCGAGCAGCCAGACCAGGACGTCGGCGCTTGAGCCACGCGTCGCCCGCCACAGCAGCCCCTCGATGGCGAGCACTATGTGCACGAAGAGGATGGCCAGGACCGCCCAGCGCTCGCCTGTGATCGCGATGACGGAGGTGCCCGCACCGATCAACGCCGCCCACAGCCAGGTGTGCGTCAGCGTGCGGTGCCCGCCCGAGCGACGCGGATCGCCCTGCTTCTTCGTCCCCTTGTAGACGGCGTACGAAAGCTTGTCGACGATCTCGCACAGACCCCGTGAGAGGGGTCCGAAGGCCCGCGAGATGGTGGCCGCCTTGTGGTCGAGGTCCGGGGCGAGCGCGGCGCCGGCGCAGATCAGCGCGCCGACCAGGAGCACCGGCCAGGGCATCGTGTGCCCCGCGGCGGCCGCCGCGGCTCCGACGCCCAGCCAGGCCGCAGCCCCCGACAGTGAGTGTGCTGGTCCCATCATGGCCGTGCCCCGCCCCATTCCTCTTGTGCTCGCGCCCAGTTGCCCAGGTGCGCTGATGCCTCGTCGGCGCCACAGCGTAGCGTTCGTGATCTTCGGCTCGGCAACCGATTCCCTCATTGCGTGGGATCACAGGCAAGATGGGAACGTGACCCTTATCGATCAGCTGCCGCAGACCGCGGATCCCGACGCCCTCTACGAAGCCTTCGAGTCGTGGGCCGGGGAACGTGGTCTCACGCTCTATCCCCACCAGGAGGAGGCGCTGATCGAGGTCGTCTCGGGTGCGAACGTGATCGTGTCGACGCCCACCGGATCGGGCAAGAGCATGATCGCGGCCGGTGCGCACTTCGCGTCCCTCGCCCGTGACGAGGTCACCTTCTACACGGCGCCGATCAAGGCTCTCGTCTCGGAGAAGTTCTTCGAGCTGTGCAAGCTCTTCGGCACCGAGAACGTCGGCATGCTGACCGGCGACGCCTCCGTCAACGCCGACGCCCCCGTCATCTGCTGCACCGCCGAGGTGCTCGCCTCCATAGCGCTGCGCGACGGCAAGAACGCCGATGTCGGCCAGGTCGTCATGGACGAGTTCCATTTCTACGCCGAGGCCGACCGCGGCTGGGCCTGGCAGATCCCGATCCTCGAACTGCCACAGGCCCAGTTCATCCTGATGTCGGCCACGCTCGGCGACGTCTCGATGTTCGAGAAGGACCTCACCCGCCGGACCGGCCGTCCTACCGCGGTCGTCCGCTCGGTGACGCGGCCCGTGCCCCTCTCCTACGAGTACAAGCTGACGCCGCTCACGGAGACACTCACCGAACTTCTCGAGACCAAGCAGGCACCCGTCTACATCGTGCACTTCACCCAGGCCCAGGCCGTGGAGCGGGCCCAGGCGTTGATGAGCATCAACATGTGCACGCGTGCGGAGAAGGACCAGATCGCCGAGCTGATCGGCAACTTCCGCTTCACCACCAAGTTCGGCCGCAATCTCTCCCGTTACGTGCGGCACGGCATCGGCGTGCATCACGCCGGCATGCTGCCCAAGTACCGGCGCCTGGTGGAGAAGCTGGCCCAGGCCGGTCTTTTGAAAGTCATCTGCGGCACGGACACCCTCGGTGTCGGCGTCAACGTCCCCATCCGCACGGTGCTGTTCACGGCTCTGACGAAGTACGACGGCAACCGTGTGCGGACGCTGCGCGCGCGGGAGTTCCACCAGATCGCGGGCCGCGCCGGGCGGGCAGGATTCGACACGGCGGGATTCGTCGTCGCCCAGGCTCCCGAGCACGTCGTCGAGAACGAGAAGGCCCTCGCCAAGGCGGGCGACGATCCGAAGAAGCGTCGCAAGGTGGTCCGCAAGAAGGCCCCCGAGGGGTTCGTCGGCTGGACGGAGAACACCTTCGCCAAGCTCATCTCCTCCGATCCGGAGCCGCTCACCTCCCGCTTCCGGGTCACGCACACCATGCTTCTGTCGGTGATCGCCCGGCCCGGCAACGCCTTCGCCGCGATGCGGCATCTGCTGGAGGACAACCACGAGCCGCGCAAGCAGCAGTTGCGGCACATCCGCCGCGCGATCGCCATCTACCGCTCGCTTCTCGACGGCGGCATCGTCGAGAAGCTCGAAGAGCCGGACGCCGAAGGCCGCATCGTGCGCCTGACGGTCGACCTGCAGCAGGACTTCGCGCTCAACCAGCCGCTGTCCACCTTCGCGCTCGCGGCGTTCGAACTCCTGGAGCCCGAGTCCCCCTCCTACGCGCTGGACATGGTGTCCGTCGTCGAGTCGACGCTGGACGACCCCCGGCAGATCCTCGCCGCCCAGCAGAACAAGGCCCGCGGCGAGGCCGTCGCGACGATGAAGGCGGACGGCGTCGAGTACGAGGACCGGATGGAGCGGCTCCAGGACGTGTCGTACCCCAAGCCGCTGGAAGAGCTCCTCTTCCACGCATACGACACCTACCGCAAGAGCCACCCGTGGGTCGGCGACCACCCGCTGTCGCCGAAGTCCGTCATCCGTGACATGTACGAACGGGCCATGTCCTTCACGGAGTTCGTCTCCTTCTACGAGCTCGCCCGCACCGAGGGCATCGTGCTGCGCTACCTCGCGAGCGCGTTCAAGGCCCTCGACCACACCGTGCCGGACGACCTCAAGTCCGACGATCTGGAGGATCTGATCGCCTGGCTCGGCGAGATGGTGCGTCAGGTCGACTCCAGCCTCCTCGACGAGTGGGAACAGCTCGCCAACCCGGAGGAGATGACGGCCGAAGAGGCCCAGGAAAAGGCCGATCAGGTCAAACCGGTCACCTCGAACGCGCGCGCCTTCCGCGTCCTCGTCCGCAATGCCATGTTCCGCCGCGTCGAGCTCGCCGCCCTGGACCACGTCGAAGAACTCGGCGAGATGGACGCCGAGTCCGGGTGGGACGCCGATGCCTGGGGCGAGGCCATGGACAAGTACTGGGACGAGTACGACGACCTCGGCACCGGCCCAGACGCTCGCGGCCCCAAGCTGCTGCTCATCGAGGAGGAGCCGCAGAACGGCCTGTGGCGCGTCCGGCAGACCTTCGCGGACCCGAATGGCGATCATGACTGGGGCATCAGCGCGGAGATCGACCTCGCGGCTTCCGACGCCGAGGGACGTGCCATCGTCAAGGTCACCGATGTCGGCCAGCTGTGAGCACAGGAGAACGTGACACATGACGAACCCAGCGGAACGACTCGTCGATCTGCTCGACCTGGAACAGATCGAGGTCAACATCTTCCGTGGCCGCAGCCCGCAGGAGTCCCTGCAGCGGGTCTTCGGCGGGCAGGTCGCGGGCCAGGCTCTCGTCGCCGCCGGTCGCACGACCGACGCGGAACGGCCCGTGCACTCGCTGCACGCGTACTTCCTGCGTCCGGGCCGGCCGGGTGTGCCGATCGTGTACCAGGTCGAACGGGTCCGCGACGGGCGGTCGTTCACCACGCGCCGCGTCACCGCCGTGCAGCAGGGACGCACGATCTTCAATCTGACCGCCTCCTTTCACAAACCTGAAGTGGGGAGCTTCGAGCACCAGCTGCCGCCGGCCCGCGAGGTCCCGGATCCTGAGTCGCTCCCGACCGTCACTCAGGAGATCAAGGAGCATCTGGGCGCGCTCCCCGAGACGTTGGAGCGCATGGCCCGACGCCAGCCCTTCGACATCCGCTATGTGGACCGGATGCGGTGGACCCCCGAGGAGGTCGAGCACGCCGAGCCGCGCAGCGCCGTGTGGATGCGCGCCGTCGGGCCGCTGGGCGACGACCCGCTCGTTCACACCTGCGCGCTCACGTACGCCAGCGACATGACTCTCCTCGACGCCGTCCGCATCCCGGTGGAGCCGCTCTGGGGTCCGCGCGGCTTCGACATGGCGTCTCTGGACCACGCCATGTGGTTCCACCGGCCGTTCCGCGCCGACGAGTGGTTCCTGTACGACCAGGAGTCGCCGATCGCCACGGGTGGCCGGGGTCTGGCCCGTGGTCGCATCTACGACCGCGAGGGGCAGCTGCTCGTCTCGGTCGTCCAGGAAGGACTGTTCCGCAAGCTCGAGGCCTGACGGGTCAGGGGTTTCTGCGGCGCAGCCATCCGAGGAGGCCGCGCGAGCGTTCCGGTTCCTCGACGGTCTGCCGCTCCTCGATCGGCCGGGGTTTCCGACTCGTATGCGCTGTCTCGACGCCGCTCACCGTGCCGAGCGGCGTAACGGCCGACGTGGTGGGCGCCGGTGTGGCCGGAGGCGCGGGCCTCGGTGTCGGACGCGGAGCGGGCCGCTCCGTGCGCGCTTCCTCGATTGCGTCAGCCAAGTCGGTACGGAGCCAGTTGATCTCGTCTGGGTCCTCCGCCGTCATGATCCGCGCGGCGACGTGGGCGGCTGGTGAATCGGGCGCGCCGGGGGCCGGCTGTTCTGGCCGGAAGCGGTTCAGATAGGCGCGTTCGTACGGGTCCTCGACGATCTCCGCGACCTGCACGGGATCCAGCAGGGACGCCACGGCCGCGGCTCGCACCCAGGGATCCTCGCTCTGCCGCAGCAGAAATCCCACATGCCGGCCCCGCCAGTTGCGGGCTCGAAGGTCCACGCCCGCGTCCAACTGGTCGCGCAGCCCCTCGGGCGTACGGCCGCTCAGCAGCGGGGCGTTCTCCTTGCTCGCGGCGAACTGCCGCACTTCCTCGGCCAGATACAGCCAGACCACCGCTCGGTAGCGGTTCAGGTAGAACTTGACGGGCGCGATCAGGCCCAGGCGCGCGAACCGTGTGAACCGGGCTGCTGTCACGCCCATGAGGGCCGCGCCCTCCGAGGTGCCCACGGCCTTGACGCGCTCCCGCAGCGCGTCGGGAAAACCGGCTTCGGAACGGACCCGGTCGATCTCCGTGCGGGCCACGCGACGGCCTCCGCCCCCTTCGTCCGGAACAGTCCTGATACATCCGAGTCGGACGGCGAGGTCGAACTCGCCTCGTTTGAGCTCCAGTTCCCGCGCGGCGCGGCTCGGCGAGAGCGACGGCCGGACCGCCGCCGCGGCGGCCGGAGTCGTCGTGGGCATGGCGGACTGCGTGATCGTGTTGCCGGACATGATGGTTCTCCCCCGTACAGCGACGTGCATTGCGTGCGTTTGCCTTGCTTGCGCTGACTTGCATGCGCGCTTGCTTCGGGAAAAACCGTAGCCGGTTCGCCGCTCCTCGCGCCGAGCCTGTGGATAACTTTGAGCGCGTCCACGTCTCCGCAGGTCAGAGGTCTATGGCGGGTGCGTGCTCCGGGTGTCGCGCATCGACGCGGAGATGTTCGCCAACGCGATTGACCAGGAGCGTCATCTCGTAGGCGACCTGGCCGATGTCTGCTTCGGCCGCGCTCAGCACGCACAGGCAGCTGCCGGCGCCCGCTGCCGTGACGAAGAGCACCGCGTCGTCGAACTCGATCATCGTCTGGCGGACTTGACCGGCGCCGAAGTGCCGGCCCGAACCCTTGGCCAGGCTGTGCAGGCCCGATGACACGGCGGCGAGGTGTTCGGCGTCCTCGCGCCTGAGGCCCGTGCTCGCTCCCGTCACCAGCCCGTCGTTGGACAGCACCAGCGCATGCCGTACGTGTTCGACGCGCTCGGTCAGGTCGTCCAGCAGCCAGCCTAATCCCTGGTTCTGCGCCATGATCTGTCTCCCCGTGTTGTGAGTCACTCCTGGCCGAAGGATCTGACGAGCCAGCCTTCCCCACAGCCGCCGTCCGAGCAAGCAGGATGGGTGTATGGCACAGAAGATGACTGATGACGAATGGCGGGCGTTCGTCTCGCACGGCACCCGCACCGGCAAGCTGTCGACTGTTCGAGCCGACGGAAGTCCGCACGTGACACCGATCTGGTTTCTGCTCGACGGAGACGATCTGGTCTTCAACACCGGAAAGGACAGCGTCAAGGGACGGAATCTGACCCGGGACGACCGGATCGCCCTGTGCGTGGACGACGACCGGCCCCCGTACGCCTTCGTGGTCCTGCGAGGGCGCGCCCGGATCTCGGAGGATCTCGATGAGGTTCGGCTCTGGGCCGGGCGGATAGGGACGCGCTACATGGGCGAGGACCGGGCCGAGGAGTTCGCTGCCCGCAACGGCGTGCCGGGCGAACTCCTCGTGCGGGTGAGCATCGAGAAGGTCCTCGCGCAGGCCGCTGTCTCGGACTGAGCGAGCCGAAACGTCATCCGACGGAGTCGAGCAGCCGGGCGGTGTGCATCCGCCCGGCGTACTCCACGAGTCGTATCAGGACCTCCTTTCCCGAGTCGCGATCACGGGCGTCGCAGAGCACCACGGGTGTGCCCTGGTCGAGGTCGAGGGCGCGTGACACCTCGTGGGCGCCGTACGTACGCGCGTCCGCGAAACAGTTGACGGCCACGACGAACGGGATGCGCCGGTGCTCGAAGTAGTCGACCGCGGGGAAGCAGTCCCCGAGCCGCCGGGTGTCCGCGAGGACAACGGCGCCGAGGGCACCCTGCGACAGTTCGTCCCACAGGAACCAGAACCGGTCCTGGCCCGGCGTGCCGAACAGGTAGAGCGACAGACCTGACCTGATGGTGATGCGTCCGAAGTCCATGGCGACGGTCGTCGTGACCTTCTGGTCCACACCGTCGGTGTGATCCACCGACTGGCCCGCCTCACTCAGCTGTTCCTCGGTGCGCAGCGGCCTGATCTCGCTGACCGCTCCCACCAGGGTCGTCTTGCCCACGCCGAATCCGCCGGCGACCAGGATCTTCAACGCCAGAGGGGCCGTCTCGCCGTTCGGGGCGCCGGGCTGCTCGGAGACCATCGATCACTTCTCTCGCTTCTGATCCGTCATTGACAGCGCTCTCACTCGCTGGATCGCAGTGTTCTCAGTCCTTTGATCACAGCGCTCTCAGTCCCTCGATGACCTCGCGCAGGATGCGCTCGTCGGGCAGCTGGGCGGGCGGCACCGGGCGGCTGACCGTGACGCAGCGCAGCTCCAGGAGGTCGCCGAGGAGCACCCTGACCACGCCGACGGGCAGGTCGGCGCCCGCGGCCAGTTCGGCGACCGACTGGGTCTCGGCACGGCAGAGTTCGATGAGGGCCAGGTGTTCCGGGCCGAGCGCGGTGTCGTCGTCGGCGTCCGGGGCGCCCGTGTCCAGTGTGACGAGCGCGATCAGGTCGAAGCGCACGCCCGTGGGACCGGGTTTGGTGCGTCCTCCTGTCATGGCGTACGGGCGGACGAGCGGCCCGGCCTCGCTGTCGTACCACTGGCTGCCCGGCTGCTCGGGGTGGCCTTTTCTGTCCTCGGTCATGTCCGCCGCCTTCGCTCACCCGGAGGCGGGCGGTCGCGCGGTGACACGCGGCGCCGTGGAGAGGTGCTCGCCCACCCGTTTGACCAGACGCGCCATCTCGTAGGCGACCAGCCCGATGTCGGCCGTCACGGCGCTGAGAACGGCGAGGCAGGAGCCGTCACCGGCGGCCGCCACGAACAGGAAACCGTCGTCCATCTCGACCATGGTCTGGCGTACGCCGCCGACGCCGAAGTGCCGGCCCGCGCCCTTGGCCAGGCTGTTGAAGCCCGAGGCGACCGCGGCGAGGTGCTCCGCGTCCTCCCGCCTAAGGTCGCTGGAAGCGCCCATCGCGAGGCCGTCGTTGGAGAGCACCACGGCGTGCCGTACGTCGCCGACACGCAGCACCAAGTCGTCCAGCAGCCAGTCGAGTTCACCGGTCCGTGGTGCGGTCCTCATGCCCGGGTCCTGGATCACGCGGGGTCTCCTTCGCTGCCGTCGCCGCCCGCTATGGGGTCGGGGGTTGCGCCGAGGCCGGGTGAACGGCCGCCGCCGCGGGTCCAGCCGGCGCGGTAGGCCGCCATGCGGTCCCGTACCAGTTCAGGGGTGCGCTCGTCGTCAACCTGCGGGTCCGCCGCTTCCGCGGGCTCGGCTGGGCGCTCCGCACGCAGCTGCGGGGCGAGACTGGCCTGTCGTACGCGCCGTGGGAGCCCGTCGGATTCCTCGGCGTCGTCAGGTGGGCGGTGCAGCCGCAGGGTTGTGACGCCGGGCGGCGGGCCTTCTTGCGAGCCGTCGCCGAGGGCGTGCGTGCCTGCTTGTGCGGGGGCCACCAGTGCGGGCCGCTCGTACAGGGACTCTACGGAGTCTTGTTGCGAGGCGGCGACGGGCACGCGCGCGTACTCGCGTTCCGCGGGCGCCCCTGTCTCCACCCGGTCGGCATCGGAACGTTCCGCCGTGGCCGTGTGAAGCAGCGCGGTGGGCAGCAGGACGACCGCGGTGGTGCCGCCGTAGGGCGAGGTCCGCAGATGCACCTTGATGCCGTGCCGGGCGGCGAGCCTGCTCACCACGAAGAGTCCGAGCCGGTCGCTGTCGAAGAGGTCGAGCGTCTTGGACTGCTCGATGCGGCGGTTCGCCTCGGCGACGGTCTCCTTGCCCATGCCGAGCCCCCGGTCCTCGATCTCCACCGCATAACCGTTGCCGACCGGCTCACCGGTGATCCGCACCTTGGTGTGGGGCGGTGAGAACTGGGCGGCGTTCTCGACGATTTCGGCCAACAGGTGCGTGAGGTCTGCGACCGCGGCTCCGATGACCGACGTCTCCGGGAGGTGTCGTACCTCCACGCGCGCGTAGTCCTCGACTTCGGAGACGGCGGCACGGACCACGTTCGTGAGCGACACCGGCATCCGCCACGCCCGGCCGGGAGCGGCCCCGGACAGGATGATCAGGCTCTCGGCATGCCGGCGCATGCGCGTGGTGAGGTGGTCGAGCCGGAACAGGTCGCTCAGTTCGTTCGCGTCGTCGGACCGGCGTTCCATGCTGTCCAGCAGGTTGAGTTGGCGATGCACGAGGACCTGGCTGCGGCGGGCGAGATTGACGAAGACTCCGGAGATGCCGCTGGCCAGTTCCGCACGTTCGACCGCGGCACGCAGGGCGGCGCGGTGCACGGTGCTCAGTGCCTCCGCGACCTGGCCTGCCTCGTCCTCCGCGGGCGGGCCGGGAGGAGCCTCGGCGCGGACGTCGATCTCCTCTCCCTCCCGCAGCCTGTGCATGGCGTCCGGGAGTTTGCGGCGGGCGATCTCCAGGGCGTTGTTGCGCAGGCTCACCAGCTCGACGACGAGGCCGCGTCCGATGCGTACGGAGATGACGAGCGACGCCGTCACCGCGACGAGCCCCAGGAGGACCGCGGCACCGGCCGGCGAGAGCAGGCCGCGCGGGAACGGGTCGCCGCGATCCGCGACGCCGTGGCCCGCACTCGCCTCGATCGTCCGCATGTCGTCCTGCACGCGCGCGTGCGCCGCGTTCCAGGTCGCCTCGGGCGCGGCCTGGACGGCCTTGGCGCCGGGCCGGCTTCCGAGCACCTTGTCCTCGACGGCGCGTACGGCAACGTACGCGCTCCCCTCCGCCAGGTCGCGCCAGGCGGCTCGTTCGGGCCCGCGCAGGTCCGCGACAGTGGATTCGGTGAGCAACCGGCGTGCGTCGACAGCGCCGGTGAACAGCCGCAGCCGCTCTCCGTCGAGGGTTCCGGCGAGCCGGGCCCCGGCGAGCACCGCGCCCTCCTGTGCCAGCGCCTCCGCCGCGCGGGAGAACTCGAGCACCACGCGCGCGTCGGAGCCGAGATCGGCCTCCTGGATGCCGGTGAGCGCGCCGCCCACTCCGAAGGCCGTCGAAATGGTCTGCGTGTACTGCGCGTACGTCTCTTGCCATCCTGTCCGCCGATGGAGCACGGCGGTCCGCAGGGAGCGCAGTTGTTCGGCTCGGGTGACGAATGTTTCAAGGCGCTGTGCCACTCCGGAGGGCAGCTCTTCGCTGTCGGCGACGGTGTTGTGCTCCCCGAGTCGCAGCTTCGCCACGGCCCGGTCGGTGCGTGCCGCCAGTTGCTTGAGGGCGCTCTCCTGCTCGGCGGCGGGGTCGGTCGCACGGCGCACGGCCGCGGTGCGTTCGGCCTGGAGCGCGGCGACAGCGGCAGCCACTGGGGCACGTACCTGGGAGTCCACCCGTTGCAACTGCCTCAGACGTGAGACGTCCTGGGCGGTGGTGACGGTGGCGTACCCCCAGAGGGCGAGCAAGGAGATGACGGGGACCATCAACAGGCAGACGATCTTGGCCCGTACGGTGCGGGGGCGCGGACTCCAGCGACCCGCGCGCGTGGGCGTCGCACTCGGCGCTGTGCCGGCCGGCTCTTCCGAAGCCGAGCCTTCGTCTGCCGGGGGTCCGGCGTGCGCGCGGCGGCCCCGTGCGGGAGCCGGGGGTGGCGGCTGGGAGCCGCCTGTTGGGTTCCTACGGGGTGTACGCATGGCCTCCTCGCTCGGAGTGGTTCTGGCGGGCGCCTGCCGAGTCGCCGGTCCGGGATCGGCCGCTAGCGGGCGGCGCTCTCTGCGGGTCGCCGGGCCGATGCGGACGCCTCGTGTTCTCCAGCGGTCGGGGAGAGCGCGACGAACGCCGATGTCAGGAAGAGATAGGACCCGAGGCCGACGGCGAGGGGGAAGATGAACTGCATCGCCGTGGCCCCGGGCAAGGCCTCGCCGGACGGGGAGACACGCACGCTGACCGCGATCATTCCGGTGTAGTGCATGCTGCTCACCGCCACTCCCATGACGAGGGAGGCGACGGCGACCGCGATGGGCGACTTGATGTTCAGCGCCGCCCACAGGGCCGCGGTCGCCGCGACGACAGCGATCACGACCGACATCCCGACGAGCACCGGGTCGTAGTTCACGTCACCGTGCAGCCGCAGCGCGAGCATGCCCAGGTAGTGCATGCTCGCCACGCCGAGGCCGGTGGTGAGGCCGCCGAGGACCAGTGCCCGACCGCGGTCACGGCCATAGCCGACCGCGAAGACACCGGCGCCGACGACAGCCATGGCGACGAGCAGGCTGAGGATGGTCAGTGGCACGTCGTAGCGGATCTCGGTGCCGCTGACACTGAAGCCGAGCATGGCCACGAAGTGCATGGTCCAGATACCGATGCCGATCGCCGAGGCCGCGGTGAGCAGCCAGTTGCGGCGCGACCGCCCCGAGGCGCCGAGGGCGCGGATCGTACAGAGCAGCCCGAGGGCGGCGCCTGTGCAGGCCATCACGTACGACAGCACGGGGGTCAGCCAGCCGAAGGTGGCGTGGTCCAAGTGTCCCATGGCCCCGGGACGCTAGTCCGACCCGGGGCGCATGAAGGGGGCGCATTTCGAAAGCTGTTGTTATTTGACGCAGGCTGTACCTGAACGATCGCATCACGCTCGAACGTGTGCACCGCCTCCCGGTTCAGGTCGGAGTCGTCCATGTCGCTCGGCGCCGATGCGAGATCATGCGGAGCATGAGCGACGACCACGCACACGTGCAGGAGTTCTTCACGGCCCGCGCGGCCGACTGGGACGCCCGGTTCCCCGACGACGGTCCGGCGTACGCGGCGGCGGTCGCCGAACTCGGCCTGCGAAAGGGCGACCGTGTGCTGGACGCGGGCTGCGGCACGGGACGTGCCCTGCCGCCGCTGAGGGAGGCCGTGGGGGCCTCCGGAGTGGTTCTCGGCGTGGACCTGACTCCTGCCATGCTGGAGGCGGCGGTAAGGGCGGGACGGGATCGTGCGGGACAGCTGCTGCTTGCCGATGTGGCCACGCTTCCGCTGCGCACGGGGTCGCTCGACGCCGTCTTCGCAGCGGGCCTCGTCGCGCACCTGGCGGACCCCACCGAGAATCTGCGGGAGTTGGCGCGAGTCGTGCGCCCCGGCGGGAAGCTGGCGCTCTTCCATCCCATCGGCCGGGCCGCGCTCGCGGCACGCCAGGGTCGGCAGATCACACCGGACGACCTGCGCGCGGAGGCCAACCTCGGCCCGCTGCTGTCCGGCTCCGGCTGGCGCATGACGTCGTACTTCGACGAGGACGCCCGGTTCCTCGCACTGGCCGTACGCGAAGGCTGAGGACGCGCCTCACGACGCTTCGGCGACCGCCTCGGCGAAGGCGTCCGGGTTGTCGAACATGATGTTGTGCCCCGCGTCGGGCACGGTCACCACACGCACTCCGGCGGCCTCCAGGGCTTGCCTTCCTTGGAGTTCGCCACGAGCCCACCCAGAAGGAGAGCACCCTGTAGCCGGCGATCAAGCGGCTCGGAAGGCAGGCGGTGGTCCGGGCGGCGGAACCCGGCGCCGTGACGCTTCAGCGCACCGTTCCCCTTCTGATGCCGAGACTTCAACTCTACGTTGATAAGCAGCAGGTGAACGATCAGCGATGGCAACCACGCAGGGGGAAGGTGGCCCGCATGTCCGGCATGTTAGCCAGACTCCGCAAGTTCGTTTCACGCCCGGGAACGGTCGGGTCTCAGGAGGACCGGCGTCCGCAGAAGCGCACTCACAACCTGTTCGAGGCGGCCGCGGCCTATGTGTCGGCGTGCGCCGAGGACGACCAGGACGGCATCGACGAGGCCGCCGCCTGGGTGTCGCCGGAGGCGTTGTCGTTCGGAGTGAACGAGCTGGCGTGCCGGGCGGTCATCGCCCTCGCGCGGGAACGCGACGAGTCGCCCGCTGCGGTGGCACGGACACTCCTCGGGCTGCCCGCGACCTGACGGCGGGCAGCCTGTACCGAACGGGGTCCAGGGCGTGGCGGTCGGCCCGGAGGCGTGATGGACGGCCGTTTCGTCCCATCCAGCCGGATAGCTGCAGCTCCGCGTGCACCCTGGCTCCGTGACAACAGCCGAGCGATCGCATTAAGGTGCGCCGACGGACGTAGCTATGGGGAGGCTGGGATGGCCGGGACGGATGATGTCGCCGTCGCCGCCGAGGACGACGACGCGCTGTATGTGCTGACGGCGGTGCTCTTGACGCCCGCGCAGTTCCCCAGCGTGCTGGGCGACGACTACCCGGAGGCCTGTGCGGCGCTCGGACTGGCACCGCTCGCCGACGGGTACGGCCTGGTGCTCGGGCAGGACGGGGACGGAGCGCGGTGGACGGTCGTCGTCGACGACGTCTCGCTGGTCGCCGTAGCCATCGCGTCCTGGGACTGCGGCATGGAGTACGACCTGTCGCCCGACGAGCGCTCGATGGTCGCGGCGCTGCCCGGGTGGCCGCTGGCCGTGGCCGTCGCGGCACCCGGCGTACCCGCCCCCCACGACCCCGCACCCGAAGTCGCCGAACAGCAGCCGCTGTCCCCGCCGGACACCTCCGTCTGGGGCCCGGCCCAGCGGCGGCTCGGGGCGGACGAGATAGCGCTCCAGTGGGCGGCCTGGCGGGAGCAGATCGACGACGAGGAGTTCGTGCGTCCGGGCGGCGAGGCCCCCACCGAGGAGACCACACAGAGCGCGGACGACACGGACGAGGGCGGGAGCGAACCGCGCAGCGGTATTCAGCGCGTCCTCTCCGAGGCCCGCTCGTATGTGAACACACCACCACCCCTCGGCCGCGTACGCTCATCCTTCGCGCCGGGTGACGCGCGGACCTTGCGGGCCGACGGTCCGGGCTGGTCGATGGTGGCCAGGACCGACGACATCGCCTTCGTGCTGCTCGACGAGAAGCCCGGCGAGATCCTTCCCGTGGGCCGCGGGCCGGAGCTGCCCGGCCTGCTGGATGCCCTCGACAAGATGGCCGTACGCCCGAGCTGAGCTCATGCCGACAGAATGGGACCCGCCCACCGGCGTGCCCCGGCTTATCGCTTCGGCACGAGATGAGGACCTGAACACAGCAGCCGGGTTCCCTGTGGGCCCGGCACCCGTCCACGTTCGACGCACTCAGTGCATGGGTGAAGAGCCGCCCGCGAGCCGTGCCGTCGGCAGGCCCGCGAGCGGCGAAGTGGTCAACTCCTGTGTCGTGGAAGGGAACTGACCGGGTTGGTGCAGTCTCAGCGGCCGAGCTCCTTGCGCGTGACGCGGCGCAGCCTGCGCCGCTGTGAGGGGTCCAGCGTCAGATACGCTGCCGCCGGAACTCCCAGAATGATCAGGAAGGCAGCCCACCAGGGCAGCCAGATCAGCAGGATGAGTCCGGCCGCCACGCCTCCTGCGGCGATCTTCGCGTTCTTCGACATCTTGTGTCGCCTCCTTCGCGGCCACTGCCGCTCTCTGTCCTGAGAACGGGTCCATGCCCTCGGCGGTTCCAGGCCGCGACCCTGATACGACCCTGAGGCGCGCCCCCTACTCGACCCTGAGGGGTTCCCCGACCTCGTGCATGTGGCGCAGGGCCTCACGGTAGGAGTCCACGAGACCCGTCTCCGCGTAAGGGATACCCAACTCTCGGCAGTGGGACCGCACCAGGGGCTGGGCCAGCCTCAGGTGCGGGCGCGGCATGCTCGGGAACAGGTGGTGCTCG
Organism: Streptomyces scabichelini; assembly: GCF_011045015.1. Taxonomy (GTDB): domain Bacteria; phylum Actinomycetota; class Actinomycetes; order Streptomycetales; family Streptomycetaceae; genus Streptomyces; species Streptomyces scabichelini. The sequence goes on along the minus strand of NZ_JAAKZY010000003.1, from coordinate 66,844 downwards.
ATCTGGTAGTTGAGGCCCCCGAGGAACCAGTCGGTGACGATGCCGCCCCGGATGTTGCGGGACGTGAGCACCTGGCGGCGCAGATGACCCCAGCGCTCGCCCTCGGGGTCCGGCATTTCCATGCCCTTGTGGTTCGGTGCGAAGGCCATGCCCAGGTGGAGGCCGAAGAGTGCCTGATGGAGCGCGGCGAAGGCCAGAGCCTGACCGAGCGACATGGAGGTGAGCAGCAGCGTCGCGTAGGCGGCGATATGGGTCACCAGCAGAATGCCCTCCACCATGCGCTCGCGCGCGGGCTGCCGACGCAGGTCCTGGAAGCCGTGGATCTTCAGAGCGACGCCTTCGAGGAGGGTGAGCGGGAAGAACAGCCAGGCCTGGTTGCGGGTGAGCCAGCGGCGGAAGCCGGACCGGCCCCTGGCCTGTTCGCAGGTGAAGACGAGGACGTCGGCGACGACGTCGGGATCCTTGTCGATGTGATTGGGGTTGGCGTGGTGGCGGTTGTGCTTGTCGTTCCACCACGAGTAGCTCATGCCCAGCAGCAGGTTGCCGTGGACGAGCCCGATCAGACGGCTCGCGGACCGGTTGCCGGTGATCTGGGAGTGGCCCGCGTCGTGGCCTATGAAGGCCGTTCGCGCGGACAGGACGGCGAGCAGCGGGGCCAGGAGGAGCACCCACCAGGAGTGGCCGATCAGGACGACGCCGACGACGACAGCGGTCAGGGACAGTGCGTTGACGGTGATGCCGAGCGCATACCAACCGTGCCTGCGCTCGAGGAGATCCTGGCCTTTGACGGTACGCAGGAGCGGCGTGAACTCGCTCCCGGCCAAAGCTCCGGGAGGGGGTTCCGCGACTACTGCGGCGGTCTGGGGCATGGTGGTCTCCGGTCTCTCAGGGAATGGGCTGACCTGAAGAAACGTACGGATCAGTGACCTTGAGCGACTATGGCGGCACCACCCGTGTCCGTGCGGGGGGATTCACCCCGCCTTCGGGTGGACCTGCCAACACCCTCAGGCAGAGTGACCCACGTCATACCCCCACCAAGCCCCTCGAGCGCCCCGGTGCTGTACCCTCGGCCACCTTGCCCTCTCTGGTAGTCAAATTTGAGGAATAAGCTATCGCTGTGCAGAGAATTCCTGCGCCAACCCCCTTCGAGATCTCCGAACTGGCCCGCTGCTGCGCCGTGTTCGTGGCCGCCGAACCGGCCCGCACCGGCAGCATCGCTTTCTGGCGCCCCGACGGCGATGATCCTCCCGCCGTGGGATCCGGCTCCGTCGAGGAGCTGACCGTCGTCCTGCCCTGCGAGGACGGTGTCGAACTGGTGACCGTGTCTGCGGTGCTGCTGCCGGTACGAGCGGCGCTGCCGGTCCTCACGCGCGCGCGTGCCGCCGCGTACGCACACAGAGCGGCTGCCTTCTGGGGCGCGGCGGCCGTGCTCGCGCTCCAATTCGCCGCACGTGGACTGCTGTTGCCCGGTCTGAGCGCCGGAGACCATGACGCGTGGCGTGCGGGTCCACTCCGGGCGGCGGACGTGGAGCGGATTCGCGAACTCGCCGCCGCCATGCCACCGGATGCGCACGCGATACCGGTCGACGAGACCGAGCCGCTGCGCCTGCCGGACCCGGAGCGGCTGGTGCGGGCCTTCCTCGACGCGGTCGCCGACACGCTCCCCCGGTCCACTGCGGCGTCGCTCGCAACGGGCGGTCCTGCCTTCGCGGCCCCCGCACCACAGCACATTCCCGAGCAGCGCGCGTGGGCCGTCGACGTCGCCGCGGGACACGACGCGGGCGTACGGATCTCGCTGCGCATCGAGGTGCCGGGCCTCGCCTCGGCCGTGTCGGACGGGACTCGGCTGCCCTTCCGTTCGGTGCTCCAGCTGCACAGTGTGAGTGATCCCGCTCTGATCGCGGACGCCGCCGAGGTCTGGGCCGGGACGGGCGCGTCGGGCCCGGCCTTCGGCCCGCGTGCGCGACTGGACGCGCTGCTCGCGCTGCGCCGCGCGGCCCGGGCCTGGGCTCCGCTCACGCCCCTGCTGTCGGCGGCCGTGCCCGACGCGGTCGAACTCGCGGACGAGGAGGTCACCGAGCTTCTCGGCGAAGGTGCGCGGACGCTCGCGGCTGCCGGGGTGGAGGTGCACTGGCCCAAGGAGCTGGCGGGCAGGCTGACGGCCCGTGCGGTCATCGGACCGCCGGATGAGGAGCAGAACCCGGGCAGGCTGTCGTCGGACACCCCGTCGTTCCTGTCGGCCGACGCGCTGCTGGCCTTCAACTGGTCATTCGCCCTGGGTGATCAGCAGCTGACGCGGCAGGAGCTGGACCGGCTCGCCGAGGCGAACCGCCCCATGGTGCGCCTGCGCGACCAGTGGGTGCTCGTCGACCCGCGGGAGGTGCGCCGCGCCCGTGCCGAGCAGGATCGCAAGCTCACGCCCATCGACGCGCTGAGCGCCGCTCTGACGGGCTCCACGGAGGTCGACGGCCGCCTGGTCGACGTACGGCCCACGGGGTGGCTGGCGACGCTGCGGGAGCGGCTCGCTGACCCGGAGGGGCAGGAGCCGGTCGGGCAGCCCGCCGCGCTCGCCGCGACTTTGCGTGACTACCAGCTGCGTGGCCTCAACTGGCTCGCTCGGATGACCTCGTTGGGACTGGGCGGCTGTCTGGCCGACGACATGGGCCTGGGCAAGACCATCACGTTGATCGCCCTGCATCTGCACCGGCAGACCGACGAGTCGGCAGCGGGCCCCACGCTCGTCGTCTGCCCGACGTCCCTGATGGGCAACTGGCAGCGCGAGATCGAGAGGTTCGCTCCGGGCACCCCCGTGCGCCGTTTTCATGGGCCGCGGCGGAGCCTGGAGGCGCTGGCCGACGGTGAGTTCGTGCTCACGACATACGGCACGATGCGTCTCGACGCGCAGCGTCTGGCCGGAGCGTCGTGGGGCATGGTCGTCGCGGACGAGGCACAGCACGTGAAGAACCCGTACTCGGACACGGCACGCCGGCTGCGGACGATCGGCGCACGCGCGCGCGTGGCGCTCACCGGAACTCCGGTGGAGAACAATCTCTCCGAGCTGTGGGCGATTCTCGACTGGACGACTCCGGGACTGCTGGGCAGGCTCGGCACATTCCGCAGCCGGCACGCGCAGGCCGTCGAGAGCGGCCAGGATCCAGCGGCGGCGGATCGACTCGCCGAGCTCGTACGGCCGTTCCTGTTGCGCCGTCGCAAGTCGGACCCGGGCATCGCGCCCGAGCTGCCGCCGAAGACCGAGACCGACCGTGCCGTGTCGCTCACCAAGGAACAGGCGGGTCTGTACGAGGCGGTGGTCCGCGAGACGCTCGCGGAGATTTCCGGCGCCGACAGCATGGCGCGTCGCGGCCTGATCGTGAAGCTGCTCACCGGGCTGAAGCAGATCTGCAATCACCCGGCGCAGTTCCTCAAGGAGGAGAGCCCGAAAATCGCGGGCCGCTCCGGAAAGCTGGAGCTGCTGGACGAGCTGCTCGACACCATCCTCTCCGAGGGAGCGAGTGTTCTGGTCTTCACGCAGTACGTGCGGATGGCGCGGCTGATCGAGCGCCACTTGGCGGCGCGTGGCGTGCCGTCTCAATTCCTGCACGGCGGCACGCCGGTCGCCGAGCGGGAAGCCATGGTGGAGCGCTTCCAGGAGGGCGAAGTGCCTGTCTTCTTGTTGTCGTTGAAGGCCGCGGGCACCGGTCTGAACCTGACACGGGCCGAGCACGTCGTGCACTACGACCGCTGGTGGAACCCGGCCGTCGAAGCACAGGCCACCGATCGTGCGTACCGCATCGGCCAGACCCAGCCGGTGCAGGTGCACCGGCTGATCGCCGAGGGGACGATCGAGGACCGCATCGCGGACATGCTGCTGCGCAAGCGGGAGTTGGCGGACTCGGTGCTCGGCTCCGGGGAGTCGGCGCTCACCGAACTGACCGACACCGAACTGGCCGACCTGGTGGAGCTGCGAGGAGGCGCGCGATGAACGACCCGCACGACGAGACCCAGGAGCGCACCTTCGCCGCGCTGCCGCCCGCGCACGGGCGAGGCTTCGCGCAGACGTGGTGGGGGCAGGCCTGGCTGAAGGCGCTGGAGGACGCCGCGCTCGATTCGGAGCAGGTGAGGACAGGTCGCCGGCTCGCGCGCGCGGGAACCGTGGGAGCCGTGTCGGTGCGCCCCGGGCGCATCACCGCGGTTGTTCAGGACCGCGACCGCACTCCGCACCGCGCCGATGTACTGCTCCAGCAACTGTCCGAGGACCAGTGGGACCAGTTCCTGGACATGGCCGTGGAACGGGCCGGGCACATCGCGGCGCTGCTCGACCGTGAGATGCCGCCGCATCTGGTCGAGGACGCGGCAGCCGCCGGTGTCGAACTCCTGCCGGGCCTGGGTGATCTGGAGCCGGAATGCGGCTGTGGCGGGTGGGACCACTGCGGCCACACCGCGGCGTTGTGCTACCAGGTGGCACGGCTGCTGGACCAGGACCCGTTCGTGCTGCTGCTGATGCGCGGTCGTGGCGAGCGCGAGCTGCTGGACGAGTTGCAGGCGCGCAGTGCCCCGCGGGCCGAAGCGGCCCCCGTGCAGGATGAGCCGCACGAGGGCGTGGACGCGGCCGAGGCGTACGCGGCGGTGGACATCCTGCCCACGCTGCCCGCCACGCCTCCCCTGCCCGGGAGTCCGGGACAGCCGCCCTCGCTGGACACGGAAGCGGGCCCCGCGCCCGGGATCGACCCGACCGCTCTGGAGTTCCTGGCGACGCAGACGGCCCGTGAGGCGCACCGGCTGCTCGCCGAGGCGCTCAGGCCCGGGCACGAACAGCATCCTGTGCAGGAGGAGTTGACGGTCGCGCAGGACGCCGTACGGCTGGCCGCGGGCACCCCTGAGGCACCTGTGACCGAACGGCTCGCCGAAGGGTCGGACCGCGACCGCGAGGGGCTGACGCTCGCCGTCCGCGCCTGGGAACACGGAGGTGTGGCCGCGCTCGACGTGCTGGAGGCCGAGTGGACGGTGGGGGCGGAAACACTCGCACGCGCGCGTGCCGCTCTCGAGTCGGCCTGGGAGGAGGACGAGCGGCCGCAGCTGCGCACGTCCCGCAATCGCTGGACCGCCGTCGGCAGGCCGGCACAGCTGCGACTGGGGCTCGACGGCCGCTGGTGGCCGTATCGCAAGGAACGGGGGCGATGGGCTCCCGCGGGCCCGGCCGCCCAGGATCCGGCGACGGCCCTGGCCCTGGCCCTGGCGGAAGGAGACGAATGACCCTGACGCCGCCCATCGGATGAGTGGTTGACGCGCGGCGTTCATCTGTCGGCCGTACGACGTTCGGGACGGGGGCGAAATCTGGCCGCTGTCCACGAACTTGTGCCTCAGGAGGCCCGATGTCCCCGCATGCCGTCGGTCGGCGCCGCGTTCACCGTTCCGTCGCCGCGGGCCTGCCGCTCGCCGTGCTGGCCGCGTTCGCGGTGGCAGGCCCGGCTGTCGGTGCCCCCTCCGGGGACCCGCGTGTCACGGGAACCGCGACGCTCGGCGACACCCCGCTCGGCGTGTTCAGCAACGCTCTGCTGCCGGGCACAGTGGGCAATGACCGCGGTGTGGACCTCGGTGGCATCGGTAGCGACATGTATCCGGCCGACCGCAAGGGCGAGTTCTGGACGGTCACCGATCGCGGTCCCAACGGCCAGATCACGGTGGACGGCACGAAGCGCCGTACGTTCCCCGTGCCCGGCTTCGATCCGGCCATCGTGAAGATCCGCGCGTCCGGGGACACCGTCAGGGTGCTGGACGCGATCCCGATCACCACCTCCTCCGGGCAGCCCGTCACCGGTCTGTCCAACCAGAAGGGGCGCGACGAGGCGCCGTACTCGTACGACGCGAAGACGCCGCTCTCGTACAACCCGAACGGTGTGGACACCGAGGGCATCGTGCGCGCCAAGGACGGCAGCTTCTGGCTCGTGGACGAGTACGGGCCTTCCCTGATCCATGTCTCCGCGCGCGGGAGCGTGCTCACCCGTTACGTGCCCGAGGGGCTGAACCTGACCGGCACGGACTACCCGGTGGTCGAGGCGCTGCCCTCGATCCTGCTGCACCGGAAGGTCAACCGGGGCTTCGAGGGTCTCGCTCAACTTCCGGGCGGTGACCTGGTGATGGCCGTGCAGAGCCCGCTGTCCGTACCGGACAAGGATGCGGGTGAGGCCTCGCTCACGACGCGCTTCCTGCGCTTCTCGCCGAAGAAGATGGCTGTCACCGCCGAGTACGCGTACCGCTTCGACCCGGTGAACGTGGTCGATCCGAGCGAGGACGACACGTCCGAGCTGAAGATCTCCTCCGTGGTCGCCGTCGGCCGTGACCGGCTCCTCGTCGAGGAGCGCACCGACAAGGCCGCCAGGTTGCATGTCGTGAAGCTGAGCCACGGCGCGGACATCCTCGGTGACAAGTGGGACGACGACACCACGTCCCCGTCTCTGGAGCAGATCGACGACCCTGCCGCCGCTGGTGTTCCCGTGCTGCACAAGCGCCTCGTTGTCGACCTCGGCAGGGTCGAGGGAGTGCCCGGGAAGATCGAGGGCATCGCGCGCGTGGATCACGACATACTCGCCCTCATCAACGACAACGACTTCGGGATGACGGACGGCGCGGGCGCGTTCGACGCACAGGGACGCCTGGTGGACAGTGGGATCGAGACGACGGTGACGTACGTACGGCTCCCGCGCGGGATCTGAACGTCTGGTTCCGCTCAGCGTTTTCATGCGGCACACGCGCGTAGCTCACGTTCGTACGGCACGCGCGCGTGGCTCACGTCAACGGCTTGGTGAGCTTGCGGTTCCCGGCGGGGTCCGCGGCCAGACTGCACGCGACGTTGTCGATGCCGAGCTTGAAGCCGGTGGAGTCCGGATACTGCACCAAGGTGCCGCGCACGGTCCCGGCCGGTTGCTTGACCGCCTTGTCCTGCAGAGGCTTCTCGCACAGCTCCGATGCCGCCTTCTTGAGGGCGGCATCGGTCGTGTAAGTGCCTTCCAGCTCGGTCACTTTCACGACTTCAGCATCATGCGCCGTACGGCACGACCGCTTTGCCGCCTGGCCCGGCTTGCTGCCGTCGACGTTGAAGCAGTCACCGGTCTTCAGCATGTAGTACGGCACTTCGTCTCCCGCGGGAGACGGGAGCAGTGACTCCAGGTCACTGGGCAGGCCGCTGGGCAGACCACTCGGCAGATCGGACGGCACGTCGGAGGGCAGGGAGGGCAGTTCGCTGGGCACCTGCGACGGGATGCTCAGCGACGGCGTGGGGGTACGCCCTGTGGTGCCGCTGCTCCCTGCGGGCGATTTCTTGCCCGACGAGCCGTCGTCGCTGGTGGCCACCAGTACCACCGCGGCGACGACCCCCACCGCCACGATCACGGCTAGCAGAACGAAGAGCGCGTTGCGGCGCCTTCCCGGACCGCCGGGTGATCCAGGAGGCGGCGGTGGCTGCCAGCCTCCGCCGCCCTGCCATGGCGGACCATCGCCTCCGGGAGGCGGGCCGTATCCCCCGGGAGGTGGGCCATAGCCCTCGGGGGGCGGGCCGAAGCCTCCGGGAGGCGGGCCGAAGCCGCCGTTGCCCGGAGGCGGCGTGTCGTCCGGTGGCCGAGGAGGCTGGGGCGGTAAGGGCGGCATGGCCATACCGTCAAGAGTCGCCTCGAACCGGTCATGATGCGACCCCTGCGCGGAACTTGATACGGACTCATGGCATGGATCGCACGATTCCGGAGAATTCCGCGCAGGGTCTCACCAGTTGAGGCCGATCAGCCCCGCGCGCCCAGCAGATGGTCCATGGCCAGCTGGTCCAGGCGCTCGAACGCCATCCCGCGCGCGGCAGCCACCTCCACGTCGAACTCCTCGAAGGCCGCACGGTCGGCGAGCAGCGCCTGCAGGCCGTCCGCGGCGGTGGGCTGTGCCAGTTCGTCCAGGCGCGAGGCGCGCAGGGCCTCCTGGACCTCCGGGTCGGCGCGGAAAGCGGCCGAACGCTCCTTCAGGATGAGGTAGTTGCGCATGCAGCCCGCGGCCGACGCCCACACACCGTCGAGGTCCTCGGTCCGCGGCGGCTTGAAGTCGAAGTGCTTCGGCCCCGCGTAACCGGCGCGCTCCAGGAGATCCACCAGCCAGAACGCCGCCCGCAGATCACCCGCTCCGAAGCGCAGGTCCTGGTCGTACTTGATGCCGGACTGGCCGTTGAGGTCGATGTGGAAGAGCTTGCCCGCCCACAGGGCCTGGGCGATGCCGTGCGGGAAGTTCAGCCCGGCCATCTGCTCGTGGCCGACTTCGGGGTTGACGCCGTACAGCTCCGGCCGCTCCAGGCGCTCGATGAACGCCAGCGCGTGGCCGACCGTCGGCAGGAGGATGTCGCCCCGGGGCTCGTTCGGCTTGGGCTCGATCGCGAAGCGCAGGTCGTACCCCTGGGAGGTCACGTACTCGCCGAGGAGGTCGAAGGCCTCCTTCATGCGGTCGAGTGCGACGCGTACGTCCTTGGCGCCGCCGGACTCGGCACCTTCCCGGCCACCCCAGGCGACGTAGATCTGCGCGCCCAGTTCAACCGCGAGGTCGATGTTGCGGATCGTCTTGCGCAGCGCGTAGCGGCGCACGTCCCGGTCGTTGGCGGTGAACGCGCCGTCCTTGAAGACGGGGTGCGTGAACAGGTTCGTGGTGGCCATCGGCACGGTCATGCCGGTCGTGTCGAGCGCCTGGCGGAAGCGCTTGATGTGCGACTCGCGCTCGGTGTCCGAGGATCCGAAGGGGATCAGGTCGTCGTCGTGGAAGGTCACTCCGTAGGCACCCAGTTCCGACAGGCGCTGCACCGACTCGACCGGGTCCAGGGCGCGCCGGGTGGCGTCGCCGAACGGGTCCCTTCCCTGCCAGCCGACGGTCCACAAGCCGAAGGTGAACCTGTCCTCGGGGGTGGGCTGGTAGTTCATGCCGCGGCTCCTTGTTCGCTCCGACTATTTCGTCATGGCGCTTAACAAATTAGTATGCGGAGGCATCTCTGGGAAGAGACGAGGTGTGAAACCCGGGCCGTGTCGGTCCGGGCACCCTGAAACCGGCCGTACCCCGCGGAGCCGCGGAAAAGAGGGAGAGCCCGATGTCAGCAGCCGAGGGTCCGCTCGTCGTCGGCGTGGACACGTCCACCCAGTCCACCAAAGCACTGGTCGTGGACGCGGCCACCGGAGAGGTGGTGGCGAGCGGACAGGCACCGCACACCGTCTCTTCCGGGGCGGGTCGCGAAAGCGATCCACGGCAGTGGTGGGACGCGCTGTGCGAGGCGCTGCACCAGTGCGGCGACGCGGCGCGGGAGGCCGCGGCGGTGTCCGTGGGCGGCCAGCAGCACGGACTCGTCACGCTCGACGCCCAGGGCGTTCCGGTACGCCCTGCCCTGCTGTGGAACGACGTGCGGTCGGCGCCGCAGGCCCGCCGCCTGGTGGACGAAATGGGCGGCCCGAAGGCCTGGGCCGAGCGCACGGGCAGCGTGCCGGGCCCGTCCTTCACGGTCACGAAGTGGGCGTGGCTCGCCGAGCACGAGCCCGAGGCTGTCCGTGCGACCGCGGCCGTGCGGCTGCCCCACGACTACCTCACCGAGCGCCTGACGGGGCTGGGCACGACCGACCGGGGTGATGCGTCCGGTACGGGTTGGTGGGCGTCCGGGACCGAGACGTACGACGAGGAGATCCTCCGCCACGTGGGGCTCGACCCGGCCCTGCTGCCCCGGGTCGTCCGACCCGGTGAGGTGGTCGGGACCGTACGCGACAGCGGCGACCTGCCCTTCTCCAAAGGCACGCTGGTCGCACCGGGCACCGGGGACAACGCCGCCGCCGCGCTCGGACTCGGGCTGCGCCCGGGCACCGCGGTGCTCAGCCTCGGCACGTCCGGCACGGTGTACGCGGTCTCGACCCGACGGCCCACCGACCCGACCGGGACCGTGGCGGGCTTCGCCGACGCGCGCGGCGACTGGCTGCCGCTGGCCTGCACCCTCAACTGCACGCTCGCCGTGGACCGCGTCGCCACCCTGCTGGGCATCGACCGCGAGGCCGTCGAGCCGGGCACGAACGTGACCCTGCTCCCCTACCTGGACGGCGAGCGCACTCCGGACCTGCCGCACGCCTCGGGGCTGCTGCACGGACTGCGCCACGACACAACGCCCGGGCAGCTGCTGCAGGCCGCGTACGACGGCGCGGTCCACTCACTGCTGGGCGCTCTCGACCTGGTGCTCGACGCGGACACGGACCGCTCGGCTCCGATCCTGCTCATCGGCGGGGGCGCTCGCGGAACGGCCTGGCAGCAGACCGTGCGCCGCCTGTCGGGACGCCCCGTTCAGGTACCCGAGGCCAAGGAACTGGTCGCACTCGGCGCCGCCGCGCAGGCCGCGGGAGTGCTGACCGGCGAGGACGCGGCGGCGGTGGCCCGGCGCTGGGACACAGCGCGCGGACCGGTGCTCGATGCCGTGGAGCGGGACGAGGCGGCGCTCGCACGAATCGCCGGGGTACTCTCCGACGCGGCCCCGCTGCTGGAGCGCCAATCGGACGGGCACTGACGAAACCCCTGCGGGCGCGGCCCCGCACTGACCAGGACAGCCCTTATGGGGCCCACCGGACGAGGACTGACGGAGGCATGACCGCACCGCTGCACGAGGCCCACCCCAGCAGTCCCGGACGCCGCCTGCCCGACACCCAGCAGGGCATGCGCCGCCGCAACCTCTCCCGCGTGATGCACACCGTCAACGCCGAGGGGCCGCTGTCCCGTGCCGCCGTCGCCTCCCGCATCGGGCTGACCCGGGCGGCCGTCTCCACCCTCGTGGACGAGCTGATCCGCTCGGGGCTCCTCGAAGAGCTGGGCCCGGAGCGGCCAGGACGGGTGGGGCGGCCCGGCTCGGCGCTGGCCGTCAGCGGGCACGGTCCCGCCGGGATCGGCGCGGAAGTCGGCGTCGACCATCTCGCCGTGTGCGCGGTGGACCTGCGCGGCAAGGTGCGGGCACGGGCGGTCCGGCACGGCGCCAACCGCGGCCGGTCACCCGAGCCGGTACTGAGGGAACTGACCGCGCTGGTACGCCAGGTCGTCGCCGAGGCGGACCGTGAAGGCCTGTGGCCCGCGGGTCTCGCCGTCGCCGTGCCCGGCCTGGTGGCCCGCGACGCCCGGACCGTGGTCCGTGCCCCCAACCTCGACTGGCAGGACACGGACCTCGGGGCACTGCTGCCCGGCGAGCTCCCGCTGACGGTCGACAACGAGGCGAACTTCGGGGGTCTCGCCGAACTCTGGCTCAACGAGGCGGCACCGCGTGACTTTCTGCATGTCTCCGCGGAAATCGGCATCGGCGGGGCCGTGGTCGTGGACGGCCGGCTGCTGCGCGGCAGGCACGGGTTCGCGGGTGAGTTGGGGCATGTGCCGGTACGTCCCGACGGGCCGGCATGTGCGTGTGGTGGGCGGGGCTGTCTCGAGCAGTACGCGGGCGAGGAGGCCGTGCTGCACGCGGCCGGCCTGGAACCGGGCGAGGACCGCGTCGGACTGCTGGCCGAGCGCGCCGCGCAGGATGACCAGGACGTGCGACGGGCTCTGCGCGGCGCCGGGACCGCGCTGGGCATCGCGCTGACCGGCGCGGTCAATCTGCTGGACCCTGAGGCCGTGGTGCTGGGCGGGGCCCTGTCCGAGCTCGCGCCCTGGCTGCTGCCGTCGCTGGAACGGGAGTTGGCACGGCGCACGGCCGGCCCTGCGTGCGCGGTGTTCGTCTCCCGGCTCGGGCCTGAGGGTCCGCTGCTGGGCGCCGCGCACTCGGTGGTGCGGGCGGTGCTCGATGATCCGGCGGCGGTGGGAGGCGGGACATAGGGCCGCGGCTCACTCCTCCTCCCCCGGCGTCGCGAGCTCTTCCGGCGATATCCCGCGACCGTATCCCCTGCGTCAATCACTCTTACGGGTTACCGAGTTATCCACATTTACAGTGTTGTCCACGGATCTGGCTGACCCACTTCCGCCTCAACCGGCAAGCGCCGTACCGTAATTCACGCGAGGCGCCGCTGTCAGGGCGGCAGAGGCAAGTCCATGGACCGCGTGTCCAAGGACCGGGGGGATCGGGGGATTCACATGTCAGAACTGGTGCTGCTGCGGAGCCAGAACGGAGCTGTGCAGCCATGAGCGACCCACGGATCTTGACAGTGCGCCCAGAACCGGGCGAGTACGCGTGGACGTTCGGCGGTGCGCCGCCCGTGGCGCGGATCGCGCCGGGCACGGTTCTCGACCTGTATACCGAGGACTGTTTCGCCGGACGTGTGCGGTCCGAGAAGGACCTGGTGTCCGAGGTGTGCGAGTTCCCGTTCCTCAATCCGCAGACAGGGCCGTTCCATGTGGAAGGCGCGGAGCCCGGCGACACGGTCGCGGTGCATTTCGTGTCGATCGAACCAGCCCGCGACTGGGCCGCGTCGACGACGGTCCCCCTGTTCGGGGCACTGACATCCACGCACACCACGGCCACGCTGCAACCGCCGTTGCCGGAAACCGTGTGGATCTGGCAGCTCGACCTGGCCAGGCGAACCGCGCTGTTCAGCGCGCGGGACAGCGACATCAAAGTCGAACTGCCCCTGGACCCCATGCACGGGACGGTGGGAGTGGCGCCCGCCAACCTGGAGGTGCGCTCCGCCCTGGTGCCCGACGCGCACGGCGGGAACATGGACACGCCGGAGATGCGAGCCGGTGTCACCTGCTATCTCGGAGTGAACGTCGAGGGCGCGCTGCTCAGCCTGGGCGACGGGCACGCTCGGCAGGGTGAGGGCGAGAGCTGTGGAGTCGCCGTCGAGTGCGCGATGAACACGGTGGTGATCGTCGAGCTGCTCAAGGGGGTGGCCACACCCTGGCCCCGGCTCGAGTCCGACACCCACATCATCTCGACCGGTTCGGCTCGCCCTTTGGAGGACGCGTTCCGGATATCCCAGCTCGACCTGGTGCAGTGGCTGGCGCGGGACTACGGGTTCAGCGAGCTGGACGCCTACCAGTTCGCGACCCAGGCCGTCGAGTCTCCGCTCGCCAACGTCTGCGACACCAACTACACGTGCGTGGCCAAGCTCCGCAAGGAGTGGCTGCCCCAGCGCGAGACACATCGCGGGCTGCACGCACGACTGCGCGAAACGGCGGCGACGCTGGGGCGTTGAGGGACGTTGAGCCCGGCCCTTCGTCCGGCCCTGCACTTCGGCGCCGACCACAGCACGTCCCCCCCCCCCCCGCGTATTTCGCCGCTCGCGGCGCGACCGCGTCGCCTCGGATCACCCGAGCACATCACCACTTCCACCGAGAGGCAGTTCCTCCTTGAACCGAGCCGGCTTCTGGCCCAGGCCGCTTCCCAGCAGGCGGCGCATCCTCCAGAGCGCAGCCCTCGCCACACTCTCCACCGCCTTACTGCCCAGTACACGAGCCGGCGCGAAGACACAGGCATTCGATTACCCGCCGGCCGAATGGGTCCCGGCGAGCGCGTCCAACTACACGGCATCCGACCGTCCGACGAGCCATCCCGTCGACTTCGTGATCATTCACGTGACGCAGGCGACCTATGCGAACACCCTGCGCATCTTCCAGAACCCGAAGAAGCAGGTGTCCGCGCACTACGTCGTGCGGTCGGCCGACGGCCATGTCGTACAGATGATGCGGGAGCACGACATCGCCTGGCACGCGGGCAACTGGGACTACAACACACGCAGCATCGGTATCGAGCACGAGGGCTGGGTGGACAAGCCCGCATACTTCACCGACGCCATGTACGGAGAGTCGGCGAAGCTGACCTCGGCGATCTGCACCAAGTACGGCATCCCGAAGGACCGCGCGCACATCATCGCCCACTATGAAGTACCGGGCTCGGACCATACCGATCCAGGGCCGAACTGGGACTGGGAGCGGTACATAAAGCTGGTCAGCTCCGCCTGACCGACGAGCCCATGAAAGGGCCGAAAGAGCCGCCGGTCGTGGCGGGCCCGCACCAGGCATCGCCGCGACGCTTGTCCCCGCTCCCCACCGGAGTAACGATGTCCCCAGCCGCATCGCCTTCCGGGGAGGCCCGAGTTGACCGATCCATGGGTGGCCCTGGAACCGGGGACCGATCCCGTAGAGAGGGTGCGGGTGCTCCGCCGCGCCCACGAGACGTTCACGGAGGCGGGCACGGTATCGCGGCCGGTACGTTCCGTGGTGGCCGACTCGTGGCGGCGCTCGGCGCGGGCCGGTGTCGGACCGGACGGCACCGCATGCGTGGAGCTCACCGACGGTGACCTGGGCTCCTACCGTGCGGAGCACCCGCTGTCCCAAGTGATGCCGCTGTTCCGTGAACTCATGGGCACGTTCGCGGCGGACGGCGAGCACCTCCTCGCGGTGTGCGACGCGCAGGGCAGGCTCCTGTGGGTCGAGGGCCATTCGGGGACCCGGCAGAGGGCGGACGCGATGAACTTCGTACCGGGCGCGCGCTGGGCGGAGTCGGCGGTCGGCACCAACGCCCCGGGTACGGCGGTGGCTCTCGACCGGCCGGTGCAGGTCTTCGCGGCCGAGCACTTCATCCGGCAGGTCCAGCCGTGGACGTGCGCGGCCGCTCCCGTGCACGATCCGCGCACCGGGAGGCTGCTGGGTGCGGTCGACATCACCGGTGGGGACGGGCTCGCGCATCCGCACAGCCTGGGTTTCGTGCAGGCGGTGGCCCGAGCGGCGGAGTCCCAACTGGCGTTGCTGGACCCGGCCCCGGCCACCACCGACGCGCTCAGGCTGACCGCGCTGGGCCGTGACGAGGCGCTGGTCCTGGCTGGCGGCCGCAAGCTGCGCCTGAGCCGCAGGCACAGTGAGATCGTGGTGCTCCTGTCCAGGCACCCAGAGGGGCTGACCGGCGACGAGCTGCTGTGCGCGCTGTACGAGGACGAGTCGGTGACGCCGGTGACGTTGCGTGCGGAACTGGCCCGGTTGCGGCGTCTCCTGGGCGCGGGGCTGCTCGGCTCGCGGCCTTACCGGCTGACGGTTCCCGTGGAGTCCGACGTGGCGGTCGTGGAGCGTACGCTCAGCGCCGGTGCGGTCACGGCGGCGGCGAGGGCGTACACGGGTCCGCTGCTGCCAGGCTCGCAGGCGCCGGCGGTGGTGCGGCTGCGCCGAAGGCTCGCCGACGGGCTGCGCGCGGCGCTCGTCGCCCGCCGCGACCCGGACCTGCTGGCGGACTGGGCCCACGCGCCGTGGGGCGAGGACGACCTCGACGTATGGCGGACGCTCGCCGCGGTACGCCGGACGGCGCCCGTACAAGCTCGTCTGAAGGAGCTGGAGGACGAGCAGTCGGCGCCGCACGGGTGGGCAGGACACTGACGGCCACCGCCCACGCAACGTACCTGCAACCTCTCCACTCCTACGCTCGCGCCCAGAGCCGCCCAACGGCGGACGGCCCTTCCCTGGGAGGCAGAACAGCATGACCCGTTACGCAGCGCCCGGCACCGACGGCGCGATCGTCTCCTACCAGGCGCGCTACGACCACTTCATCGGCGGAGAGTACGTGCCGCCGGCCCGCGGGCAGTACTTCGAGAACCCGAGTCCGGTGAACGGTCAGCCGTTCACCGAGATCGCTCGGGGCACGGCTGAGGACGTGGAGCGCGCGCTGGACGCGGCGCACGCAGCCGCCCCCGCCTGGGGCCGCGCCTCGGTGACCGCACGCGCCGACGTCCTCCTCAAGATCGCCGACCGTATGGAGGCGAACCTGGAGCAGCTGGCGGTCGCGGAGAGCTGGGAGAACGGCAAGCCGGTCCGCGAGACCCTGGCCGCCGACATCCCCCTCGCCATCGACCACTTCCGCTACTTCGCGGGAGCGATCCGTGCGCAGGAGGGCTCGCTCGGCGAGCTGGACGACGACACCGTCGCGTACCACTTCCATGAGCCACTGGGCGTAGTGGCGCAGATCATCCCGTGGAACTTCCCCATCCTGATGGCGACTTGGAAGCTCGCCCCGGCGCTCGCCGCGGGCAACGCGGTCGTCATCAAGCCCGCCGAGCAGACACCGGCGTCGATCCACTACTGGATGAGTCTGATCGCGGATCTGCTGCCGCCGGGCGTCGTGAACATCGTCAACGGGTTCGGGGTCGAGGCGGGCAAGCCGCTCGCGTCCAGCCCGCGCGTGGCGAAGGTCGCCTTCACCGGGGAGACCACGACGGGGCGGTTGATCATGCAGTACGCCTCCGAGAACATCAAGCCGGTCACGCTCGAACTCGGCGGCAAGTCACCCAACATCTTCTTCGACGACGTATGGGCGCAGGACGACGACTTCCGTGACAAGGCCCTCGAAGGCTTCACGATGTTCGCGCTCAACCAGGGCGAGGTGTGCACCTGTCCGTCCCGGGCGCTCGTCCAGCAGGGCCACTACAGCGAGTTCCTCGACGCCGCGGTCGCCCGCACCGAGCAGATCAAGCCCGGTCACCCGCTGGACACCGAGACGATGATCGGCGCCCAGGCCTCCAACGACCAGCTGGAGAAGATCCTCTCCTATCTGGACATCGGCCAGCAGGAGGGCGCCAAGGTGCTGACGGGCGGACACCGTATCGAGTACGACGGTGAGTTGGCGGGTGGCTACTACGTCCAGCCGACGATCTTCCAGGGCGACAACCGGATGCGGATCTTCCAGGAGGAGATCTTCGGTCCGGTCGTCTCGGTCACGTCGTTCGCCGACTTCGACGACGCCATCAAGCTCGCCAACGACACGTTGTACGGGCTGGGGGCCGGCGTATGGACGCGGGACATCAACACGGCGTACCGCGCGGGCCGTTCGATCCAGGCGGGCCGGGTGTGGACGAACTGCTACCACGCATATCCGGCGCATGCGGCGTTCGGTGGTTACAAGCAGTCCGGCATCGGCCGCGAGAACCACAAGATGATGCTGGAGCACTACCAGCAGACGAAGAACCTTCTGGTGTCGTACTCACCGCAGAAGCTGGGCTTCTTCTAGCGCGTGAAGTCGGTTGCCTGGAGGCATCGTTGTACGCCAGGCGACCGACAGGCCGCCGAGATCTCCCTCCGCGAGGGCGTTTTCTTCGAACGCCACTTCTCCCACGGCCTGGTCGTCGGCCGTGCCCCATCCGAAGGCGTGGGAGCTCTCCTGAAAAGGTCTCTCCATCCTTCAATCTGGGATGGACGTCGACGGAGTGGAGCCAGGGTCATCCTGGCTCCACTCCGTGGTGCGGGCGTGTCACTGGAACTGTGCGAAGAACCTCCAGATCTCTGCTTTGGTCCAGGTGGTGACGCCGCTTTCGCCGGAGGAGCCGTCGACCGGACCGGGTATGTGGCCTCCGTCGAACGCGGCCCATTGGACCGGGTATCCGGCACGGCAGCCCGAGTAGGTGGTGGTGATGTGCGTTCGGCTGCCCGGGGCGGGCTCGCGCGGGCTTTGGGCAGTGCAGCCGTTGTTGGCGACGAACTTGTCGCGCAGGGACCGTCCTTGCCCGATGTTGAGGACGTTGTCGCTGATGCCGTGGATTCCGAAGTAGGCGATGGGCTGGTTGCCGCCGCTGCACCCGCTGATCTGAGCGCCGGAGATGACCGCGACGGCCCTGAAGACGTTCGCCCGGCTGCAGGCGAGTGCGTAGCTCATGCCGCCGCCCCAGCTGAATCCCGTGGCGAAACGCTGTGCCGGGTTGACACAGAGGCCGCCCTCGATGCGACGGATCATGTCGTCGACGAAGGTGACGTCCTCACCGCCCGAATTGGCCCAGCCGTTGCCGAGGCCCTGGGGGGCGACGAGGATCGCGCCGTTGTTCGACTGTTCCTGTTGGCCGTAGTAGGACCAGGCGTTCGCGCTCGTGCCGCCCGAGGCGACTTCGCCGGCGGTTCCGCCCCGCCAGTGGAACGCGAAGATCAGCCGGTAGCGGTGGCTGTTGTCGTAGTTGGCGGGAACCCTGAGGATGAAGCTGCGGCTCTTGCCGCCGCTCTGAATCGTGTGCGTACCGCTCGCCAGAGTCGGGGCGCTGCCGCATCCGCCGCCGCCACCGGACGACAGCTTGATCATCTGCCATTGCTGGTTGGCGCCGCCCCAGTCGGAGTACTGGACGACGTTGCCGCCGTCGGCGGTGGAGGCGCCCTGCACCTCCACCGCCTTGCCGCTGGTGCGGTTGATCAGCCGGACGTGGCCCGCGTCGGAATCGGCCAGGCGGAACTGCTGATTGGCCCCGTTGCCGTCGGCCCACTGCTGGATCGCGGCACCGTCTGCGGTCGAGGCGCCGGCCACGTCGAGAACCTTGCCCGAATGCCGGGCCTTGAGCCGGTAGAAGCCGCCGCCGGAGTCCACGAACTGCCACTGCTGGTTGGTTCCGTCGTTGCGCGTCCACTGGCTGACCCGCGCGCCGTCGGCGGTGGACGCGCCGGAGACGTCCAGCGCCTTGCCGCTGGTGCGATTGACCAGGACGTACCAGGCGTTGGTGTCCACCGTCGCCGCCTCGGCGGGCGCCGGATTCACCGCGGAGAGCATGCCGATCGCGAGGGCCGCCGCCACCACGGCCGCGACCCGGGACCACCAGCGATGTCTGCGTGGAGGGGCGGGGGAAGCCGCACCGTAGGTCTTCATCGACTCACCCTTTCGTCAGTGGCAGGTCCCATCAGGTGCGGGCCCAGCGTTGGTTGCTGCCGCTCGAGCAGGAGTAGAGCTGGATCAGGGTGCCGTTGGCGGTGCCGCTTGCGACGGCGTCGAGGCAGAGGCCGGACTGGACGCCGACGATGGAACCGTCGGAGTTGAGGCGCCATTTCTGGTTGTCGGCGCCCCAGCAGCTGTAGATCTGGACTTTGGTGCCGGTGCCGGTGCCGGCGGCGTCCAGACACTTGTTGCCGTAGACCCTGAGCTCGCCGGCGGATGTGTACGTCCACTGCTGGTTGGTGCCGTTGTTGCAGTCCCACAGATTGAGCTGGGTGCCGTCGGTGGTACTGGTGCCGGGCACGTCCAGGCAGCGGCCCGATGCGACGCCCTTGATCGGTCCGGATTCCGACGGAGGATTGGTGGAACCGCCGTTGAGTGCGTTGAGGACGGCGGTGTAGGCGGGCTTCTTGCTGCCGTTGCCGTTGAACAGCAGCGGCGTGTCCCCCGGTCGCCAGGAGTCGGTGTCGCGCACTCCCCAGACGGTGATGCCCAGGCAGCGCGGGACGGCCAGGCAGTCGTTGGTCACGTTGGCGTAGGTCGTGGCCGAGGCGCCCTGGATGTCGAGTTCGGTGATGGCCACGTCGACGCCGAGGGCGGCGAAGTTCTGCAAGGTGGTGCGGAAGTTGCTGTTGTAGGGGCTGCCGCTGTTGAAGTGCGACTGGAACCCGACGCAGTCGATCGGCACGCCGCGCTGCTTGAAGTCGCGGACCATGGCGTACATGGCCTGGGTTTTGGCCCAGGTCCAGTTCTCGACGTTGTAGTCGTTGTAGCAGAGCTTGGCGGCCGGGTCGGCGGCGCGCGCGGTGCGGAAGGCGACCTCGATCCAGTCGTTGCCGGTGCGTTGCAGGTTGGAGTCGCGCCGGGCTCCGGAACTGCCGTCGGCGAAGGCCTCGTTCACGACGTCCCACTGGGCGATCTTGCCCTTGTAGTGGGCCATCACGCCGTTGATGTGGCCGATCATCGCCTGGCGCAGCGTGCTGCCGCTGAGGCTCTGCATCCAGCCGGGCTGCTGGGAGTGCCAGGCCAGGGTGTGGCCGCGCACCTGCTTGCCGTTCTGCACCGCCCAGTTGTAGACGCGGTCAGCGGCGGTGAAGTTGAACTGGCCCCGCTGCGGTTCGGTGGCGTCGATCTTCATCTCGTTCTCGGCCGTCACCGAGTTGAACTCACGGCCCGCGATCGTCGTGTACGCCGAGTCGCCCAGCCTGCCCGAGGCGATGGCGGTGCCGAAGTAGCGGCCGCTCTGCGCCGCCGCGGCGCCGAGCGTGGTCTCGGCGGCGTGTGCGGGCGGCGGCGCGACCAGTGCGGTGACCACACCGAGGACGCCGACGATCAGCGCCAGCAGCAGGCCGCGTATCTTTCGGCGGATAACGGGTCTGGGAAGGGCATACGAGCCCATGACTGTGCCTCCAAGGTAGAAATCACGGAAGGACTGAAGAGCAGGGGAATGCGTCATCCGCCCCCACTAGGCAGACGGACGGGGCGGGCCGGAACCCGGGCAGCACGGAATCACCGGACACCGCGGTCATGGGACCGGGACGATCCCACAGGCACGGACGGCACCGGGTCGGCCGTCGGGTGACGTACGGCGGGCGGCGGGCGGCGGGCGGCAGCGGTGTTTCGACACAGGCATGGGGGCACTCCATCGCAGCTCAGCCGGGGGACCGCCACGCGGCGTCGCGTACCTCTCCAATGCGCGAACAGCCAGGATGCGCTGGTGCGAACCTCACCGGAACGAAACGGGGTGGCGCAGGTGCTTCGGTGCGCGGATCTGCGGTGCAGCTCTGCGTGGATCTGTCGTGCAGCACAGCTGCTCAGGGCGACGTAGTTCGGAATCTCGAACTACGGTCGGTCACTCAGAGAGGGATGATTGAGGGATTGACGGTGAATCGTCAATACTCACCACAGAGAAAGTTTCTGTTGGCTGCTCGAATCTTTCGGAATCCCGAGAAGCGGCAGACGGCGCTCGCTCAACCCCGCTTCCCCGCGCGAACCCTTGGACTGGCGAGCCTTATCGCGAACTTCCGGAGTGCTGGGAGGAACTGTTTGTGGACAGATCGGCGACAGACCTTGACCGGAGGGCTCCACATTCCTAACTTGTGGCGTCAAAGGTTCGGAGAGGTCTTCGAAAGTTTCGATACTCTCTGCCCCCAGTACGGCCGCTCCGCGGTTCATCGGCGTCACCTCACCCCGCCCCCAAGGAGGCCTTCTGATGTGGTTTCGCCACTCGTCCCCGGTCCGTCTGAGACGCTTACTCGCAGTTCTTTCGCCCTTGCTGCTCGTGGCTACTCTCCTCGGTGCCCAGCCCGCCGACGCGGCGACCGTAGAGCCCAACGCCTCGTATGTGCTGGTCAACCGCAACAGCGGCAAAGCCCTGGACGTCTACAACCTGGCGACCAACGACGGCGCCCGCATCACCCAGTGGACCAGGAACGACCAGAACCAGCAGCAGTGGCAGTTCGTCGACTCCGGGGGCGGCTACTACCGCATCAAGTCCCGCCACTCCGGCAAGGTCCTGGACGTCAACAACGGGTCCACCGCCAACGGCGGCGCGATCGTCCAGCGGACTGACCTGAACAGCACCAACCAGCAGTGGCGGCTGGCCGACAGCTCGGACGGCTACGTGAGGCTCATCGCGCGCCACAGCAACAAGGCCCTCGAAGTACAAGGCGCCTCCACCGCCGACAACGCGAACATCGTCCAGTACGACGACTGGGGCGGCACCAACCAGCAGTGGCAGCTCGTCAAGGTCGGCGGCGACAATCCCGGCCAGTGCGATCTTCCGTCGACATACCGCTGGACATCAACGGGCGCGCTGGCGCAGCCCAAGCCGGGGTGGGTCTCGCTCAAGGACTTCACCGTCGTCCCCTACAACGGCAGGCAACTCGTCTATGCGACGACGCACGACACGGGGACGAGTTGGGGTTCGATGAACTTCGGCCTGTTCACCAACTGGTCGGAGATGGCCTCGGCCAGCCAGAACACGATGTCGAATTCCACCGTCGCGCCCACGCTCTTCTACTTCGCGCCGAAGAACATCTGGGTGCTCGCCTACCAGTGGGGTGGGACCGCCTTCTCCTACCGGACGTCGAGCGACCCGACCAACCCGAATGGCTGGTCATCCCAGCAGGTGCTCTCCACCGCCAGCATCAGCGACTCCGGGACAGGACCCATCGACCAGACGCTCATCGGTGACGGCACGAACATGTACCTGTTCTTCGCCGGTGACAACGGCAAGATCTACCGGGCCAGTATGCCGATCGGGAACTTCCCGGGCAGCTTCGGCGCGACCGCGACAGTGGTCATGAGTGACACGAGGAACAACCTGTTCGAAGCCCCGCAGGTCTACAAGCTCCAGGGCCAGAACCGCTACCTCATGATCGTCGAGGCGATCGGCTCGCAGGGCCGCTACTTCCGCTCGTTCACGGCCACCAGTCTGAACGGCTCATGGACACCCCAGGCCGCGACCGAGAGCAATCCCTTCGCCGGCAAGGCCAACAGCGGCGCCACCTGGACCAACGACATCAGCCATGGCGAACTGATCCGCACCAGCGCCGATCAGACCATGACCGTCGATCCCTGCAATCTGCAGTTGCTCTACCAGGGGCGCAGCCCCAACTCCGGCGGCGACTACGGCCTCCTGCCCTACCGTCCGGGTCTGCTGACACTGCGGCGCTGACGGCGTGACACGAGTTCGGCTCCGGTATGGAGCCGACGGGGCGGGCTCGGCGGAAGGCCGAGCCCGCTCGGGTCACGCGACAACGTCAGGGCTCATACGGCGACGGAGCGCGGGGGCGGGCAACGCTCACCAGCCCGAGGCCGTCCCGCGACGCGGTGCCGCCGCCGGTCGCGCTTGCCAACGGTCCAAGCGCACTGGGTCGCCTGGTGCGCTGCGGCGGACGAGCCGGCCTTCGGTGATGCGGGTGAACATCGCCTCGGCCGGTGAACATCGCCTCGGCCGCACCGCTCGGGTCGTGGGCGGCCGATGCGCTCGTACACGCGGCGATGGCCGCGGTTGGAGGCGACGCACATGGCGCGCTCGGGTCGGCTCATGTACCGCGCGGTGTTGGCGACCTGGCTCTCCAGCGCGCGGACCACCCCACGGGCGATGCGGTTTCCCGACGCCTGCATGATGACGTCGTGGAAAGCGATCCAGCTCGCCCGGCGCGGCCGGTGAAGGGGACACCTTGACGTCCGTTTCCCGCGCTGGCGCCGGGCTCACGACCCGCACTGTGGTCCGGGTCCGGCCACCGGCGAAGACGAACACACGCAGCACCAGGAAACGTCCGATACCGGCGAGCCCGGCGGCGGTGAGGTAGACGACCTGCTCGTAGAGCACTCCGGCCGACGGCTGCACGAGGTGCAGGACGAGCACCGCGGTGGAGGTCACCACGTAGGCGGCCGTGGCCGACCCCGCGGACTGCCAGTGCTGGCGCCACCCGGCATGCCCCGCCCCGAAGGTGAAGCGTGCGTGGAGCTCCGTACTGAGGAGAGTCGAGGCGACGGTGATCAGAGCATTCGCCACAGCCCAGGGCATCAGTCCGGCGAGCCCGGCCACGGCGGTGCTCGACGCGACCCCTACACCGCCGCCGAACAGGACGAACCGGGCGAAGGAGGCGAGTGGACCGGGAGCGCCCGAGTTCCGTCGCACCGCGGCCGTATCGGTGTCCGTCCGTTCCGCACCCCGCACCTCGTCCGCTGCCTCCGGCGTCGCCTTCGGCAAGATCAGCGACTTCATGGGAAGTCCCTTTCGACTGGGAGAGTTGCTGGGCCTCTTTGGCCGGCGGGT
Organism: Streptomyces scabichelini; assembly: GCF_011045015.1. Classification (GTDB taxonomy): domain Bacteria; phylum Actinomycetota; class Actinomycetes; order Streptomycetales; family Streptomycetaceae; genus Streptomyces; species Streptomyces scabichelini. Next base: position 43,436 of record NZ_JAAKZY010000003.1, on the reverse strand, counting down.
TCGCAGGGCGCTGCGCCCGTGCGTTCATCGAGACTTTTGAATTACGACCGTACGACAATAAGCAGGGGATCGACCCGCGGACAAGGTCCTGGCCAGATTTGGGATTATGACCGTACTCACATGAGTGGCCGGGGAGAGCAGGTTCACCACGGCGCAGGCGCCCGGCGCGACGACCGCTCCGCTGCCGCGAGGCCACCGGCCCGGGCAGCACCCCTTCCCGCGGCTTCTCCCTCGATGCCCCTCCACGCGCAACCTGCAGCGGCACGGGAACAGGCCTGACGCCGAACCGGGGAGACTCCGCTACCGACCGCTGCACACAACTGCCCGCGCGCAATTCCGTCGGCAGCCGCCCGGTCCCGAAGGCGGGTCCTGCCGCGGGCGGTGCACGTTGATCGGCCAGCCAGGCCAGGACCGGTCCGACCCGGTCCGGTCCGGTCCGGTCCGGTCCGCAATGACGGTGTCCGCAGCGACGCCAAAGGCAAAAGCCCTGTTCTGACACCGCCGCGCCAGGGCTCCGTACGGGCCTCCTACCTGCTCCCGGGCAGCACCTCGGACTCGGTCACGGCAACCCGGTCCGCCGCCGCTTCGGGGCATGGTGCTGTGTCACCTGGATGTGCCGCAGGCCGAACCAGGCGACCAGCGCCATCAGCGCGAAGGCCACCCCAGCGAGGACGAAGCTGAGGGTGAACGGCGATTCGGCGGGCAGTGCCGGGGAACCGGCGGGGAGGTGCCGGACGCTCTTGGAGGCCGGCACGGTAGTGATCACCGCGCTGCCGATGGCGCTGCCAGTGGAACGGGAGATGGAACCGGCCGGTGGACGAACATCCGCATGTCGACCAGCGGTTCCGGCACCTGCCGCTCGACCAGCACCCATACGGCACCCATGGCGGCGGCACCTGCGAAGGAGCCGATCGTACTCAGTGAGGACCAGCCCCACCCGTGCCCCTGAGTGACCGGCAGCAGAAGCAGCACGAGAGGCGCGGCAGCGCACGGAACGCGCGGCTCCCTGCGTTCGGCCCGGGCGAATTGATGCGTACGTGCGGTGGTACGGCCGTCAGCCGAGGCCGCGGCCTCGGCCGGGAGCGCTGCCCGGTGCGAGCCGTGAAATGCCCGTCGCGGTTCAGGGCGCAGGGAACGGAAAGAGCATGCGGCTGCTGGCGGCGCAGGGATGATCCCCGGTGGCGTCGGCTGAGTCCCACCTGGAGAGCGCCTGGCGGCTTCGGTCCGCTCCCCCCAAGGTCCACAGTCTGGGGTCGGGGATGTGGTGCGGTGTGTCAGACGCGCTGCCCGGCGTCCAGCAGAGTGAGGGCGTTGTTGACCCCCTGTTCGAGGAGCTCGTGGGCGAGTTGGCTGTCGGTCAGGGCGCGGGAGAGCTGCAGTGTCCCGGCCATCAGGCCGAGGAGGCTGAGCGCCTTCACGCGTGCGGAGGACGGGTCCTCGGGCGCCATGCGGGCGGCAATACCGTCGATGAGGATCAGCACGCCGTCGGTGTACGCCTGCCTGGTGGCGTCCGTGCAGCGCCCGATCTCGTCGAGCAGAGCGGCGTTGGGGCAGCCCTCGCCCAGGCTGTCGCGGTGCTGGGGCGACAGGTACCCGCGCACGATCTGCTCGAGTCCGGCACGGCCCGGTGCAGCCCGCGCCACGACACTCTCGGCCTGCGCCTTCAACTGCTCGGCGATGGCCGTGGCGACGAGGTCATCCTTGGATTCGAAGTGAGCGTAGAAGGCCCCGTTGGTCAGCCCCGCGTCCTTCATGAGCGTCGAGACCCCGGAGCCGTCGATACCGTCCTGCTTGAGCCGGCGGCCCGCCATCTCGATGATCCGCCGCCTCGTCTCCTGCTTGTGCTCTTTTGCGTACCGCACCACAGCACACGCTCCTTCGCCGACCCGGAAGGACCGGTTGCCCTTCACCGACTCCCCCAGCCTATGGTATTGCGAACGTAATCCAAAAAATCGACGAGTCACCAAGGACCAGCGGGCCGCCGCCGAGTCGAGCAGGGTGGCGAAGACGCCGCCGTGCACGCTGCCGATCGGGTTGTAGTGCTCCTCCCCCGGCGTCAGCGAGAAGACCGCCTTGGTCGCGCGCGGCGGTGCGCGCGCGTAGCTGAAGCCGCCGTCGTGGTCGGCCGTCCCGACCGTCGCCTGCCGGACCGGGACGAGATCGCGGGCGTCGCGAACCTGCGCGTGACCGCAGGCCATGTCGGCGTCCGTCCACCGTCCCGATCCGGCAGGCGCGCGGATCTTGCAACTGCCGCGCCCGTCCGTACCGCTCGGTCAGATCTTCGTCTTCTCCCGGACCCACGCGCCGATCTGTGCGATGGCGGCGTCGACCTCCGGAATCCGGCCGGCACCGTAGACGTACGAGTGCTGGCCTCCAGGGACCACCACGGTCGCCGTGTCGATTCCGGCGTCCTTGACGCGGGCGGCGAACTCCTCGTCCTCGCCGGCCAGGACCTCGTACGTTCCCCAGGAGACGAGGGTCGGGGGGAGACCGCTCAGGTCCGCCCGGTTCAGATTGATCCGGGTGTCCGTGAACTCGATGCCCGTGCCGCCGATCCAAGCCTCCCGGAAGAACTCCAGTAGTTCCTTGCTGAGAATCTTGTCCGTCTCGGCCTTGGTCACCATGGTCTCGTTGGCGATCTCGAGGTCGCACCAGGGGGAGATCGACACGATGGCGCCGGGCAGCGGCTGCTTCTTGTCGCGGAGGCGAAGCGCCAGGGCGACGGCGATGAACCCGCCGATCGAGTGGCCGATCGTGATGATGTTTCCCGGCTCATACCCTTCGGAGAGCAGCCAGTTGAAGGCCGCCTCCGCGTCGTCCACCTGAGCCGGGTACTTGTGTTCCGGTGCTCGCCGGAAGTCCAGGACCAGTACGGGGGCCCCTGCGGCCTTGGCGATATGGCCGGCGAGCTTTCGGTCGACGAATGCCGACGACAGAACGGAGCCCCCGGCGTGACCGTGCAGGAGGACGTAGTCGGTGTTGGCATCGACCGGCTCGCACCAGATTCCCAGCACGCCACCCGCGTCCACCTCCCGATAAGTGACGCCTTCCGGCTCCCGGGCCGTGAGATGGACGAGCTCCGACCGGGTGCGAATCGCATCCACTTCGGACTCGGGAATCACCAGTCCGGCCATAAAGTTCTCGAACTCGATCGCTTCCTGGCTCAGTTCAACAGCAGCGTGATCAGACACGTGGCACCTCCATGGGGCCATCTGGGCACACCGGCCCGCCAGGACCGGTACAGCCGGGGTTTGTCAGGCGGTGAGGGTGGGGTAGTCGGTGTAGCCGGCCTCGCCGCCGCCGTAGAAGCTGGCGGGGTCGGGGGTGTTCAGGGGTGCGCCGGTGCGTACGCGCTCGACGAGGTCGGGGTTGGCGAGGGCCATGGTGCCGACGGTGACGATGTCGGCCAGGCCGTCTTCGATGTCCTTCGCGCGGGTGGCGATGTCGGCGCCGGCCCGGTTGAGAATCAAGGTGTTCGGCCACTGCTTGCGGAGGGTGTGCAGGAGTTCGTCGTCGCCGCAGTTGCCGATGTGCAGGTAGGCGAGGTCGAGCGGGGCGAGGGCGCGCACGAGTGCCGGGTACAGCTCGTGGGTGTCGCTCTCCGCGATGTCGTTGAACGGGTTGCCGGGAGAGATCCGGAAGCCGGTGCGGCCGGCGCCGATCTCGTCCGCCACCGCGGTGGCGACCTCCACCGCGAAGCGGATGCGGTTGTCGATGGAGCCGCCGTACTGGTCGGTGCGCTGGTTGGTGTTGGTGGCGAAGAACTGGTGCAGGAGGTAGCCGTTGGCGCCGTGGATCTCGACGCCGTCGGCGCCGGCCGCGATCGCGGCCGCGGCGGCGCGACGGAAGTCGTCGACCGTGGCGGCGACCTCCTCGGTGGACAACTCGCGCGGTACTGGCATCTCCTGAGGGCCGGACGGGGTGAACATGACGCCCGCCGGCTGGACCGGGGAGGGGGCGACCGGCTGCCGATGGTGGAGGGTGTTGTCGGGGTGGGACATCCGTCCGACGTGCATGAGCTGGATGACGACGCGTCCGTCGACGCCGTGCACGGCGTCGGTGACCTTGCGCCACCCGGCGATGTGCTCCTCGGAGTAGATGCCGGGGGTGAGCGGGTAGCCCTGTCCGTCGGCGTTGGGCTGGGTGCCCTCGGTGATGATGAGGGCGTGCGAGGCGCGCTGGGCGTAGTACTCGGCGTTCAGCTCGGTGGGTATGCCTTCCGGGGTGGACCGGTTCCGCGTCATGGGGGCCATCGCCAGCCGGTGCGGCAGGGAGATCTCTCCGGCGACGATCGGGTTCCACAGGGCGTTCAACATGGATGTTTCCTCAAATAAGGGTGAGAGAGAGCTGCGGGGTGGCGGGCTGCCTGCCCCGCGGGTAGCGCGAAGGCGGTAACGGGCCGGACGGCCTCGGTGACCTTCCACCGTGGAAGTGGAAGGCGGACTGCGTGGAGAGGCGGCAAGCAAGGGAGGAGGCCCAGCGCGTCGGTCCTCCCCCCGGCCCACGCCGGAGGACGCATCGGTCGTGTGCAGCAGCGGCCGTGCCGTTATCACAAAGGGACGACTCCCGCACCGGAGTCGGAGTGGCGGTCAGCCGCCGGAGTCGGAGCGGCGGTCAGCCGCGGTAGCGATCGGCCGGGACGCGCTGCGACAGGTTCGGGATGAGCGTCTGACGCGCCTTCTCGAACGACTCCCAGTCGCTGATCTGGGGCAGTGACGGGATGGTGACGGGCTCCCCGGCGTCGAGGCCGGCGAGCGCCGCGTCGACGGCGTCGTCCGCGCTCATGATCCACTCGTCGGGGAACGCCGCGAGGTCGAGGCCGGAGCCGTCCCAGAACTCCGTGCGGACGGCGCCCGGCAGCACGGCCTGCACCACGATGGGGCTCTCGGCGAGTTCCTGCTGCAGGGCCTGGGTGAACGTCAGCACGTAGCTCTTGGTGCCGCTGTAGACGGCGCTGACGGGCAGGATGTTGAGAGCCAGGGCGGAGGAGATGTTCACCACGGTGCCGTGCCCGCGGGCCGTCAGGCCCGGCAGGACCGCGGTGGTCAGCCTGGTCAGCGAGGTCACGTTGAGGTTGATCAATGCCTCGGAGGCCGCGGCGTCGGAGGTCGCCAGCGGGGTGAACAGCGACCCACCGGCGTTGTTGATCAGCACCGCGATGCTCTCGTCGGTCCGTAGCCGCTCCTCGACCACGGAGATCTGTGCCGCATCGGTGAGGTCGGCGGTGACGACGTCCACTGCGCGACCGGTGCGGCTGCGGATGTCCGACGCCAGCGTTTCCAGCCGCGCAGTGTTCCGGGCCACCAGGATCAGGTCGTAGCCCCGGTCGGCAAGCCGCTGTGCGTAGGCGGCCCCCAGGCCGGCGGACGCGCCGGTGACGACGGCGGTCTTGTTCTGCGTGGTCATGGGTGGGTCTCATTTCTGGACTGGCGGATGAGCGGGGGCCAAAGCCTCGGCCTCGCTTTAGATTACGATAGGTATCTAAAGTCCTCGAGTCAACGCCCCCGGATGCCGTTCGCCACCGCACTCGGCCGGAGACCGCTCGACGTGCATGCGGGGCTCAGGTCGGCGGTCGATCAGGCTCGGATGCGGGCCCACGAGTTCCTCGCCTTGCGACGACGAGAAAGAGCCGTACGGACTAAAGAGCCGTACGGAATACGGAAAGAGGGCGCCGCGGTCGGCCGCCCGGCACTTCGCGTACCATAGATGCTCTTTACTATCTAACGTGGGCAGGTGACTGATGAGTCGGGTTTCGCAGGCACAAGCGATGGAGAACCGCAGGCGCGCGGTCGCCGCGGCGTCCCAGCTCTTCCGGGAGCGCGGCGTGAACGGCATCAGCGTCGCCGATCTGATGAAGTCCATCGGGCTGACGACGGGCGGCTTCTACAAGCAGTTCCCCTCAAAGGAGGCCCTGGTAGCCGAGGCGGCTCAAGCCGCTTTCGGGGACCTTGATCTACTCCTGGCGTCGTTCGACACGGCCCACGGCGATCACGACACCGCGCGCGGCGCCCTCGTCGACTTCTACCTGTCGGCCGAGCACCGTGACCAGCCCGGCACCGGTTGCCCCACCGCGGGATTCGCAGGGGACATGGCTCGCGAGCCCACAGCCGGGGAGGTGCGCGAAACGTACGCAGCCGGAGTCGAGGAATTCGCCGGGTGGATGTCCACCGACGCCAACGACGGCCTACCCATGGTGGCCACTCTGGTCGGCGCGCTCCTGCTTGCCCGGGCCACGGCGGGCACAGAGCTGTCGGAGAAGATCCTGGAGTCGACCCACAAAGCCCTGACTGCACCACACGGGCCTTGACCCGGAATCCTGGACGCGGGCTATGCGGCTGGGGCCCAACGCCACCTGGCTAAAGGGGCGTTGGGCCCGTCAACTGAACCCACCACCGGCAGACTGAGCCACCACGAACTCCTGCCGCACCGCGCTCAGCTCACCCGGCGGACCTCATACGAAATGCCGGGCGGCCTGGGACGCTCTTCGATGTCTCCCGCCCTCACGGCGTGGCCCCGTTCGCAGCGGATCTGGACCTCGACGTGCGCGCCGCATCCGCGGTGTCGCGCCAGTACGGCCGGACCCTCCGGGCCTGGGCGGTAGCGGTCGCCCCACTGCAGGAGCCACATCACGGCCGGGGCCAGATCCATGCCCTTGTGCGTGATCACCTACTTCGGCCGGCTCCGCGAGCCCAGCCTGTTCCTTGTAGGTCTCGGTGGCCATGGGGTGACCCCAACTCCCCCTGAGTTTACTTTTCTATACTCAGGAAGTAGCGTCGCGACCAGCACATCAACCCGGCCGCACGCGACAAACGGGCGCGCAGGGGGACCTGCGCGAAGAATCACAACAACCACCGGAACACCCACAGAAAGGCGGCCGGCATGAAGGCATTCGTCGTCGACAAGTACGGCAAGAACGGCGCGCGCGCCGCTGAGGTACCCGAGCCCACGGTCGGGGACCGGGACGTCCTGGTCAGAGTGAGCGCCGCCAGTATCAACCCGCTGGACAAAATGGTCCGCAACGGGGAGTTCAAGCAGGTCCTGAAGTACAAGCGTCCGTTCGTACTGGGCCACGACGTGGCCGGCGTCGTGACGCGGGCCGGCTCCGCCGTACACGGCATCGACGTCGGCGACGAGGTCTACGCCCGTCCGCGCGACCTGCGGATCGGAGGCTTCGCGGAGTTCATCGCGATCGACATGGACGATGTCGCGCCCAAGCCGGCCTCGCTCACCCTCCAAGAGGCGGCCGCGGTGCCGCTGGTGGCCCTGGCCGCCTGGCAGGTTCTCGTCGACCGTGCCCACGTGAAGCCGGGGCAGAAGGTGCTCGTCCACGCCGGTGCCGGTGGCCTCGGCTCGACGGTCATCCAGCTCGCCAAACACCTCGGCGCGACCGTGGCGACGACCACGAACACCGACACCGAGAAGTTGGTCAGGGACCTGGGCGCCGACGTCGTCATCGACTACACCAAGGAAGACTTCTCGAAGGTGCTGTCCGGCTACGACCTGGTGCTGGACTCGCTGGGCGGGGCGAACCTCGAGAAGTCGCTGACCGTACTGAAGCCCGGCGGCCTGGCCATCAGTGTCGTCGGCCCGCCGGACGCCGACTTCGCCAAGCAGCTCGGCGCCCCCTCCTTCATGGGCCTGGTCATGTACGTGCTCAGCCGCAAGATTCGCAAGCAGGCCAAAGCACTGGGCGTGCGCTACCAGTTCCTCTTCATGCAGGCCAACGGCTCCCAGCTGCGCAAACTCGGCGCCCTCTACGACAGCGGGAAGCTCCGCCCGGTCATCGACAGCACCTTCCCGTTCGACCAGACGCTCGAGGCGATGGCGCACGTCGAGCAGGGCCGTACCAAGGCCGGCAAGGTCGTGGTCTCGATGGTGCCCGACAACGACTGAGACCGTGCCGGCCACAGACCCTCCGTCCGGCACGGCCACCGGAAGGGCACCGACGCCCTCTCACTCGTTGCGTGTCGGGAGTGTGATCACCGCGGACATGCTCAGGACGGCAGCGCCCGCTCGCCGAGCGACGCACGCTGCCAGTCGGGAGTGCGGTCCTTGTCGACCAGGGCGGCGCGGACGCCCTCCAGGAAGTCCGGCGTGCGGATGGTCGTGCGCGTGAGGGCGAGTTCGGTGTCGAGGCACTCGCGCAAGGTGTGCTGCCTGCCCCGGGCCAGCAGGGCGTGAGTGATCTCCAGGCTCTGCGGCGAGGCGGACTCCAGGGCGACCAGTGCGTCTGCAGCCCAGGGGGTGTCGAGGTGGCGCAGGCGTTTCTCGATCTCGCCGAGGGTCGGCGCGCCGAACGCCCAGTCCACATCCCCGCGTACCTCCGCCAGCCTGCTGCCTGCCACCGGGGAGCGGCCGGCGAGACGGTTCAGGACCACGTCCACCGGGTCGCCGGGGTTGTCGGCCAGGGCGTCCCCGACCGCGTCGAGCCCGTCCGCGGGGACGAAGTGCGTGGCCAGCCCCGTGTACAGGGCGTCGGCCGCGTCGAGCCGGTGCCCGGTCAGTCCGAGGTACATGCCGATCGCGCCGGGCAGCCTCGGCAGAAAGTAGCTGGCCCCGATGTCCGGGAAGAACCCGATCGCGGTCTCTGGCATCGCGAGCACCGCGTGCTCGGTGACGACGCGGAACGAGCCGTGGACGGACAGACCGAGACCGCCGCCCATGCACACGCCGTCGATGAGCGACACGACCGGCACGGGATATTCGGCGATCCGGGCGTTGAGCCGGTACTCGGAGGCGAAGAACCGCTCACTGGCCTCGGCATCCCCGGCGAGGCTGTGCTCGCGGATCGTGCGGATGTCTCCGCCGGCGCAGAACGCCTTCGTGCTGGTACTGGCGAGCACCACAGCAGAAAGGGGTGTGTGCTCCCACTCGGCGAGCACACGGTCGATGGCGGCGACCATTCCTGTCGTCAGGGCGTTGAGCGCCTTGGGCCGGTTCAAAAGGATGCGGCCGACGCCCCGGTGGACGTCGGCGAGAATCTCGACCGCAGCGGTATCAGTCATCGGTCGTCATCTCATCATCCGCTCGGACCTGGCTGTCGTAGCCATCAGCCATCAGGGTTTCCTCACTCGCCGGGTGTCAGGCGTAGATCTGCGCGTAGAGATCCTGGATCTCGTGCACGGTGGGTACGACGGGGTTGTTGGCGGGCGATCCGGACGCGAGCGTCTGCTCGGCCATGACTCGGCCATGAGGGGCAGCAGGCGGAACCACTCGTCCTTGTCGATGCCGTGGGCTTGGGGGTGGGCACCTCAAGATCCTGACACAGGGCTTGGAGCGCCTCCGTGAGCTTATCGGTGGCCAAGGCGTCACCGTCGCGGTCGGTGGCGGCTCCGAGGGCGCGGGCGCAGTCGGCGTACCGGCTCTCGGCGGCGTGCGCGGGGAACGCGGTCACCGCGGGGAAGAGCATTGCGTTCGACAGACCGTGGGCGACGTGGAAGAGGACGCCGATCGGACGGCTCATGCCGTGCACCAGCGCCACGCTGGAGTTGGAGAAGGCGATACCGGCCTGAGTCGCGGCGAGCAGCATCTTCGCCTCGCGAGCCTCGATGTCTCCCCCGTCGGCGTAGACGCGGCGGAGGTGGTGGCCGATGGTCCGGATCGCGTTCAGCGCGAGGCCGTCGGAGAACGGATCGGCCTTGCGGCTCACGTACGCCTCGACGGCGTGAGTGAGCGCGTCGACGCCGGTGTCCGCGGTCAGCCGGGCCGGCATCGACAGAGTCAGTCCGAAGTCGACGACGGTGGCCGGCCGCCAGGAACGCCGGCCCACTCGATGCCCGAAGGCCGGCACTCGTTGTCCTGGGCGCCGGGCGGGTACCCGAGGTGGACCAGGCGATCCAGCGGATGGGTCAGTGGCTCCGTAAGCACCTCGGCGCGTGAGCAGCAGCTGCACCTGACGGCGGGCTTGCTGACGGCCGGGCCGCTTCGCCGAACCACCGCCATGCCGGTGACCGGTCCGCCGGTCTCCGGCATCCCGCTCGACCATGCGGGCCGGCATGCGGTACTTGTGTCCGACACCGTTCCGCACACGGCCCCACCACCCCACCGTCCCTCGATGCCACAAAGGAGCGCGCGATGGGAACGTACGAGGATGTCTTCCGCGCCAGTACGGAGGACCCGGAGAGCTTCTGGCTGAAGGCGGCCGAGGGCATCGACTGGGATGTCGCTCCGCGGCGCGCCCTGGATTCCTCGGGCGCACCCTTCTACCGCTGGTTTCCCGACGGACGGCTCAACGTCTGTTTCAACGCGCTCGACCGGCACGTCGAGGCCGGCCGCGGCGACCAGCCCGCGATCGTCTACGACTCACCCGTGACCGACACCCAACGCACCTACACTTACGCGCAGTTGAGGAACGAGGTGGCGGCCTTCGCCGGAGCGCTCGCACAGCTCGGCGTGGGGCACGGCGACCGGGTGGTCATCTACATGCCGATGGTCCCCGAGGCCGCGATCGCGATGCTGGCCTGTGCGCGCATCGGCGCGGTCCACTCGGTCGTCTTCGGCGGGTTCGCCCCGCGCGAACTCGCCCTCCGTATCGACGACGCGGCCCCCAAGGTGGTGGTCTCCGCCTCCTGCGGCATCGAGGGCAAGCGGGTCATCGCGTACAAGCCCCTGCTCGACCAGGCCATCGAACTCGCCGTCCACAAGCCGGAGAAGAGTGTGATCCTGCAACGCCCGCAGGAGCGGGCCGAGTTGGGGCCGGACGATCTCGACTGGGGCGAGCTGGTCGCCTCCGCGCCGCCGGCCGACTGCGCTCCCGTCGCCGCCACCGATCCCCTGTACATCCTCTACACGTCCGGAACGACCGGAAAGCCCAAGGGAGTTGTGCGTGACTGCGGCGGTTACGCGGTCGCCCTGCACTGGTCGATGGGCGCCGTGTACGACGTGGGGCCGGGCGAGACGATGTTCACCGGCTCCGATGTCGGCTGGGTCGTCGGGCACTCGTACATCGTCTACGCGCCCCTGCTGGCCGGCGCCACGACGGTCCTGTACGAGGGTAAGCCGGTCGGCACGCCGGACGCGGGCCAGTTCTGGCGCGTCGCCGCCGAGTACCGGGTCAAGACCATGTTCACGGCGCCCACCGCCTTCCGGGCGATCAGGAAGGAGGACCCGAAGGGGGCGCTCACCGCTGGCTACGACCTCTCCCACCTGCGCTACCTCTTCCTGGCCGGTGAGCGCCTCGACCCGGAGACGTATCACTGGGCGAGCGCTCTCCTGGGCGTTCCGGTGATCGACCACTGGTGGCAGACCGAGACCGGCTGGCCCATCGTCGCCAATCCGGTCGGCATCGAAGCCGCTCCCGTCAAACCCGGCTCGCCCACCCGCCCGCTGCCGGGCTGGGACGTCCGCGTCCTCGACCCTTCGGGCGAGCCGGTGCCCGCGGGTGTCGACGGCGCGATCGTCGTGCGGCTCCCCCTGCCACCCGGCGCACTCCCCACCCTCTGGAACGACGACGACCGCTACGTCGCCTCCTACCTCTCCGCTTACGACGGCTACTACCTCACCGGCGACAGCGGCCACATCGACGAAGACGGCTACGTCTTCGTCATGGGCCGCACGGACGACGTCATCAACGTCGCCGGACACCGCCTGTCCACCGGCAGCATGGAAGAGGCTCTGGCCGCCCACCCCGACGTCGCCGAATGCGCCGTCATCGGCGTCGCCGACGAACTCAAGGGACAGATCCCGCGCGGCTTCGTCGTCCTGAAAGCCGGCAGCGACCGCGCCCCGAGCGAGGTCGAGGCCGAACTCGTCCAGCTCGTACGCGAGCGCATCGGCGCCGTCGCCTCCCTCAAGGACGTCACGGTCGTCGCCGCCCTGCCCAAGACCCGCTCGGGCAAGATCCTGCGCAAGACCATGCGCGGCATCGCCGACGGCCGCGACGAACCCATCCCGTCCACGGTGGACGACCCGGACGTCATCGAAGTCCTGCGCCCGGTCCTCCGCCGCGCAGGTCACACCCCGTGAACGGCCGACAGCGCCCTGGCCGACGCAGTGTCTGGATCACTATCAGTGCCGGGGCGACCGAGGGTCGAGGATGCCTTCACCACCCGTCACGGCGATCCGGGTCGGCGATGAAGTCGGCCATGCCACGTCGTCGATCGCGAGCCATGGCGCGACAGCCACGGCCTTGGGGGTAAGCCCGGTGAACGCCTTGACCTCGCGGTGGAGATGGGGTTGGTCGACGTAGCCGCTCTCGATGGCAGCGCCGGCGGCGGTGTGACCCGCCGCGAGAAGGTGGGCGGCGTGGTCGAAGCGCACCAGTCGGGCGGCCTGTTTGGGTGTGATGCCGAGCTGGGACCGGAAGCGAGCCGACAGGTGCTTGCGGCTCCAGCCGGTCTCGTCCGCCAGGCCGTCGATGCGCACCCGCCCCCGCCGGGTGAGTGTGCGCCGCCAGGTGTACGCGACCTCCGGGTCGACCCGTGGGCGGGCGCCCCGCCGTCGGCGGAGGATGTCCGCCGCGATGGTGAACCGTTCGTCCCACGACTCGGCGGCGCGCAGCCTGTCCTCGGCTCGCCCGGCGTCACGGCCCCAGACATCCTCGAGGGGTACCACCGTCCCGGTGAGGTCGGTCGTTGCGCCGAGCACCGCGGCCGCCACGGCCGGCTGCAGTCGGATCTGGAGGCACTCCCCCACCCGGCCGCCGGTCCGGAGATCGCCGGGAAGGAGCCCGACGACGACACTGCCGTGCCCGTGCCGGCCAGGGGTGTCGTAGACGAGGCCGTCTCCGTCGCTCAGATCGATGAGCAGGGTGACGGACGGGTGCGCGACCATGGCGACGGAGACGTCCACGGGTGCGGGGGCCCGCATGCGGAACCCGGCCATGCTGATTCCCGGCAGCCGATCCGACGGGCGTGGGACCGCGATGTCCACGCTCGTCCAGTCGGGCGGTGTCCCGGTCGACAACACGTGACCAGTCTAGGTCTCAGGGGCCAACGGGCGGGATGTCGGCGCCCGTTGCCGTAAAGCCGAGGAGCAGTTCGCTGGTCCTCTCAGGCTCTTCGAACATGGCCAGGTGCCCGACGCCGGGCAGCAGCTCGACCCGAGCGTTCGGCACCGCGTCGTACTGGTGCGCCGACGACGGCTCCCAGCGGGGGTCGGCGGTGCCGAAGAGCACCAGGACGGGGACTTCGAGGTCGGTGAGACGTTCGGGCACGCTCCGCTCGGCGATGTAGGCGCCGTTGCGACGCAGCACTCTCCTGAGCACGCGGTACTTGATGTCCCGTACCTCGGCGACCACGTCGTCCGGGACGTCCACCGGGCGAGCGGCCGTCATGCTGATCCCCTTGCGGATCATCGCGTCCGAGCGCCTCGCCCAGAGGAGCGGGCCGAGCGGCGGGGCCAACAGGATCCGGTGGAGGAACGGCTGCGGAAGGAGCGCGTCGGGACTCGGGCCGGAGCTGATCAGCACGAGCGACCTGACCAGGTCGGGGCGCTGTTCGGCGAGCGCGGTGGCTACGTAGCCGCCGCTGGAGTGTCCGACCGCGGCGACGCGACGAAGGCCGAGGTCGTCGAGCACCGCCGCCACCCGGCCCGCCTGCGCGGGCACGTCGTACGACGGCGCGGGCGGGGACTGGCCGCAGCCCGGAAGGTCGACCCGGATGACGTGATGACGGCCGGCCAGTTTCGGGACCATCGGGCCCCAGGTGGCGCCCGAGGCCCCTGACCCGTGGATGAGCAACAGCGGGGTCGCCTGCTGCGGACCGTCGTGGACCACGTGCATCCCATGCGCCTGCTCAACGTCGTATTCACCCATGCGGGGATGATGCATGGGCTGCCGAGGGTCGGTCTTGTACGTATGTCGTCTGGCGTCTGGCGTCTGGCGTCGCGGAGTTGACGACCACCGGGCTCCGCGCCGACAAGCGCCCGGAAGCCGGGCCTCTAAGCAGCTCCCTGCGGTTGTCAGGCGGTGTGGTCGTAGAACCCGTGGCCGCTCTTGCGGCCCAGGCGGCCGGCGGCGACCATGCGCCGGAGCAGCGCGGGCGGCGCGTAGAGAGGCTCCTTGAACTCCTCGTACATCGACTCTGCCACCGCCTGGGCCGTGTCGAGCCCGATGAGGTCGAGCAGACGCAGCGGGCCCATCGGGTGGGCACAGCCCAGTTCCATCCCTCGGTCGATGTCCTCGGGGCTCGCGGATCCGGACTCGACCATGCGCACGGCGGCGAGCAGGTAGGGCACGAGGAGGGCGTTGACCACGAATCCGGAGCGGTCGGGCGCCTCGACGACCTCCTTGCCCAGGGCTTCGGAGGCGAACGCCCGTGCCCGTACGAGGGTGTCGGGGCTCGTGGTGAGGGCCGGGATGATCTCGACCAGCGTCTGCACGGGTACGGGGTTGAAGAAGTGCAGACCCAGGACGTGGGTGGGCCGCTGGGTCGCCACCGCCAGGTCGACCACGGGAATCGACGAGGTGTTGGTGGCCAGAATCGCTTCGGGGTCGGTGACGACCTGGTCGAGGGTCTTCATGAGGCCGGTCTTGAGGTCGCGGTTCTCGGCGATGGCCTCGATCACGAACTGCCGGTCGGCCATGGCCTTGAGGTCGTCGGTGTAGCTCAGCCGGGACCGCGCGCCGTCCCGCGCCTCCTCGCTGATCTTGCCGCGTCGCAGGGCGCGGTCGAGGGAGGCCTCGACGCGGCGGCGGCCGGCCTCGGCGGCTTCGGGGGACGACTCGGCGACCAGTACGTCGATGCCGCTGCCGCCGAGGGCGGCGACCTCGGCGATCCCGGAGCCCATGAGGCCGCAGCCGACGACGCCGAGACGGGTGACAGTTTCCATGCGGGTGGCCCTTTGCGTGGGACGAAGAGAGGGAGGAGAGGGAAGAAAGGGGTGTCCGAGCGGATGCTTCAGACGTTGCGGCGGTACTTTCCGCCGACTTCGAAGAACGCCTCGGTGATCTCCTGGAGCGAGCAGACCCTGGCCGCGTCCATCAGTACGGCGAAGGCGTTCTCACCACTGGTCGCGGCGCGCCTGAGTTCGGCGAGAGCGGCCTGCGCCTCGGCGCGGTGGCGGGTGCGGAAATCCTGGACGCGGGTGAGCTGGGCCTGCTTCTCCCCCTCGGTGGCGCGGGCCAGTTCCACCGTCCCGTGGTCGGCGTCACCGCCGGGCTTGCGGAAGGTGTTGACGCCGATGATCGGCAGCGTGCCGTCGTGCTTGCGCTGCTCGTAGAGCATCGACTCGTCCTGGATGCGGCCGCGCTGGTAGCCGGTCTCCATGGCGCCGAGGACTCCGCCGCGTTCGCTGATCCGCTCGAACTCCTGGAGGACGGCTTCTTCGACGAGGTCGGTGAGTTCGTCGATGATGTACGAGCCCTGCAGCGGGTTCTCGTTCATCGCCAGGCCCCACTCGCGGTTGATGATCAGCTGGATGGCGAGGGCCCGGCGGACGGAGTCCTCGGTGGGGGTGGTGACGGCCTCGTCGTAGGCGTTGGTGTGCAAGCTGTTGCAGTTGTCGTAGACGGCGATGAGCGCCTGCAGGGTGGTGCGGATGTCGTTGAAGTCCATCTCCTGGGCGTGCAGGGAGCGGCCGGAAGTCTGGACGTGGTACTTCAGCTTCTGGCTGCGCTCGCCCGCTCCGAACCGGTCGCGCATCGCCACCGCCCAGATGCGGCGGGCGACCCGGCCGAGGACGGTGTACTCGGGGTCCATGCCGTTGGAGAAGAAGAAGGACAGGTTGGGCGCGAAGTCGTCGACGTCCATGCCGCGGGCCAGGTACGCCTCGACGTAGGTGAAGCCGTTGGCGAGGGTGAAGGCGAGCTGGCTGATGGGGTTCGCGCCGGCTTCGGCTATGTGGTAGCCGGAGATGGACACCGAGTAGAAGTTGCGCACGCCCTGCTCGATGAACCATTCCTGGATGTCGGCCATCATCCGCAAGGAGAACTCGGTGGAGAACAGGCAGGTGTTCTGGCCCTGGTCCTCCTTGAGGATGTCGGCCTGGACGGTGCCCCGCACGGTCCGCAGCACATGTGCCCGGATTTCCGCGGCCTCCTCGGCGGTGGGCTCGCGGCCGTGTTCGGCAGTGAAGGCGTCTAGTCGCTGGTCGATGGCCGTGTTGAGGAAGAAGGCCAGGACGGTGGGCGCCGGGCCGTTGATGGTCATGGAGACCGAGGTGGTCGGGGAGATCAGGTCGAAGCCCGCGTAGAGCGCCTTCATGTCGTCGAGGGTGGCGACGGAGACGCCCGATGTGCCGATCTTGCCGTAGATGTCGGGGCGCAGGGCGGGGTCGTGGCCGTAGAGGGTGACGGAGTCGAAGGCTGTGGACAGCCGGGTGGCCTCGCTGTGCTTGGAGAGGTAGTGGAAGCGGCGGTTGGTGCGCTGCGGGTCGCCTTCGCCGGCGAACATCCGGGCCGGGTCCTCGCCCTCCCGCTTGAACGGGAAGACGCCGGCCGTGAAAGGGAACCGGCCGGGCAGGTTCTCCGCGCGCAGGAAGCGCAGCAGTTCGCCGTGGTCCTCGTAGCGGGGCAGGGCGACGCGGGGTACGAGGTTGCCGGAGAGGGACTCGCGGACCAGCCGGGTGCGCAGTTCGCGGCCGCGGGTGACGGTCACGAGTTCCTCGCCCGAGTACGCCTGAACGGTCTCCGGCCAGTCCTCCAGCAGGTGGCGCGCGGCCGGGTCGAGGCGCTCCTCGGCGTCGGCGAGCAGTTTCTCGACGTCCGCGGTGGGTGCTTCGACCGCGCTCAGCTCGTCCCGTACGGAGCCCAGCCGCTGGACGCGCCGGGCGGCGTCGCCCTGGGTGCGGGTGTCGGCGTGGTAGCGGCGTACGGTCTCGGCGATTTCGGCGAGGTAGCGCACCCTGGCCGTGGGCACGATCTGCGCGGCGCCGGTGGAGTGCCGCACGGTGGCCACGGCGAGGGTGCCGGGGTCGGACGGGAGGCCTTGTGCGGTGAGCAGGCCGAGCAGGTGCTGGTAGAGGGCGGTGACGCCGTCGTCGTTGAAGGTGGCGGCACTGGTGCCGAAGACCGGCATGTCCTCGGGTCGCGTGCCGAACGCCTCGCGGTTGCGCACCAGTTGGCGCCCGACGTCACGCATCGCGTCCGCCGCCCCGCGTCGCTCGAACTTGTTGATGGCGACCACGTCGGCGAAGTCCAGCATGTCGATCTTCTCGAGCTGGGAGGCGGCGCCGAACTCGGGTGTCATGACGTACAGCGAGACGTCCGAGTACGGGACGATGGCGGCGTCGCCCTGTCCGATGCCGGGGGTCTCCACGATCACCAGGTCGTATCCGGCGGCCTTGCATGCGGCGATGGAGTCGGTGAGGCCCTCGGGGAGTTCGTGGTGGCCGCGGGTGGCCAGGGAACGGAAGAAGACCCGGTCCCCGTCCAGGCTGTTCATGCGGATCCGGTCGCCGAGCAGGGCGCCGCCGCCGCGCCGCCGGGTGGGGTCGACGGCGAGCACGGCCACCCTCAGCTTGTCCTGCTGGTCGACACGCAGCCGTCGTACGAGTTCGTCGGTGAGGGAGGACTTGCCCGCGCCGCCGGTGCCGGTGATGCCGAGGACCGGTACGGAGCGGGCGGCCGCGGCCTGGCGCAGGATCCGCAGGTCCTCGTCCGGGACGGTGGCGGACTGCAGGCCGCTGAGCAGCCGGCCGAGCGCGGGGCGTTCACCCGCCAGTACCGCGGTGAGCCGGGCGGGGGTGTCCTGCCAGGGGGCGGTGTCGCAGTCCCTGACGATGGTGTTGATCATGCCCGCGAGGCCGAGGCGCTGTCCGTCCTCCGGGGTGAAGATCCGCACCCCGGCCTCGGCGAGCCGCTGGATCTCCTCGGGGACGATCACTCCTCCGCCGCCGCCGAAGATCCTCACATGGCCGGCGCCGCGTTCGCGGAGCAGCTCGGCGAGGTATTCGAAGTACTCGACGTGGCCGCCCTGGTAGGAGCTGACGGCCACGCCCTGGACGTCCTCCTCCACGGCGGCGTCGACGATCTCGCCGACCGAGCGGTTGTGACCGAGGTGGATGACCTCGGCCCCCTGCGCCTGGAGGATGCGCCGCATGATGTTGATCGAGGCGTCGTGGCCGTCGAAGAGGCTGGATGCGGTGACCAGGCGTACGGGGTGCTCGGCCCGGTGCGGCTGCGGTGCGTCGTTGTCAGCGGACACGTGTTCTCCGGACGGCCTGCCCGTGGTGGCGGGCAACGGACAGGGAAATTACTAGGACGTCCTAGTAATTGGTGGCGGGAAAGCCGTACGATCCGGGGAGCAAGACCCGCTTCGCACGGCTTTCAGAAGCTTCCTGCATCAGCTTCCCTCATCGACTGACTGTAGTCAATGACAAGAAAGTAAGGCTCCGGCCAACCCCCCGTCAGGAGTCGGCGACTTCAGCGGAACGGGGCCGCCGGTACGGCTTCACCGCGCGGCGGGCGATGGCGAACCGGTGGGTCTCGGACGGTCCGTCGTAGATCCGGAACGGCCGCACCTCCCTGACCAGCCGGGACAGCGGAGTGTCGGCCGAGATGCCCAGCGCGCCACAGATCTGCACCGCCCGGTCGACCACCCGGCCCACCGCCTCCGCCACGAAGACCTTGGACACCGAGGAGAACTGCGCGGCGGCCGCGGAGCCGTTGTCGAGTTCCCAGGCGGTACGCCAGATCAGCGCACGGCTCGCCTCGATGTCGATCTCGGAGTCGGCCAGCATCTGCTGCACCATGCCGAGGTCGCCCAGCAGCGACCCGAAGGCCTCGCGGGTTCCCGCTCGCTCCAGTGCGACGTCCTGGGCCCGGCGCGCGGCCCCGAGCCAGCGCATGCAGTGCGTCAGCCGGGCCGGACCGAGGCGGACCTGGGCGTTCTCGAAGCCCCTGTTCACCTGACCGAGCACGCGGTCCTCGCCCACCACGCACTCCTCGAACACGACCTCGCTGTGCCCGGCGAAGAGCCCCTCGTCCAGGGTCTCGATGTCCCTGACGATGCGCATGCCCGGGTTGTCGGCGTCGACGAGGAACATGGTGGCGCCGCCCGGGTCGCCGGGGCCGCCCTCGGTGCGGGCCATCACGATGGCGAAGTCGGCGCCGCTCGCCCCGCTGATGAACCACTTGTGCCCGTCGATGCGCCAGCCGCCCGGGACCCGTACCGCCGTGGTCCGCAGCGCCCGGGGGTCGGCGCCCGCACCCGGCGCCGGCTCGGTCATCGCGAAGCACGAGCGGTACTCGCCTGCGGCCAGTGGGCGCAGATAGCGCGCCTGCTGCTCCTCGGAGGCCACCTTCTCGAGCAGGTGCATATTGCCCTCGTCGGGAGCCGCGCAGTTCAGCGCCAGCGGGCCGAGCACGGAGTATCCGGCGGCTTCGAACACCACCGCCTGTCCCCGCAGGTCGAGGCCGTGCCCGCCCCACCGCCCGGGGACGTGCGGCGCGAAGACACCGGCCTCGCGGGCCCCCTTCTGCAGGGCTTCCCGCAGGGCCTGCGGGGCGTCATGGACGGACCCGCCGCTCTCCCGCTCGGCCGGGATCACCACCTCGCGGACGAACTCGGCGGTGGCCTCGGCGAGCCGGGCGACGAACGGATCGACTTCGAACTGGATCGGCACGATTCCTCCAGCCGACGGGCGTACGGGCGCCAGTGCCCGTCGCATCGCGGAAACTGTACAACGGATAAAGTATCTTTCCGGCTGCGTCGGCCGCGAGGTGCTGCCGTAGTGCCGAACTCCACAGGAAAAGGAAGCTCGGCCGTTGCCGAAACTAGAGGGCGGGGCCAGTATGTGAGCCCTTTCCTGCTGATTCCCCCGCCCCCGCCGACTGAGAGAAGACCTCCCATGAGCACCCAGCCGGTCCGGGTCGTCCGCCACTCCGACGGGGTTGTCGAGCTGTTGCTGGACGACCCCACACGCGGAAACGCCCTTGATCTCCCGACCGCTGAGGCCCTGCGCGACGCAGCCGGCCACATCACCGCGGACCCTGGCGACGCGGTCCTGCTGCGGGCTGCGGGCAACAACTTCTGCGTCGGCGGTGACCTGCGCGCCTTCGCCGGCCGGGGTGCCGACACCGGCCCCTATGTGCACGCGGTCGCCACCGCCGCCCACGCTGCCGTACGCGCCCTGCATGAACTGCCCGTCCCCGTGGTGACCGCCGTGCGGGGCGCGGCCGCGGGCGGTGGCATCGGACTCGCCCTGGCCGGCGACATCGTGGTGGCCGCCCGGTCGGCACGGTTCCGGCTGGCCTACACGGCGATCGGGCTCACTCCGGACTGTGGTGCCTCATGGGTACTCCAGCGCCTGGTGGGACCCCGGCGGGCCGCGGACCTCATCCTCACCAACCGGGTGCTGACCGGCGACGACGCCGAGCGATGGGGCCTGGTGTCCCAGGTCGTGGAGGACGCCGAACTGGACGACACGGCGTACCGGACGGCCGCCGCGCTGGCCGCCGGGTCCGGCGCCGCGCTGCGGGCCGCGAAGGAACTGCTGCGGGCGGGCGCCGACGCGCCGCTGGAGCAGCAGTTGGCGGCGGAGGCGGACTCGATCGCCGCTCTGGCGGGCGGCGCGGAGGCCCAGGCCGCGATGGAGTCGTTCCTCGCCGCACGGTCCCGCGACAGGAGGCCGACCGGGCGGTCGGCGGACCAGAAGCCGCAAAGTGTTTCTTGACTACCTCTTCACTAACAGGCTCGCTGGAGCGTAACCTCCGGGCAACACAGATCGCAGTTCCCTGCGACCCGGCAACCGTCGCCGCGCGGCTGAGCCCGCGCCCCCACAGGAAAAAGGTGTGGAGATGCACTCTGCTGCCGTGGAGCGGACAGACACCCTCGACAACTCCCTCAGCGAGGCCCAGGCCGAAGCCGTCATCGACCTCGTCCTGCGCGGCATGTGGCGCGGTACGCCGGAGTCCGAGCACCGTCCACTGGTCGACGCCGGGCTCGCCATGGTGAAGGGCCCGATGGTGCTGCCCACCGAGCGCGCCAAGCAGGCCGTCGCGCAGATGCTGAGGATTCCCGCGGGGTCCGAGTCCCAGGAGCGGATCACCGCGGTCTACGAGGCGTTCCTGCCGGTCAACAGGAAGGTGCGCGAGGTCTGCACGGCCTGGCAGTGCCGTCCGGACGGCACCGTCAACGACCACACCGACAGTGTTTACGACGCCGAAGTGCGCGAGATGCTGGAGGACGTCCACGAGGCCATCCAGCCCGTACTGCGCAGGCTGGAACGGCTGCTCGCGAACAGCGACCGGTATCTCACCGGCCTGGAAGAGGCTCTCGACCGGTTCGACGACGGCGGCGCCCAGTGGCTGGCCTCCCCCCTGTGCGACTCGTACCACACGGTGTGGATGCGGCTGCACCAGGAACTGCTGCTGGTCCTGGGGATCAGCCGGGCCGAGGACGAGGCCCGCGAGGAAGAACTGGTCCGAAGGAGCCGAGGTTGAGCGTCACCGACGGCACGACCGGCGTCGTCACACAGCCGGAGGCTCCCGGCCTGGCCCTGGTGCCCTACGGCCAGGGGCGGATCCGGGGCCTGGACGCCGATGAACTGGGCGCGCACGGCATCGCGATGGACCGACTGGTGGCTCTCGGGCTGCCGGTGGTACCGGGGCTGACGGTGCCCGCGGGCTCCGCTGGGTCGCTGGGCGAGCCCGGCACCGCCCGTGCCGCCGTCGAACTGGTCGGGCAGATGTCGGGACGCCGGGTCGGTGACGCGACCCGGCCCTTGCTGCTGCGCCTGTCGGCGAGCGCGCCGGGCGAGGTCGCCGGGCTGCCGCCCGATCTCCCCTGCATCGGCGTCACCCCGGACAACGCCGGGGACCTGTGCGCCGTCATCGGCCGCGCCGAGGCGCTGGACGAGGTGTGGGCGGGCACCGTCCGGATGATCGCGGAGTACGCCCTCGGCGTACCGGCCGCTCTGCTGGACGACGCTCTCCTCGACGCCCCCGAACCCCGCGCCCGGGTCGAGGCGCTGCTCTCCCTGGTCACGCGGCACACCGGGCGTCCCTACCCCGACGACCCGGCGGAGCAGCTCGCCCTGGCCGCACGGGCGGTCCTCGCCCGCTGGGACTCGCCGCGCGCCAGAAGATCGCGCCGGGCCCAGAAGCTGCCCGCCGAGCTGGGTATCGCCCTGCACGTACAGGCGCTGCGCATCGGCCCCGCGGACCGCTCCGGTTACGGGACGGCGGTCAGCCGCCACCCCGAGACCGGCCGCTTCGCACCGCAGGGCTCCTTCTTCCGGGGCGTACGCCGCAGCGCGCCACCCCCGCACACCGGCGAAGCGCTGGAGAGACTGACCGGCGGCACGACGCTGCTCGAGCATTCCCTCCTCACCCTCGAACGCCATCTGCACGCGCCGGTATCCGTCGACTTCGAGGTGCGCGACGGTGAGATCTCGCTGCTCGCCGCCTCCGTGCAGAGCCGTCCGCCCCTGCGCGCCTCGGTGTGTCTGGCGGTCGACCTGGCCCGGGACGGGATCCTCGGCAAGGAGGAGGCGGTACGCCGGATCGGCCCCGCGCAGGTGCAGGAGCTGCTGCACCCGCAGCTGAGGCTGACGGGGGGCGAGGAACTTCTCGTACGAGGGCTGCCCGCCTCCCCGGGGGCCGCGGCCGGCCGGATCGCGCTCTCCAGCGAACGAGCCCTGGAACTGGGCGCGGAGGGCACCCCCGTCGTACTCGTCACCCATGAGACCACCCCCGCCGACGTCCCCGGGATGCTGGCATCCGCCGCCGTACTGACCGGCACCGGCGGCATCGCCTCGCACGCGGCGGTGGTGGCGCGGGGCGCCGGCAAGCCGGCGGTGTGCGGCGCCGCGGGACTGCGCGTGGACATGGCGACCGGCACGGTACGGATCGGCGACCGGGTGCTGCACGAGGGCGACCCGGTGTCGCTCGACGGCCGTACCGGCGCCGTCTACGCCGGAACGCTGAGCGTCAGTGTCGCCGGTCCGCCACCGGAGCTGTCCACCCTGCTGGAGTGGGCGGACGGGGCGCGACGGCTCGGGGTACGGGTCAACGCCGACACCGCGGCGGAGGTGAGCACCGCCGTCGCCCTCGGCGCGGAGGGTGTGGGACTGTGCCGTACGGAACACCAGTTCCTCGGCGACCGGCTGCCGCTGATCCGCAGCGTCATCCTGGCCGCGGACCCTGCGGCCCGTGACGAGGCGCTGATCGCCCTGGAGCGCGCACAGCACGAGGACTTCAAGGCGCTGCTGGCCGCGGTCGGCGACCGCCCGGTCACCGTGCGCCTGCTGGACGCACCGCTGCACGAGTTCCTGCCCGCGCCCGGAGAGGCCGGAGCAGCCGGTGACACAGCGGCGGAACAGCGGGCCGCGGCGCTGCGGGAGGCCAACCCCATGCTCGGGCTGCGCGGTGTGCGCCTGGCCATGCTGCACGAGAGGCTGTACCCGGCCCAGGCCGAGGCGCTCTTCTCGGCGTGGGCCGATGTCGCCGCCACCGGTGTCACGCCCCAGCTGGAGGTGATGATCCCGCTGGTCAGCCTGCCGGAGGAGCTGGAGGCCGCGGCCGGATTCGTACGCGCCGCCGCCGAGACGGTGGCCGCCCGCACCGGGGTGGAGGTGCCGTACCGGCTCGGGACGATGATCGAGACTCCGCGGGCCGCCCTGCTGGCCGCCGAACTCGCGGAGCACGCCGAGTTCTTCTCGTTCGGCACGAACGACCTCACCCAGCTCACCTACGGGTTCTCCCGGGACGACGTCGAACGCCAGGTGCTCACCTCGTACCAGGAGCGCGGGTTCCTCACCGCCAGCCCGTTCGCCCGGCTCGACCCGCACGGGGTAGGCGCGCTGATCGCACTGGCCGTGGAGCGAGCCAGAAGCGTGCGGCCGGACATCAAGCTCGGCGTGTGCGGTGAGCACGGCGGGGACCCCGAGTCGATCGCGTTCTGCGACGGCCTGGGACTGGACTACGTCTCCTGCTCCGCGCACCGCGTGCCGGTAGCCCGGATGGCGGCCGCGCACAGCGCGCTGCGCGCGCGTGGCAGTGACGAGAACGGGACGACAGCATGACCACTGTGACCGACCCCGCCGGGCAAGTGACGGGGATGTCCGAGGCCGAACTGGACGATCTGCGCGAGACCGTGCGGTCCGTGTGCGCGGACGCGGGCGGCATCGCGTCGGTGCGAGGGCTCGACGAGCACTCCCCCGGCATCGACTCCGAGCTGTGGGACACCCTCGGCCGGCAGGTGGGCCTCGCGGCTCTCGGCCTGCCGGAGGCGGTGGGAGGCATCGGCGGCCTCGCGGAGATCGCCGTGGTCTGCGAGGAGCTGGGCAGGACGCTGGCGCCGGTGCCGCTGCTGTCCTCCACCGTGCTGGCCGGGCAGGTGCTGGCCGGCTGTGGTACGGCCGACGCCGCGCTGGCGGAGCTGGCCGAGGGCAGGGTGCACGCACTTGCCGTGGCCGCGCCCGACGGCGCCTGGCGGCCCGAGGCCGTGCCGGTGTCCGTGACCTGGCGCGGCGGCGTCCCGGTGCTCGACGGCACCGCGCCGTTCGTCCTGGACGGTGCCGACGCCGAAGCCCTGGTGGTCGCGGCCACCGGTCCCGAGGGCGTGGACCTCTTCCTCGCCGACCCGCGAGAGCCGGGGGTGGCGGTCCGCCGGGTGTCCACGCTGGACCTCAGCCGGGGCCAGGCGGTGGTCACGTTCTCCGGTGCCCGGGTGCGCGCGCTGACCGCCGGGGGTGAGGGAACGGAGCTCGTCACCCGCGCCCTGGACGTGTCCCTGGTGGCGCTGGCCGCCGAACAGCTCGGCGGTGCGCAGGCGGCCCTGGACATGACAGTGGCGCATGTGCGGGAGCGTACGCAGTTCGGCAGGGCCATCGGCAGCTTCCAGGCGGTCAAGCACACCTGCGCGGACATGCTTCTTCAGGTCGAGTCCGCGCGGTCCGCGGTGGTGCGGGCGGTTCGTGCGGCCGGGTCCCCCGACGCGCTCGCGGAGGCCGCCGCGGTGGCTCAGTCCTGGTGCGGCGAGGCGTTCACGTCCGTCGCGGCGGAGTGCGTCCAGTTGCACGGCGGCATGGGCTTCACCTGGGAGCACGACGCCCACCTGTACTTCCGCCGCGCGCAGTCCGACGCCGTGCTGCTGGGCGGCACCGCACACCACCGGGAACGACTCGCCGGGCTGCTGGGCTGGTAACAGGACGGCTGGTCAAAGGACAGCTGGTCAGAGGACGGCTGGTCAGACGACGGCTGGTCAGAGGACGGCTGGTCAGAGAACAGGACGAGAGCATGACGACCAAACTCATCGACGAGAGCCTCTTCGAGGGCGTGGATCCGCCGTGCCTGGTGGGCGCGCGCTGCTCCGGGTGCGACACCGTCGTCTTCCCCCGCCAGGACTCGTGCCCCAAGTGCTCGGACGGGACCATGAACGCGCATGCGCTGCCGGTGAGCGGGCGCGTGTGGTCATGGACGCTGCAGGCGTTCCCGCCCAAGCCGCCGTACCGAGCGCCGTCCGGGGGTCACCAGCCGTATCACGTGGGTTACGTGGACCTCGGTGAGGTGCTGATCGAGGCACGCCTGGCGGTCTCCCGCACGGATATCCGGATCGGCCTTCCGGTCCGGCTCACCACAGTGCCCGCGTACCACGACGAGGACGGGACCGAGGTGCTGACCTTCGCGTTCCGCCCCGACTTGGTCCCCGGCCCGCGCCGCGGCCCGGAGGAGCGGCGATGAGCCGGGCCGACGAGGTGTACGTGGTCGGATGCGGGATGCATCCCTTCGGCCGCGACGAGTCCGTCACCGGGATGGACATGGCGGTACGGGCGGTACGGGAGGCGCTGGCCGACGCCGGTGTGGCCTGGGAGGACATCGGTTACGCGGCGGGCGGCTCCGACGTCTCCGGCAAGCCCGACACGCTCGTGGGCCGTCTCGGGCTGACCGGTGTGCCGTTCGTCAATGTGCAGAACGGCTGCGCGACCGGCGCCTCGACGGTGCTCGCGGTGGCCAACGCGCTGCGGGCCGGCGAGGCGTCGCTAGGGCTGGCCGTCGGGTTCGACAAGCATGAGCGGGGCGCGTTCCACGTCTCCGCGGCCCGTTACGGCCTCCCCGACTGGTACGCCGAGACCGGGATGATGCTGACGACGCAGTTCTTCGCGCTGAAGACGCAGCGCTACCTGCACGAGTACGGAATACCGGAGCGGGCCCTGGCCATGGTGGCCGCGCGCGCCTTCCGCAACGGCTCCCGCCATCCTCTGGCCTGGCGGCGCAAGGAGCTGACGGAGGAGGAGATCCTCAACTCCGCCGAAGTGAGCCCGCCGCTCACCCAGTACATGTTCTGCTCGCCGGGTCAGGGCGCGGCCGCGCTGGTGCTCGCGCGCGGCGACCGCGCGTTCGACCTGTGCGAACGGCCGGTCAGGCTGGCCTCGTTGGCCTTCCGGACGAGGCGGTTCGGCTCGTTCGAGGTGTTCTCGCCCTGGCTGCCGCCGGGACCGCATCGCAGCCCGAGCGTCGACGCGGCGGAGGCCGTCTTCCGTGGATCCGGTCTGCGGCCCGCCGATGTGCGGGTGGCCCAGTTGCAGGACACCGACAGTGGCTCGGAGTTGATCCATCTGGCGGAGACCGGGCTGTGCGGGCACGGGGAGCAGGAGGAACTGCTGTCCTCGGGCGCCACCGACCCGACGGGCCGGATCCCGGTCAACACCGACGGCGGCTGCCTGGCCGGCGGCGAGCCCGTCGGCGCCTCGGGACTGCGTCAGTTCCACGAGGTCGTACGGCAGTTGCAGGGCCGCGCTCCGGGTGTGCAGGTGCCCGATGGCCCACGAGTGGGCTTCACCCATGTGTACGGGGCTCCCGGCATCAGCGCATGCGCGCTGCTGACGGTCTGACCACAGCGGCGCGGCAGCGCCCCGAAGGGGCGCGGGGCTGTGACATGTGCGGCTCCGCCGCGATGGGGGTCCCCCCGCTCGAGCGCAGCCGAGAGTGGGGGAGCGACCAGCCACGACGTACCCGCAGATGGCACACCGAATTTCCAGCGGAGCGTTTTGGCGTCCGCTGCCCATGGGCGGAGAACTGAGGAGAACTGTCATGAGCGAGAGCAGAACCGCCCTGGTCACCGGTGGGGCACGCGGAATCGGCGCGGAGATCTGCCGACAGCTCGCGGACCGCGGTCTGCGGGTCCTGGTCGGCGCGCGGCAGTTGGAGGCGGCCGAAGAGGCGTGCCGTGTCATCGGCCCGGCGGCGCTGCCGCTGGCCCTGGACGTGACGTCGGCGAAGAGCGTCACCGAGGCGGTGCGGGAGGCCGGGGAACTGGTCGGCGGCGGGATCGACGTACTGGTGAACAACGCCGGGGTGTCCCTGGACGGCGACCTGCGGCCGCCGGACCTCGACGAGGCGGTTCTGCGCGCCACCCTGGACACCAATCTCGTGGGGGCCTGGCGCATGGCCGAGGCCGTCGTCCCGGGCATGGTGCGGGCGGGCTACGGACGGGTGGTCAACCTGACCAGCTCCTACGGTTCGCTGGCGCTGATGGACTCCGGCCGGCACCCGGCCTACCGCGTCTCCAAGACCGCGCTCAACGCGCTGACCCGCATGCTCGCGGGCGAGCTGGCCGGCACGGGCGTCCTGGTCAACGCCGCCGACCCGGGCTGGACCCGCAGCGGCATGGGCGGTCCGTCAGCCCCGCGCGGGCCGGAGGAGGGCGCGGACACCCCCGTATGGCTGGCGACCCTTCCCGAGGGCGATGACACGACGGGCGGGCTGTTCGCCGGCCGCGAGCCACTGCCGTGGTGACCGGACCTGCCGAAACCCCCGTCCGGCAGACCACCCTCCCCGAGGGCTGGGGCACGGCGGGCGGGCGCTTCGCCAGCCGCGAGCCACTGCCGTGGCGGCCCGGCTCCCCGGGCCCGTACTCGGGCCGGGGCAGTGCACGCGGCGCAGGCGGCGCCGTTGCCGCCCGGCCGTCCACGGACACCGCCACGGCCTCCCGCGCCGCAGGGCTGCGCCGGGCACCGCACCACGGAAGACGCCTTCCCGGAATGACTCCGGCCGGTCCGGCCGGGCGACCGCCGGCTCCGCGGGACCTGACGGGCTCAGGCCGGTGCCCCCGCGGTCGCCTCCCGGGCGGCGATGATCCGCAGCGCCAGGGACCTGACCGCCTCGTGCACCGACTGGGACGGCATTCCGGACAGCGGCCCGCCCTCCGCCCGCATCGCGGTCACGAGGATGGTCGTGCTGATCAGGGTGCGGACCGCGAGCGCCTGCGAGGCGTGCCGTGCCTTGGCCGCCCGGGGGCTGCGAGTGGTGCCCTCGGGCAGATAGTCGTACGCGCGCTGGATGTGCCGCTGCTCGAACTCGTCGCGCAGCAGCTTGATGTTGCCGTTGGCGGAGGCGATCTGGACCTGGTAGAACCGGGCTTCGTCCGGATTCCTCTCGACCCAGTCCCACACGGCGTCGATGACGCGCAGCAGGCCTTCGGCGTCGCCCGGTTCGGTCTCCGGCCGGGCCTCCTCCACGACCGCGTTGAGCTGGTCGAAGACCCGCCGCATGGCGAGTTCGAGCAGTTCTTCCTTGCCTGCGAAGTGGTAGTAGACGGCTGTGGGCACCACCTGGGCCTCGTCCGCGATGTCCTGCACGCTGGTCTCCGCGAACCCGTTACGGCCGAACACCCTGACCGCGGCACTGATGATGTGCTGCCGTCGCGAGGGACGGTGGGCGGGCTGCTTGCCGTTCTGCGTGGTGGCCATCATGCTCCCTGGCGGTTGCCGTGACCGGTGCCCGTGTGACCGGTGTACTGCCCATGCTATCCAGTAAGTCTGCCTGGTCGGAACGGTAATTCCCACTCCCCGGGTGTCCCTGGAGAACGAAGAGCCCGGCATACTTGACACCATGACTACATCCGGAACCCGCGCAGCTCACCGCCCTTCGCGCAGGCAGTGGGTGATCGAGGCAGCCACCGAGCTGTTCGCCACCCAGCCGCCGGACGAAGTGACGGTGGCCGACATCGCCGCGCGGGCGGAGATGACGTCGGCCGCGGTGTACTACCACTTCTCCTCCAAGGACCAGGTCCTCGTGGAGGGTATGCGGGTGTTCGCCGCCGCGCTGCGCGAGCAGCTGGAGAAACTGACGGAGGCGCACGAGCCCGGTTCGGGCATCGGTCCTGCGGTCACAGGGCTGGTGGCCTGGCTGGGCGAACACCGGTCCGCCGCGACCGTGTTCTTCGTGTCCTCGGCCGGCATGAGCCAGGAGGCGGAGGCCCTGCGCCACGAGATCCGTACGCAACTGCTGGACGAACTGGTGGGGCTGGTCCGGAAGGTCCGTCAGCCGGTCACGGACGCGGAGGCGGCGGTGGTCGGGGTGGGTGTGCTGGCGCTGCTGGAGACCGCGGCGATCTCGCAGGTCCGGGGGGATGACGTCTACCGCTCCCTCGGGCACCGCTCCTTCATCCGCGAGATCGGCCGTCTCGCGGAGCAGATCACCGACCCGGCGGACGAGCAGCGGCCTGCCTGAGCGCTCCGCTGGAAGGGCGGTCACGAACCTGCGGGCCGGTGGGGGCTGGTCGTGCCCACGCGGCGGAGCCGCATATTGATACAGCCCCGCGCCCCTTACGGGGCGCGATACCGCACCGGACTTAACCAAGGCCGCGCCGGATCAGCGTTGCAGCCACTCGTCGAGAAGCGCGGCTTCAGCCTTGCTGAGGCTGGGCAGTTCGGGCAGGACCGTGCGGAAGGCCGCAACGACGGCCGCCGGGTCCTCGGTGGGGACGGCGGGCCCGTCCACGAGGATGGCGCGGGCGATCGCCTCGAAGGCGGCATCGGCCAACTGTGGGTCGCTTTGCCCTGGCGGCAGGGTCAGCAGGGTGTGGACGGTTCCGACCCCCGCCGAGCGGATGAGGTTGACGGCGCGTTCCTCGCTCACCCGAAGCCGCCCGGCGGCGGCGATTCTGTGCACCCGCTCGGCAAGGACCAGCACACCCTTGACCTGTGCCGGGGTGTCGCGTGCGCGAGCCGGGTCGAGCAACAGGCCGTAGACGTACGGGTTGGCCAGGCCGAAGCTGATCTGCGTGTTCCATCCGGCGCGGAGGTCTTCTACAGGGTCGTCCGAGGGCGCGCTGGTCTGCTTGCTCGCCACATGTTCGGTGAAGACATGCTCCGCGGCGGCATCCAGCAGGTCGTCCTTGTCCTGGAAGAAGCGGTAGAGAGCAGGAGGCTGCAGCCCGGCCTGCTGGGCCACGCGGCGCGTGGTCACCGCGGCCGGCCCCTGGTCGCGCAGCAGGCCGGCCGCGGCCTTCACGATGCGGTCCCGAGTGATGTCCCGCCGCTGCGTGTTCGGTGCCATGGAGACGATGGTATCGCCCAGGCGTGACAGGCGTTGTTATCGGCGATACCGCCAACTCTCTGTTGTACGTCTTGCATGAAACTGCTGGCATTCATGAGCAAGCCCCGGACGAACGCATTCTGTTGCAACCAACGGAATTATCAGTGTTACCGTAATCTGAGTTCCGTTGGAAACATCCTCAGATTGGGAGTCACCGATGCTGATCGTCACGGGAGCCACCGGCCACCTCGGGGCCTTGATCGTCAACCGCCTGCTGGATCGGGTACCGGCCGACAGGATCGGCGTCAGTGTGCGCGATGTGAGCAAGGCCGCCGACCTCGCCGAGCGCGGCGTCCGGGTCCGGGCGGGAGACTTCACCGAACCCGACAGTCTGAAGCACGCCTTCGAAGGTGCCGAGCGCCTCCTGGTCGTCTCCACAGCCATCCGGGGCGGCGGCGCGGTGACCGCCAACACCGCGGCGATCGACGCGGCACGGGAAGCGGGCGCCCGACGCATCCTGTACACCAGCCACCAGGCCGCCTCTCCCACGTCGCTCTTCCCGCCGCAGAAGGTCCACGCGGCCACCGAGGAACACCTCAAGCAGCAAGAAGTCCCCTACACCGCCCTGCGCAACGGGTTCTACACCTCCACCTTGGGCTACTACATCGGCGCGGCGCTGGAGACCGGCACGCTCGCCGTGCCGCAGGACGGCCCGGTGTCCTGGACGGCCCACGAGGACCTGGCAGAAGCCGCGGCCGTCGCTCTGACCGAAGACGGAGCTCTCGAAGGCATCACGCCGCCGCTGACAGCCACCCACACGCTGGACTTCGCCGACGTCGCCGGAATACTCAGCCGCATCACCGGCCGGACCATCACCCGAGTCGTCATGGACGACGACGAGTGGATCTCCGCAGCAGTCGCCGGCGGGATGCCGCGGCCGGCTGCGGAGTTCACCTTGACGATGTTCGCTGCATCGCGCAACGGCGAGTTCAAGGCCACCGATCCCACGCTGGAAGCCACCATCGGCCATCCTGCGAAGACCGTCCACGAGGTCTTGGAGGGCGTCGTACGCTCCCGGTAACCACTGGAGAGCCGCGCCCGCCGACCGCATAGGGGTACGGCCGACGGGCGCGGGGTCGGGGTGGGGTCGGTCGTGCCCCTATGCGGTCGGGGTCGGGCAAAACCGGGTCCCGAGACGGAGACGCGGACTCAGATCAGGAGCCGCAGGGGTGTGCGCAGCAGCGCACCGACCGTGCGCAGATACTCGGCCGCCGGCGCCCCGTCCACGGCACGGTGGTCGAAAGTGAGGCTCAGGGTGAGCACTTGCGTCCGCCGCGGCTGGTCGTCCACCCAGTCGACGCCGTCCCTGAGCCGGCCCACTCCGAGGATGGCGACGTTGCCGGGGTTGACCACGGGGGTGAAGAAGTCGACGCCGTAGCCGCCCAGTGAGGTGACGGTGAAGGTGGCGCCTTCCATCTGCGCCGGGGAGATGCGGCCGGCGCGGGCACTCTCGGCCAGTTCCCTGGACCGCGCGGCCAGATCGGGCAGCGGAAGAGCGGCGGCGTCCTCGATCACGGGGACGAGCAGGCCGCCCGGCACCGCGACCGCGAACCCGACGTTGATGTCCTCGAAGAGATGGATGCCGTCCTCGAGCACCCCCGCGTTGAGCAGCGGGTGTTCACGCAGCGCCAGGGCGGCGGCCTTCACGAGGAAGTCGTTGAGACTGGGCACCTGCAACTCGCTGTCGGCCCACTCCTGCTTGAGCTGGGCCCGCAGTGCGACGACGGCGTCCATCCGCACTTCGTAACCGTGCGTCAGCTGCGCCATCTCCTGGAGGCTGGCGTGCATCCTGCGGGCGATGGTGCCGCGCATTCCGGTGAGCGGGAGGACGTCGCCGGGCATCGGTGCCTTGGACCGCGAGGCGCTGCGGCCCCCGGGGGCGGGAGCGTGTTCCGGCACGGGCGGAACCTGCGGAGCGAAGGCCTCGATGTCGGCCCGGCGGACCCGTCCGCCCAGCCCGGTGCCGGGCACCTCGCCGAGGTCGATTCCACGCTCCTTCGCCAGGCGGCGCACCAGCGGGGAGACCGGTACCACCGCGCCGTCGGACGGGCCGGCCGGCGCCTGCGTCCCGAGGTCGCCGGTCGCAGCGGGCGCGGCGGCGAGGGCGAGCAGGTACTCCTCCACGTCCTCGGAGACGATCCGGCCTCCGGGCCCGGTGCCGCGTACGGCGGTGAGGTCCACGCCGGATTCTGCGGCCACCCGCCGGGCGTTCGGGGAGGCGAGGAGCCGCCCGCCGACGCCGGTCGGAGCCGTCGTGCCGTTGAGGCCGACGGTGGTGCGGTCGGCACCACCGGTGCCGTTGAGGCCCGCCGGCCCGGGAGAAGAGGGCGCTGCGGGCGAGGCACCTTCGGGCGCGGACACCGAGGCGCCTGCGGCCACTGGCACCGGGGCACCGTTCGCCCCGGGCCCGGCAGGCAACGGCGTGCCCCCCGGGCCTGGCGGCTGCTCGCCTTCGGCCAGCAGCCAGCCGATGAGTGCCCCCGCCGGGACGGTCGCCCCGGCCGGGACCACGGGGTGGAACACTCCCCCGGCCTCCGCCTCGACATCGACGTCGACCTTGTCGGTGGCCAGCCGCACCAGCGGGTCGCCCTCGGAGACGGCGGTGCCCGTCGGCACCAGCCACTCGTCGATCGTGCCCTCCTGCATGGTCAGGCCGATCTTCGGCAGCAGAACCTCGACCGCCACTTCGGTCACGACCTTTCGAGGAGACGACGGCAGCCCTGCGCGATGCGGGCGTGGTCGGGGACGTACGCCTTCTCCAGCACCGGGGAGAACGGCACCGGGGAGAAGGGCGCGCCGATTCGCAGGATGGGGGCGTCCAGGTAGTCGAAGGCCGCGTCCTGGATCTGGGCGGCGATCTCCCCGCCGAGCCCGCCGAAGGTGACGGCCTCATGCACGACGAGGGCCCGGTTGGTGCGTCGGACCGAGGCGATCATGGTCTCGGTGTCCAGGGGCTGCACGGTACGCGGGTCGATCACCTCGACCTCGATGCCCTCGGCGGCGAGTTCGTCGGCCGCCGCGAGGGCTTCGCCCACCATGCGGCCCAGGGCGATGACGGTGACGTCGGAGCCCTGCCGTGCGGTGTGGGCCTGGCCCAGGGGGATGCCGTAGATCGGCTCGGGCACCACGCTCTTGCTGCCCAGCAGGACCTTGTTCAGCATCACGACGACCGGGTTGTCGTCCCGGATCGCCGAGACGGTCAGGCCCTTGGCGGTGTACGCGTCGCACGGCATCACGACCTTGAGGCCGGGCACGTGGGCGAGCCAGGCCTCCAGGCTCTGGCTGTGCTGGGCGGCGGCGCCGAGGCCCGCGCCGGAAGCTGTGGTGATGGTGAGCGGCACCGACACGGAGCCGCCGAACATGTACTTCATCTTGGCGGCCTGGTTGACGATCTGGTCCAGGCAGACACCGATGAAGTCCATGAACATCAGGTCGACGACGGGACGCAGGCCCCGGGCGGCGGCCCCCACGCCCAGGCCGACGAGCGCGGCCTCGGAGATCGGGGTGTCGATCATGCGGCGGGGGCCGAACTCGTCGAGCAGGTTGTCGAACATGCGGAAGACGCCGCCGTACCCGGCCACGTCCTCGCCGGCGACGAAGACGTTCTCGTCCTCGCGCATGGCCTGCGCCAGGCCCTCGTTGAAGGCCTTGACATAGGTGAGCTTGCGGTCGGTGCCCTCCGGGGCGGCGGCCGGTGCTTCGGTGATGGTGGTCATCGCGGTCACCCCGAGTAGACGTTGAGCAGCAGGTCAGCGGTATCGGGCAGCGGGCTGGCCTCGGCGTACGCGATGGCCTCGGCGATCTCGTCGCGGGTGCGCTGCCAGGTGTCGTCCAGTTCCGCGCGGGTGGCGGTGCCGTCGGCGACGGCACGGGCCTCCAGCAGGTCGATCGGGTCGCGGGCCTTCCACTCCTCGACCTCCTCGTCCGAGCGGTAGGGGTGACGCAGTCCCTTGACGCCCTGGTGGTCGTAGAAGCGGTAGGTCTTGGCCTCGATCATCATCGGGCCCTCGCCCGCCCGGGCCCGTTCGACGGCCTCGACGGCGGCGCGGTGGACGGCGACCGCGTCCATGCCGTCGACGATCACGCTGGGCATGCCATAGGCGGCGGCCCGGTCGGCGACGTCGGTGACCAGCATGTGCTTCGACTGCGGGGTGAACTCGGCGTAGCCGTTGTTCTCGCAGATGAACAGGACCGGCAGGCGCAGGATCGCGGCCATGTTGGCGCCCTCGTGGAAGGCGCCGATGTTGGTGGCGCCGTCACCGAAGAAGGTGGCGGCGATGTTGTCCTCGCCGCGGTACTGGGCGGCGAAGGCCGCGCCGACTGCGATCGGGACGCCGGCGCCGACGATGCCGTTGGCGCCCAGCATGCCGAGGCTGACGTCGTTGATGTGCATGCTTCCGCCGCGGCCGAGGCAGGCGCCGGTGACGCGGCCGTACAGCTCGGCGTACATGTGCTTGAAGCTGACGCCCTTCGCGACGGCGTGCCCGTGTCCCCGGTGGGTGGAGGTGATCTGGTCGTCGTCGCGCAGTGCCGCCATCACCCCCGCGGCCACGGCTTCCTGGCCGACGTAGAGGTGCAGGAAGCCGGGCAGCTTGCCGGCCTCCATGAGTTTTCCCGCCTCGGTCTCGAACAGCCGGATGCGCACCATGCGCTCGTGCAGATCCCTGACGACCTGCGCGGATACCTGGTTCGCGGCCGGATCGGCCGACTTCTTCGATGCCCTTTGAGCCCTTTGAGCCATCGTCCGCCCCTTCGCCCCGAGCGAGGTGTTCCCAGCAATCGGACTTTGTTGTGTCGGTCTACAGTAACCAGCACGGGGCACCTTACTGAACAGGTTCTCTAATTACTACGCCTCGGACCGACCCGGCTCCGGATGGCGTCCGCGCCCGTCGACGAGCTCCAGCGCATTGCCCTCCGGATCCGCCCAGAAGCTGATCCGGCGGCCGCGCGCCTCGACGACGACCGGGTCCGAGAGCGGCCGGGCACCTCCGGCCGCCAGAGCCGTCACGACCGGGTCCATGTCGTCCAGATGGAAGGTGAGATACGACAGCCCCCGGCGCCCGGTCAGCGGCAGAGCCGACTGAATGGGAGTCGCGGCGAACTGAGGCCGGATCAGCTTGACGCGCCCCCCGGAGGGCACCTGAAGCCAGACGACGAGCAGCTCGCCGCCCAGCCCTGCCGGGGTGCCGATGGATGCCGGAATGAGAGAGCGGTGCACTTCGAAGCAGCCGAGCACCTCGCCGTAGAAGCGCGCCATCAGACCCAGGTCGCGCACGACGACACCGACCTCGAACGGCTCGGTCATGCGCGCCCGCGCCACGGACACCGGATCGACCCCGTCGTCGGCCACCACACCGCCTCCCTGTCGAGTGTGCGGCCATCACACCCCCGCAACTGGAGCCGGTCAATAGAAAGATCACCTCACGTCTGGACCTTTTTGTCCCGGGCGAAGGCGATGTGACCTGCGGGTCATCGAGCGGCCACTTCCTCACTTTCTATTGACAGAGAACACTTACCCCTGTTGTCGTGTCGCTCACAGCCCAGCTGCCGCATCCGAAGCCCTTCCCAAGCTCGCGGCTGGAAGGATTGTGAGGACATCGTGGTCCAGACCAGTTCCCCGGAGATCGGGGCGGCCGACGCCGATCGTCAGCCGCCCCCGGCGCCGGAATACAACTCGTGGATCGGCCAGGACCGCTCCACCGACGCCGCGGGCATCGCCATGCGGCGGGAGGCGGCCGAGCTCGTCGAGCGTGTCATGAAGCACTACCGTGACAACACGACGCACGAGGCCGAGGACCAGTGGACGGAACCCGTCGCCAACTACCTCGACGCCGATCGCTGGCAGCGCGAGACGGACGCCGTCCACCGGAGTGTCCCGCTGCCGCTCGCGATGTCCTGCGAACTTCCCGGGCCGGGCACCTACAAGGCCCTGGACGTGCTCGGCATCCCTGTTCTGATCACCCGGGACCGGCAGGGCGTCGTCCACGCGATGATCAACGCCTGCCGCCACCGCGGCGCCCAGCTCGTCGAACCGGGATGCGGTGTGTCCAAGCGGATCACCTGCCCGTATCACTCCTGGTCCTACGACCTGGCCGGGGAACTGCGCGGCGTGTACGCCGAGAAGACCTTCGGTGATGTGCCGCGTGAGGGACGCAGCCTGGTGCGGCTTCCCGCCGGTGAGCGCGCCGGGATCGTCTTCGTGTCGCTCGACCCGGCCGCCGAGCACGACCTGGACGCCTGGCTGGGAGATCTTCAGCCGCTGCTCGAGGGGCTCCGCTTCGCGGACTGCCACCACTACGCGAGCCGTGAGCTGCTCAGCCCCAACTGGAAGGTCACCCTCGACGGGTACCTGGAGACGTACCACTTCGCCTCGCTGCACCCGAAGACGGTCTTCGAGACGAACTTCTCCAACATGATGGCCCACGACACCTGGGGCCCCCACCAGCGTCTCGCGGCTGCACTGCGGCCCATCGCCGACGTGGTGGACGTGCCGGCCGACCAGCGTGACCCCGGTGACCTCGTCGGAGCCATCTACTGGCTCTTCCCAGGCCTTGCCATCGCGGGCACCTGGCGCAACAAGATCGCCGTCTCCATCGTGATCCCGCGTTCGGCCACCGAGTCGGTGACCCAGCAGATCATCCTGCTGCGCGAGCCGGCCGTCACCGAGGAGGAGCGCCAGGCCGCCGACCAGTTCGGCGAGTGGTTCTACGAGGTGGTCCGCGACGAGGACTACGCGACCACCTACGGCGTCCAGCGGGGCCTGAAGGCGCTGAACGGCACCGA
Organism: Streptomyces scabichelini; assembly: GCF_011045015.1. GTDB lineage: Bacteria > Actinomycetota > Actinomycetes > Streptomycetales > Streptomycetaceae > Streptomyces > Streptomyces scabichelini. The sequence goes on along the minus strand of NZ_JAAKZY010000003.1, from coordinate 6,451 downwards.
CTTCGTCTTCGGACGCAACGAGCCCGGACTCCAGCACTTCCACCGCACCATTCACAGCCTCTTGGACGCAGCGTCCAAGTGACTAACTCACAGCACTCGCAGGAGAACAGCATGGTGGCTACGGGCAGCCTCGACGGACGTGTCGCGGTGATCACGGGCAGCACGCGCAGCATCGGACGGGCCATCGCCGAGGCCTTCCTGGCCCAGGGCGCCACGGTCGTCATCAGCGGCCGCTCCGAGCTCAAGGGCAAGCAGGCCCTGGAGGAGATCGGCGCCGGGGACCGGGCGGTCTTCCACCCCTGCGACGCCAATCGCCAGGAGGACATCGAGGGCCTCGCGGACTTCGCCGCGGAGCGCTTCGGCCGGCTCGACATCTGGGTCAACAACGTCGGCGGCACCTCGGGCTTCGCGCCCGTGCACCAGCTCAGCGACGAGGCCTGGCACAACGCCCTCAACCTGAACCTCAACGCCTACTTCTACGGCACCCGGAGGGCGCTGCCGAAGATGCTGGAGGGCGGCTGGGGCCGCATCATCAACATCTCCTCCGTCGAGGGCAAGCAGGCCAACAAGCCGGCGATCAGCCACTACATCACCAACAAGCACGCCATCCACGGCCTGACCAAGGCGACCGCCTTCGAGTACGGCACCCAGGGCATCACCTGCAACGCCATCTGCCCCGGTGCCGTCGACACCGACCTGATGCGGGAAGCCGGTCCGGCCGCGGCCGAGGCCGAGGGCATCTCGTACGAGGAGTGGCTGGGCCGGTTCGCCGAGCACGCCGCCACCAAGAAGATCACCACCGTGGAGCAGATCGCGGGCGTCGCCTCGCTGCTCGCGAGTGACGCAGGCGCGGGCATCACGGGCACGCTGATCAGCGTCGACGGCGGAACGTCGCAGTGGTGAGCGAGGGAACGGACGGCGGGAGCCCCATCGCCATGAAGCACTGGATCACCGACTGGCAGCGCAGCGAGCGACTGCCCCACTACACCCGGGCCAACGCGGGCGAGACCCTGCCGGACCCGGCCAGCCCGCTGGGCTGGAGCCTGGTCTGGGGGCGCGGTCTGCAGGGCTGGCGCCGCGGCTTCGTCGAGTTCGGCATCTACCGCGGCGACGAGATCACCGGCCCCCGGCCTCCGTTCGTGGGGATCTTCGGCGGCTACTTCTACCTCAACCTGTCGCACCTGCGGCTGTTCGGCATCCGTATGGGGCAGACCGCGGCCGATATCGACGCGGCCTTCGTCGGCCAGCGCTCGGACACACCGGCGTACGTGGCCCACCCCGACGACCAGGACGCGGAGCTGACGGCCAAGGCCACGGCGACGCTCCAGCGGATGCTCGGCCAGGCCGACTACCCGGAGGGCGACGCCGACCATGAGCGGCTGCGCCGGATCCGGCACGGGCGCCCCGGCCTGGCGGCTCTGTCCGACGCCGAGCTGGTGGCGTACGCCCGCTCGCTGCTGGACGAGGTGGAGATCACCTTCCAGCGGCATGTCGAGTCCTCGCTGCCCGCGTCGGTCGGACCGGCGATCCTCGGCCCGCTGTGCGCGAGCGTCGACCGTCCCGGCGCGATGCTCGACCTCATCGGCGGCCTTGGCGACGTGGACTCGGCCTCTCCGTCGACCGGCCTGTGGACGCTGTCGCGCCAGGTGGCGGCCTCGGCGGAGCTGACGGCTCTGTTCGACCAGGGCCCGGCCGCGGTGGAGCAGGCCCTCGCAGGGGCGACCGGAGACGTCAAGGCGTTCCGGGACTCCTTCGACGAGTTCCTGGCCGAGTCCGGCGACCGCGGTCCCAACGAGTGGGACATCCACGCGCTGTCCTGGGAGGCGGCGCCGGTCCAGGCGCTGGCCCTGGTGGACCGTATCCGGCAGAGCTCCGACGACAACTCCCCGGCCGAGCGGCATCGCAAGCTGACGGAGCGCCGTACGGAGATCGCCGCTGAGATCCGAGCCGCCCTTCCGGAGGGCTCACAGCCGATGTTCGACGCCGGGATGCACGCTTCCCAGGTGTGGATCCCGGCCCGCGAGCGGACCAAGGCGAACTGTGTGACCGTCATCAACGAGATCCGGATGGCGGTACGGGAGCTCGGCCGCCGCGGGGTCGAAGCGGGCCGCATCGCGAAGCCCGAGGACGTGATGATGCTGCTGGACACCGAACTCGACGACTATGTCGCCGACCCAGGCCGTTTCGGACCGGTCATCGCCCAGCGGCTCGAGGAGTACGCCGGACTCGGCGCGCTGGAACCGCCGTTCTTCATCGCGGAGGACGCCCAGACCGAGATCGACGCGTGGCCGCGACGCACCGACGAGGGAATCGCGGCCGCGACCGAGGCCGATGTGCTCACGGGTGTCGGCGGCAGCCACGGCACGTACACCGGCAGGGTGCGCGTGGTCAGCGACCCGGCCTCGTGCGAGGCACTGGAGCCGGGCGAGGTACTGGTGGCGCCGATCACCGACGCGGCCTGGACGCCGCTGTTCCTCGTCGCCGGAGCGGCCGTCGTGGACGTGGGCGCCCTCAACAGCCACGCCGTCGTGGTCTGCCGCGAGCTGGGCATCCCGGCGGTGATCTCCGTCGAGGGCGGCACACAGCGGCTGCGGGACGGCATGGTGATCACGGTCGACGGCACAAAGGGCACGGTCACCGTGGACAGCGTCCCGGCGGCACTCGGCATCTGAACGGCCGCGGGCCCGTCGCCCACCTGACAGGGGCGGCGGGCCCGCGGGCATGACCATGGAAAGGACCACCGTGTCACAGGACATGACCGCGGACAGCACCGCGGAGATCATCGTCTCCGGCTGGATGGACTACGAGCCCGGCGACCGCGACACGATGCTGGGCCATCTCGTGGAGCTGGGCCACCGGACCCGCGAGGACGAACCAGGCTGCCTGGACTACGCGATGACCGCCGACCCGACGGACGAGCGACGCATCCGCGTGTACGAGCGGTGGACCTCCCAGCAGGCGCTCGACGAGCACTTCACCACCGCGCACATCAAGGACTTCCGTGCTGCGGTGTCCGGGCTCACCCGGGAGGGCGTCAGTCTCCAGGTGCACACCGTGGCGGCGTCGCGCGACATGCGCTGAGGCACGCGGACGTCCGGACTCGGCAAAGAGTGGGGTGGCCCTGACACCAGGGCCACCCCACTCTTCCGTCGTCACGGTCCCGCCTACAGGGAACCGCCCAGCCTCACCAGCATCTTGCCGACATTGCCGCCGCCGAGCAGGGACAGCAGTGCACCCGCCGCGTTCTCCAGGCCGTCCACCACCGTCTCCCGGGCGACCACCTCACCCGAGCGCAGCCAGCCGGCGACCCGGCTCTCGAACTCCGGCCGCAGGTCCTCGTGGTCGCGGACGATGAAGCCGCGCAGGGTCAGCCGCTTGAGGACCGCCTGGATCAGCTGGTTGATGTCGGCGGACTGCCGGTCGCCGCCGAACTGCGACATCATGCCGCACAGGGCGACGCGGCCGCCGGGCCGCAGCGCGTGCAGCGCCGCGGCGAGCTGCCGGCCGCCCACGTTGTCGAAGTAGACGTCGATGCCCTCCGGCGCCATCTTGGCCAGCGCCTCCCGGACCGGCTCGGCGCGGTAGTCCGCGGCGGCGTCGTAGCCGAACTCCTTCACCAGCAGGGCACACTTGTCCGGCCCGCCGGCGGTCCCGATGACACGCTCCGCGCCCAGCATCCGGGCGAACTGCCCGGCGGCGCTGCCCACGGCCCCGGCCGCCGCCGAGACGAACACGGTGTCGCCGGGGCGGACTTCGGCGATCCGGGCCAGTCCGGCGTAGGCGGTGAAGCCGGTCTGTCCGAGAAGGCCCAACCAGGTCGGCAGGGGCGCGAGTCCGGGGTCGATGCGCCCGGCGCCGTCGGTGGCCGTGGCGTCGAGGACGGCCCGTTCCCGCCAGCCGAGCTGATGGCGTACGAAGGTGCCGGCCGGCACCGACGCACAACGGCTCTCCTCCACGACACCCAACGCCCGGCCGTCCAGCGGCGAGCCGGGCGTGAAGTTGTGGGTGTAGTGCTTCTCGGTGCTCTCCAGCCGGCCGCGCATCGAGGGGTCGACGCTCATGTAGAGGTTGCGGACGAGCAGTTGGTCCTCGCCGAGCGGTGGGAGCGGACGCTCCTCGATCGCGAAGTCGCCGGGGACCGGCTCTCCGTCCGGGCGGCGCAGCAGGCAGACCGTCCGAGTGGTGCGGGCTGTCACCGGCTCAGTCCTCGGGATGCGGTGCGGATCGCCGCTGGGCGAGGCGGCCCACCCAGCCGGCCATCTGGAGGTCGGCATGGCGCAGTTCGCCCGACTGCCAGCGGGCCTGGAAGTCGAAGATGCCCTGCGCGCCGGTCTTGGGGTCGGTCACCTCGACCAGTCCGTCCTCGGTGAGCCGGTACACATGCCCGGTCAGCGGATGGGTCACTTGCTTGGACACGGGGCTCACTCCTGCACTTGGCGGCGTACGCCGCGTTTGGTCACGGTCACCGGGCCGGCGACCCGCATCTGGCAGGCGAGCCGGGTCAGGCCGTCCACCGGCCGGCGGAGGGCCTGGATGCCCTCGCGCTCCAGCGGGCCCACGGGTGAGCAGTTGTCGGCGCCCTCGTCGACCTCCACGAAGCAGGTGCGGCAGGTGCCCTTGCCGCCGCAGACGGTGGGCCAGCGGTAGCCGAGCCGCTGGGCGGCACTGAACAGGTCCTCGCCGTCGCACACCTCCAGCTCGGCGCCGGAAGGCCTGACCGCCACACGGTGGGTCACGGTCACTTGTCCATCCACCGGTCGAGCGTCTGGTTGAAGTGACGGATGCGGCTCTCCTGGTAGTTGGCCAGGGTCAAGCCCGGCTTGCGCGTCGCCTTGAGGCCCTGCTGGACGTACGGCAGGTTCTCGCAGTCCTGGTCGAAGACCGGCCCGAGCAGCCCGAGTTCGGGGATGTCGGCGAAGAGCGTGTCCTCCGCCACCCACCGGATCTTGGCCGGCGGCGGCATCTCGGCGGACTTCGGCGCCGACATGAAGATGATCTCGGCGGTGCAGGAGTCGGGGTCGAGACCGTTGGGCCTGAACCGGTAGATGATGTTGGACTTGGCTCCGCCCCACGGGTTGAAGTTGGGGAACAACAGGTAGTTGATGGCGTCCAGCAGCTCGCTGTCGGAGGTCCCTGAGAAGTCCTGGTCCGAGGTGGCCGCCAGCTGCTCCCGCATGCGGTCCGCGAGGACCTGGCGGGCGGTGCCGCCGGGCGGGATCTCGGGCAGCTCGCCCTCGGGCATCACCAGGTCCCGGCCCTGGGTCGACGCGTAGAAGGCGCGCGAGTAGTAGAACGTCTCCAGTACGTCCTCCTCCGTGACGGAGTCCGCCACGTGGGGGCTGGGGGCGCCCTGGATGTTGTGCATCCGGTTCCAGTTGGGCTGGTCCGCCATGACGTCGTACTGGGAGTTGGCGTCGGCGAGCCAGGGCAGCATCTGCGGGTGCGTGGCGATCACGTGGAAGGACTCGATGAACGCGTCCTGCGCGACCTTCCAGTTGCAGGGCAGCACCTTGGCGATGTGCAGCGACTTGTAGCGGTTCTCCAGCGGCCAGATGTAGTACTGGTCGAAGGTGCCCCGGTAGCTTTCGAAGGACTCCGCGTACGGGTCCATGTTGATGAAGACGAAGCCGCGCCAGGTGGCCACCTTGGCCTCCGGCAGCGCGAACTTCTCCGGGGTGACATGCGGGAAGTCCCAGGCGCAGGGCGGCGACTGCATCGTCCCGTCGAGGTTCCAGGCGAAGCCGTGGAAGGGGCAGCGGAACTCGGCGACGTTGCCCCCGCCGGTGCGCAGTTTGCGGCCCCGGTGCAGACAGGCGTTGACGAACGCGCGGATCTCGTCCGGTGCCGTGCGCACGATGATCAGTGAGTCGTTGCCGATCTCGTAGACCTCGTGGTCGCCGACCTCGGGGATCTCGCTCTCCAGACAGGCGAACTGCCAGACGCGGCGCCACACCTGTTCCATCTCGCGCTCGGCCCATTCGCGGGAGACGAAGCGTGTGACGTCGACGTCCTCGCTGCCGAGGTGGTCGTTGTGCTCGTACCTCAGCGCAGGGGGAACCGGCCGGCTGTCCCGGTCGAGGTAATCCTGGACGCTGGGCCCGGGGCACCGTGCCGTGACCGACTCCGACGATCCGTCCATCTTCACTCCTCCGGCAGAAACTATAGATGGAGTGTAGTTACTGATCGCGTGCCGGAGCAACAGCTGTGACGGCACCCGACAGCCCGTTGTCCGAGGTATGGAGAAATTCCGGCGCCGGGCCTCGAATTTATTGCGACTGCCCCCTCCCCAAGCCGGTTGCGGCGTGTCACACTCCGACGCACTCGAGACTGTAGTACCTCACAAGTTTCTACGTCCGGGAACACAGCCTGCACCTGTTCCCGCCAAGCGCCGCACGGTCATGCCGTCGGCCACCGCGCCGCCCCTCCCCCCTCGACGGCGACCGCCATGGCC
>NZ_JAAKZY010000039.1 GCF_011045015.1 Streptomyces scabichelini | reverse complement strand
TTTGTCACCCCTCCCCGCCGTCCCGGGGAGGGGCCCGCACGGCCTTTCCCGTCCCACCTCATTGATTGGCCTGCCCATGACCGAAACCGTCCCCACGGGTCCGCCGATAACCCAGACCGTCGACAACGCCGGCCGGGTCGAACTCACCCCCGACGCCTTCCCCACCTTCAGCCCCTTCGCCAACGAGGACCTGCGTCCCGTCCCGGTCTCCGAGCGCAAGTGGACGACGTACAACTTCGCGGCCCTGTGGATCTCCATGGCCCACTGCATCCCCAGCTGGACCCTGGCCTCCGGCCTGGTCGCCCTCGGCATGGACTGGAAGCAGGCCGTCTTCACCATCGCCCTGGCCAACATCATCGTGCTGCTGCCGATGCTGGCCACCGGCCATGCCGGACCCAAGTACGGCATCCCCTTCCCGGTGCTCGCCCGTGCCTCCTTCGGCATCCGGGGGGCCAACATCCCGGCACTGATCCGCGCGGCCGTGGCCTGCGGCTGGTTCGGCATCCAGACCTGGATCGGCGGCAGCGGCATCTTCGCCCTGGGCTCCAAGCTCACCGGCGGTGAGTGGGAGAACGCGGGGAAGATCGCGGGCAATCCATGGCCGCTGTGGCTCTGCTTCCTCCTGTTCTGGGCGGCGCAGATCGCCATCATCTACCGGGGCATGGACTTCCTGCGGCGCTTCGAGAACTGGGCCGCGCCCGTCGTGATCGTCGGCGCCTTCGTCCTGCTCATCTGGATCGCCGTCAAGGCCGACGGCTTCGGCGCGCTGCTCGACCAGCCCTCGAAACTCGGCTGGGGCGCCGACTTCTGGCCGGTCTTCTTCCCGTCCCTGATGGGCATGATCGGTTTCTGGGCGACCCTGTCGCTCAACATCCCCGACTTCACCCGCTTCGGCGCCAGTCAGAAGGCGCAGACCTGGGGCCAGTCGCTGGGCCTGCCCACGACGATGACGCTCTTCGCGGTCCTCGCGGTGATGGTCACCTCCGGCTCCGAGGTGGTCTACGGCGAGGCGATCTGGGACCCGGTGGTCCTCGCGGCCAAGACGGACAACGCGTTCGGCCTGGTCTTCGCGCTCTTCATCGTGCTGATCGCCACGATCTCCGTGAACATCGCGGCGAACGTGGTCTCCCCGGCCTACGACCTGTCCAACCTGGCCCCGAAGCTCATCAACTTCCGTACGGGCGCGCTGATCACGGGTGTCATCGGCATCCTGATCTTCCCGTGGAAGCTGATCTCGACCCCCGAGTTCTACATCTTCACCTGGCTCGGAGTGGTCGGCGGCCTGCTCGGCACGGTCGCGGGCATCCTGATCGCCGACTACTGGATCGTCCGCCGTACGGTCCTCCACCTGGCGGACCTGTACACGCCCGGCGGGCGCTACTGGTACTCGTCCGGCTGGAACTGGCGCGCGGTGGCGGCCTTCGTGGTCGGCGGGGTGCTCGCGGTCGGCGGTTCGTACTCGACCCTGAACGCCGAGGGCGAGAAGAACGGACCGTTCCCGGTGGACGGACTGATCCCGTTCCTGAAGCCGCTCGCCGACTACGGCTGGGCGGTGGGCCTGGGCACTTCGCTGCTGCTTTACGTGGTCCTGATGGGCGGAAGGGAGCGCGAGCCCCAGCCCCAGGAGGCCCAGCCCCAGGACGCCGCCTGACGGTGGTGCGCCGCGCCGGAGATCAAGCCCTACTGAGCCTCTACCGAGCCTCTACTGAGCTTTCTCCAGCGCGGCCACCGCCTCCTTGGCGGCTTTGATGGCGCCCTTGTTGATCTCGTCCGTACTGGGCGCCTTCTTCGACTCGAAGTCGCTGCCGTTGTACGTGACGACCACCAGCGCGTTGGACGCGCGCACGATCACCATGCCTTCGCGCGTCTGCTGCTTGTCCTCGGTGGTGAGGTTCACGACGGAGTACGCCTCGTCGCCGAGACCGGGGACCGCTCCTCCGCCGCTCTTCTCCGTGGTGTGCTGCTTGTAGGCGGTCCGGGCGGCGTCGTCGGATTTCTTGATCTCGTACGAGACGTCGAGCCAGCGGTAGTCGTACCCCTTGAGCGCGTTCCAGGAGCAGGTGCGGCGCAGGGACTCGTCGGTCGACGGGATTTCCTTGCCTGCCGTCTTGGCACCCGGCACCAGCGAGGTGACCGTCTTCTTCCCCAGGCCGTCACAGGGCGTCGGCGAACTGCGGTACGTCCGGGACGCCGCCGCCGTCGACGGCGCCGACGGGGACTCGGCAGGTCTGTCACCGGACGCCTTGTGATCCGCGGCCGGGGTCGCGGCGAACGGCCCGGACGACAGTGCCCAGCCCGCCGAGGCGAGCACGGCGACCGGCAGCAGACGCGCGGTGAGAGCGAGCGGCAGACTAAGAGAACGCACGGCGCACTTCTCGTGGGGGATGGGTGCGGAGGAGGCCACACTGCGGACGGAGACGCCAGTGTCACACGTGTCCCTGTGGCCGCGGTAGTGCCAACTCGCTCCGTACTCGTGTGGTCACAGCGGCTCCCTGTTGACGCCTCGACGCCTCGACGCCTTGACGCCTTGACGCCTTGACGCCTCGACGCCGCGGCGATACCGGCGTGACTGCACGATCGGCCGGATGATCGACGTCGGTCTATCGCGAGGCGTCGCGCGCACCGGCCGGCCTGGAACTCGGCACCTCGGAGTTCTGACGCGGTGGGAGGGGCAGCGCGCGCTCGATGCGGTCGACGGCGGTGAACGCGCCGTACGCGATCAGATGCACCAGGCAGTGGTCGGTGTGCGGCGGCTTCTTCCAGGCCGCCACGTCCTCGTCGGTGATGCGGTACGGCGCCAGGGCGGCCAGCAGGGCCAGGCGCGCGCCGGGCCTGTCGTCGCGGTCCGGCAGGGCCGGCCACGCGAGCGGAGGGTGCGTGCCGTCCCAGATCTCGACGTTCTCCCGTACGAGATCCTGGTCGGCCTCGGTCAGCAGGCCGGCGCCGGCTGTCGCCGCCGACCGCAGCGCCGCGTACGCCGGGCCGACCGTCGTCCCCGCGGCCCAGGACGGGCCGGGTCCCGCGTCGTCGACGAGGGCGAGGCTCGTGCCCGGCGTGAAGCTGCGGCGCACGGTGCCGGACAGGGAGCGGCCCACCAGGCTGCGTACCGGGCGGAAGCGCTGAATGTTGCCCGGCAGCAGCTTCTCGATCAGCAGGGAGCCCACGATGCGGTTGATGAAGTGGAAGGACAGCGCGCTGCCCACGTACGCGGCGGTGTGCTCCGGCGGGAAGGGAAGCGACGCGACGACCGGGCTGCCCGGGATGCGCGTGGCCTCGCCCCAGGCGAGCACGCGCGCGTGCTCCTCGTTTTCCGGGGAGGCCCCGCGCGCCAGGCGCTCCGCGAGGGCGTGGTCGCCGGTGGCGTGCAGCAGCATGGTGTGCGCGTCCGTGCAGAACGGGCACTTGTTGGCGCGCGAGACCCCCAGGGTCGCCAGCTCCTTCCCGGTGCGGCTGCCCGCTCCCGCGATCAGGGACTCGCGCATCAACGCCCAGGTGGCGGCGAGGATCTCGGGCGCGGAGGACAGGACGACGAAGGTGACCGGGCGGTCGATACCGAAGTCCTCGGAGAGCTGCCGGTAGACCTCGGCGGTGCGGCCGGTGGCGGACTTCGGCGGCAGGGGCTCGGTGTAGCGGAAGGGTGTGGTCATGAACGGTTTCGTCATGCGGACAACCGTGGCTCCAGGGGGCGTCCCCAGGCGTCGTACGGCCGGAGGCAGTTGGCGCTGACGCCCACGGGCCCACCCGGGCAGCGGACTACTGCGGCGGGAGTAGTCCGCGAGCCGTCCACAGGTCTGACGCCGCTGTCGGCGCCGCGGTCTACTGTGCGGACATGCACGGGGACCAGGTCGCACGCAGGCGCCTCGCCGACGCGGCACTCGCCGTCGTGGTCGGCGCGATCGTCGTGTCCGCGGCGGCTTTCGACCAGGACACGACCCCGCTCGACCATGCGTTGATCGTGGCTGGTTCGCTGGCGCTGGCGGCGTACCGGCGGGCGCCGCGCGTGGTGCTCGCCGTGACCACGGTCGCCCTGACGGGCTATGTGCTGCACGCCCATCCCGGACCCGTGTCCGCCCTGCCGGTGGTGGGAGCCGTCCACACGGCGGCTCAGGCGGGGCATCGAGGCGTGGGCGCGGTCGCGAGTGCCGTGTTCCTCGGGGGGTATCTCGCGACCGATCCCACGTCCCAGGACACCGTCGAGCGGACGGCGCTGCTCGCGGGCTGGTTCCTGGTCGCCGTCGTCACCGGCCTCGCAGGCCGCAACTGGCAGGCGTATCTGCGCCAGACCGAACAGCGCGCGCTGGAGGCCGAACGAACCCGCGAGGAAGCCGCCCTGCGCCGCGCGGGGGAGGAACGCCTGCGCATCGCCCGGGAGTTGCACGACTCCCTCACGCACAGCATCTCGATCGTCAAGCTCCAGGCAGGCGTCGCCGTGCACCTCGCCCGCAAGCGCGGAGACGAGGTGCCGCCCGCACTGCTCGCCATTCAGGAGGCCGGCGGTGAGGCGATGCGCGAACTGCGCGCCACACTCGACGTGTTGCGCACCGACGAGCCCACCGGCACTCCTGCCCTGCTCGTGGAGCGCGCCCGCGCGGCCGGCCTCGCCGTCGACCTGACCGTGAGCGGCCGAGAGCGTCCCCTGACGGCGACCGTGGACCGCGCCGCTTACCGCATCGTCCAGGAAGCCCTCACCAACGCCGCCCGACACGCGGGCCCCGCCAAGGTCACCGTCCAACTGGACTACGGGGAGAGCGAGTTGGAGATACGTGTCGAAGACGACGGCACCGCCGACCCGGCCCGGCCGCCCACCGAGGGCATCGGCCTCACCGGCATGCGCGAACGCGTCACGGCACTCGGCGGCACGCTGCACGCCGCCCCGCGCGCGGAGGGCGGCTTCTGTGTGTGTGCCCAACTGCCGTTGGACGCCCCGTGATCAGGGTCGCGCTCATCGACGACCAGGCGCTGATGCGGGCCGGGTTCCGGGCGCTCCTGGAGGCCGAGGACGGCATCGAGGTGGTCGGCGAGGCCGCCGACGGTGCACAGGGACTGGAGCTGGTGCGCGCCCACGTCCCCGACATCGCCCTCGTCGACGTCCAGATGCCGGTGATGTCGGGCATCGAGGCCACCCGCCGCATCGCCGCCGCCCCCGAACTGTCCGGCGTACGCGTCGCCATCCTGACCAACTACGGCCTGGACGAATACGTCTTCGAGGCGCTGCGTGCCGGAGCAAGCGGTTTCCTGCTCAAGGACACCGAGCCCGCCGACCTCCTCCAGGCCATCGAGGTCGTGGCGCGCGGCGAGGCACTGCTGTCGCCGTCCATCACACGCACGCTGATCGGCGAGTTCGTGTCCCGGCCACCGGACCGGGCCACCGCTCCCGGCCTGGAGTGCCTGACCCGCCGCGAACGCGAGGTCACGGCACTCGCCGCGCGCGGCCTCACCAACGAGGAGATCGCCGCCCACATGGTCGTCAGCCCGTTCACGGCCAAGACCCACATCAGCCGCGCGATGACCAAGCTCGGCGCCCGCGACCGCGCCCAACTGGTCGTGTTCGCATACGAGTCGGGACTGGTGGCGGCACGCGGTCACGCGGAGTGAACCCTTCCGCCGAGGACGCGTGCGATGATCGGCGCGTGATCGCGACACGCCGCAGACCAGCCCGCTTGGCCGTCCTCGCCTGCGCGCTGGCGGTGACCGCGAGCGGCTGCGGTTTCTCGGCCGAACTGGACCGTGAACGTAACCCTGACCGCAAGCCGACACCGACGCCGACCCGGGCCGCGCCGCCACCCGTGGCCGCGACCCCCAAGGCTGAGCCGACCGTGTCGGTCCAGCCGGAGTCCGGCTGCCCGCCGTCCGGGTTGCGCTTCCGCACCGACATGGTCAACTCCGCCATGGGGCTGCGCGCCACGAGCCTCCACCTGACCAACTGCGGTTCACAGCCGTACGAGTTGAACGGCTACCCCTCCATCCAGGTGCTCGACGAGGCGGGCGATCCCCTCACGGGAGTACGGACCGTCGAGGGCACGGACCAGGTGCCCATGGCCCCACAGGACCCGGGCCCCGAGCGGCTGACCCTTGCTCCGGGCCAGACCGCGTACGCGAGCCTGTACTGGCGAACCCATTACGAGAAGGCCACGCTTCTGCGCGTCGCGCCCGAGAAGGGGCGCGCCGCCACGACCGTACGCGCGGAGGACTACCTCGACATCGGCCCGGAGAACATTCTCGGGACGACGGCGTGGAAGCGCCTTGGTCGGGGCTGAAGCCCGGTGCTGTACCGCGCCCCTTAAGCGCGCCCCTAGGGGCGCGCTTAAGGGGCGCGGGGAACTGCGCGACCAGCCACAGACGGCCCGCAGATCCCTGACCGCCCTCCCAGCGGAGCGCTAGGGCACCCTGGCCGTCCACTCCGGCGAGCCGAACTTCGTCCGTGCCAGTTCCTCCGCGCGTGACAGCTCCTCCGGAGTCACCTTGCCGTCCGTGAGTCCGTACCGGCCGCGGAACGACTCGATCATCCGGTCGATGACGGCCTCGCGCGGCAGTCCCGTCTGCCGGCGCAGCGGATCCACCCGCTTCTTCGCGCTCCTGATGCCCTTGTCGGACAGCTTCTCCCGGCCGATGCGCAGCACTTCGAGCATCTTGTCGGCGTCGATGTCGTAGGACATGGTCACGTGGTGCAGCACGGCACCGTGCGACCCGACCATCCGCTTCTGGGCCGCTCCCGCGATCTTCCCCTGCTCCGTGGCGATGTCGTTCAGCGGCTGGTACCACGCCTTGATCCCCATGTCGCCGAGCGCGCCGAGGACCCAGTCGTCGAGATACGCGTAACTGTCCTGGAAGGACAGGCCCTGAACGAGGGCCTCGGGCACGGACAGCGAGTACGTGATCGTGTTGCCGGGCTCCACGAACATGGCGCCGCCCCCGGAGATCCGGCGCACGACCTCGATGCCGTGCCGCGCGGCTCCCGCCGGGTCGACCTCGTTGCGCAGCGACTGGAAGCTGCCGATGATCACAGCCGGGGCGCCCCACTCCCACACGCGCAGAGTCGGCGGACGGCGGCCCGCGGCGACCTCCGCGGTCAGCACCTCGTCGAGCGCCATGTGCAGCGCGGGCGACTGCGGGCCCTCGTGGACGAGCTGCCAGTCGTAGTCGGTCCAGTCGGTGGCGTGTGCGAGGGCACGGCGTACGGCGATCCCGATGCCCTCCGAGGTCAGGCCGTACATGACGGTGCCCTCGGGGAGCGCGGCGTCGATGCGGGCGGCCAGGCCGGTCGCGTCGGTGTCGGCCGGGGCGCCGTTCAGCGCGTGGTTCACGGCGTCCAGGGCCTCGTCCGGTTCGAGGAAGAAGTCGCCCGCCACGCGCGGGTGCCGCAGGACTCCGTCCTCGACGTCCAGGTCCACGACGACGAGCTTGCCGCCGGGGATCTTGTACTCACCGTGCACGATCGGCCTCCGTTCAGTTCCCTCGGGGATCAACGCCGACTCCGGGTCGTTGATTCCGGTCACCAGGCGTGGGGAGTTCATGCCGATTCCACCCGGAGTGCACCGGCCGGGCGGGGATTGTCAGTGACCCGTGCTCTCATGGAGTGGTGATCGAAGACAACGAAACCATCGAAGAGTTTCTCGCGCACGGTACGTCCGAGGTAGAGGAAGCAGTCCGCAAGGCGGCGGCGACGGAGATCATGCCGCGTTTCCGGCAGCTCGCCGCGCACGAGGTGGACGAGAAGACCGGCCCGCACGACCTGGTGACGGACGCCGACCGCAAGGCCGAGGAGTACCTCACGGCGGCGCTCGGCGCCCTGTTGCCCGGTTCGGTCGTGGTCGGCGAAGAAGCGGTGCACGCGAACCCCGAGACGTACGAGGCGATACAGGGCGAGGCGCCGGTGTGGATCGTCGACCCGGTCGACGGAACACGGCAGTTCGTGCACGGCAACCCCGGCTTCTGCACGCTGGTCGCGCTCGCGCTGGGCGGCAAGGTGCTCGCCTCCTGGACGTACGCCCCGGCGCTCGACCGGTTCGCCACGGCGGTACGGGGCGGGGGCGCCGCTCTCGACGGGGTGCCGCTGCGCTCCGGTTCGCCCGCGCCCGACCGACTGCTCGAAGTGGCCACATCTCACCCGGACTTCACGACCGACGCCCAGAAGCGCGCGCTGCTCGGCCTGCGCACGGAGGGAGTGCGGACACGGCCCTGCGGCTCCGCCGGCCTCGAGTATCTGAACGTCGCGCGCGGTGAGCTGGACGCCACGGCGTTCTCCTGGGAGGCGGCCTGGGATCACGCGGCGGGGCTGCTGCTGGTCGAGGAGGCGGGTGGCGCCCATCTGACCCGCGCGGGGGAGCCGTTCCGCATAACCGGCGGCAACGCCCTTCCGTTCACCGCCGCCCGGGACGCGGCCACGGCTCGCCGGGTGGCGGGGTTGCTGTCGGGCGGAGCCTGACCTGCAGTCCGGTGTACTCGGGCCGCAGGTCGAAGCGGATGGTGACGACTTCGAACTCGGCCACGGTGCCGACGGGCGGCCAGCCGTCCGGGTCGTGGGGCAGCCACCCCATGTCCACGAAACCCGCCGCCGGTGATCCGATGTCCACGAACAGGCCTGTTCTTCCCGGTCCCCAGGGCAGGGCGGAGACCGTGCCGGTGACGCATGAGCCCACCGGGAGCGGCCCGGTGTCGTAGCGCGTGAAGTGCCGGTGTCGTACGGCCGCGGACCACGCCCGCTCGAACTCCGCCTCCGTGACGTCCTCCGCGTGCGGCGGCCGCTCGACGGGACCTTCCGCGAGGACGCCGTACACCGTCTCGTAGAGCTGCACGCCGACGAGCCCGAACTTCTCGCGCACGACGGACAGTTCGGCCAGCGAGGCGGCGACCGACGCACCACCGGCAGGGCTTCCGGCGAGTCTCTCGAACGGCTCAGGCAGACGCGGCACCTCCAGCGTCGCGTCGAACACCGCCTCCCGCGACGCCCACCCGTCCTCCTCCACCTCGAACCAGTACCAGCAGCCCTCCTCGGGCACCTGAATCCGGAACCGGCGCGTCATCCGGCGAAGACTACCCGCGCCCCCGGGGCTGTCGGCGGCCCGGCATATCCTGATCCCGAGTGGCCATCGGCTGACGAAGGAGTCCGAAGGTGCCGTCGATGCTCGATGCGGTCGTGGTGGGTGCGGGGCCGAACGGACTGACCGCTGCCGTGGAGCTGGCCCGCCGCGGTTTCAGTGTGGCCGTCTTCGAGGCACGCGACACGGTCGGCGGGGGCGCCCGCACCGAGGAGCTGACGCTGCCCGGCTTCCGGCACGACCCGTGCTCGGCCGCGCACGCGCTGGGCGTCAACTCGCCCGCGTTCAAGGCGATGCCCCTGCGGCGGTACGGCCTGGAGTGGCTGCACCCGGATCTGCCCATGGCCCACCCCTTCCCGGACGGCAGGGCGGCCGTGCTGTCCCGGTCCGTGGCCGAGACGGCCGCATCCTTCGGACCGCGCGACGCGGGGACGTACCGCAGGCTGGTCGAGCCCTTCGTCGCCAGATGGGACACGCTCGCCCGGGACTTCATGTCCCTGCCGCTCACCGCACTGCCCCGCGACCCGGTCACGCTCGCCCGCTTCGGCCTGGTCGGACTGCCGCCCTCGACGTGGCTGACGCGCAGATTCCGCGACGAGCGGGCCAAGACGCTGTTCGCCGGTCTGGTCGCGCACATCATGTCCCCGCTCGACGGCTTCGCCACCGGCGCCGTCGGCCTCGTCTTCGCGCTGTCCGCGCACGCGGGCGGCTGGCCCGTCGCGCGCGGCGGCTCCCAGTCGATCTCCGACGCGCTCACCGCGTATCTCAAGGACCTCGGCGGCACCGTCCACACCGATTACGAGGTCAAGCGCCTGGACGACCTGCCGCCTGCGCGCGCGTACGTCTTCGACACCTCGCCCGCCGCGCTCAGCCGGATCGCGGGCTTCGGGCGGTACTACGAGCGGTATCGGTACGGGGCGGGCGTCTTCAAGATCGACTACGCCCTTGACGGACCGGTGCCCTGGGCCGCGAAGGAGGCGCGCCGCGCCGGGACGGTGCAGGTCGGCGCGAGCAGGGCCGAGATCAGTACCGCCCTGCGCGAGGCGTCGCGGGAAGGCCGGGCACCCGACGCGCCGTTCCTGATCACCGTGCAGCCCAGCGTCGTCGACCCGTCCCGGGCACCGGACGGAAAGCATGTCTTCTGGGCGTACGGCCATGTGCCGAACGGCTGGACCGGGGACCTCACCGACGCGATCGAGCGCCAGCTCGAGCGGTTCGCGCCGGGCTTCCGGGACCGCGTCCTGGCCCGCGCCACGGCGGGCCCGCCCGAGATCGCCGCCCGCAACGCGAACTACGTGGGCGGCGACATCGCCTGCGGCGCGGCCTCCGGACTTCAGCTGATGCTGCGCCCCAAGCCGTCCCTGTTCCCGTACAGCACCCCGCATCCGGCCGTGTTCATCTGCTCCTCGGCCACCCCGCCGGGGCCGGGTGTGCACGGCATGTCGGGGCACAACGCCGCCAAGGCGGTGTGGAGGAGGCTGCGCCAGTCATGAGCGCCACGACTGCCATCGAACTCGTCCAGGGCGACATCACCCGGCAGTCCGTCGACGCCATCGTGAACGCCGCGAACTCCTCGCTGCTCGGTGGCGGAGGCGTCGACGGCGCCATCCACCGGCGCGGCGGCCCCGCCATCCTCGACGAGTGCCGCAAGCTCCGCGCGTCCCAGTACGGCAAGGGCCTGCCGACCGGGCAGGCGGTCGCCACGACCGCGGGCGACCTGGACGCCCGCTGGGTGATCCACACGGTGGGCCCGGTCCACAGCCGGAGCGAGGACCGCTCCGACCTGCTCGCCTCCTGCTACCGGGAGTCGCTGCTGGCCGCGGACGAGCTGGGGGCGCGTACGGTCGCGTTCCCCGCGATCTCCACCGGTATCTACGCGTGGCCGATCGACGACGGCGCGCGGATCGCCGTGGAGACGGTACGGGCCACGGAAACGGCGGTCGACGAGGTCAGGTTCGTCCTCTTCGACGAGCGGGCGTACGAGGCGTTCGCCGCGCAGCTCGGATGACGGTCACGAAGTGGGGTGGGGGCCATCTGCCGCGTTCGGCGGCTACCGTACGCCCATCTGCTGATAGGCGGCGAGACACCGCTGTGCGCACGCGTCCCAGGTGAACTGCTCCAGCACCAGCTGGCGGGCGTTCTCTCCGAGCCGCCGGGCCAGCGGCCGGTCGGCGACGAGCGTGCGGATACGGTCCCGCAGCTGGGCCACGTCGCCGGGATCGACCAGGTAGCCCGTCTCCCCGTCCCGTACCACCTCCGGGAGTCCGCCGACCCGGCTGCACACCACGGCGGTGCCACTGGCCATAGCCTCGATCACCGCCAGGCCCAGCAGCTCGGAGATGGCGACCGGGCGGCCGTAACAGGTCAGGGGCACCGAAGGCAGGCAGAAGACGGCCGCCCGCCGGTACAGCGCGGCCACCTCGGCGTCGTCGGCCTGATGGACGAAGCGGACCTGCTTGCCACTGGCGAGTCGGGCCAGCAGGTGCAGATAGCCGGATTCGGGCGGCCGCGGATCGTGCCCGGCGGTGCCCGCCACCGTCAGCGGTACATCCGGCGGCAGCGCACGCAGCAGCCGGTCGACGCCCTTGTGAGGCGTCAGCCGTCCGACGAACAGCACACCCGCACCATCCTCCTCGGCCCCGGTGGCGGGGAAGTACCGCGCCGGGTCGGCACCCCCGTAGACCACCGTCGTCCGGTCGGGTGGCGCATCGAGGGTCTGCGCCGAGAAACGGGAGACCGTCAGGAAGCGGTCGAACAGCCTGGGCAGCAGTCCGCCCCAGCCGCCGCCGCCCAGGCCGTGATCGGTCACCGCCAACGCCTGGCCGCGGACGCTCCCGGCCAGCGCCGCCGTCCGGCCGGGGGCGCTGCGCATGTGGTGGACGTGGACCGCGTCGGCGCCGGACACCGTCGACGGCAGCAGGGGACTGACCGGGTGGGCGGGATGGCCGTGCAGCCGCAGCCACGGCCGGAGTACCCGGATCCGTAGCCCGCCCCGCTCCCGCACACGACGCGGATGCCGTCCGAACGTCACCACCTCGCAGTCGACCTCGCGGGCCAGCGCCCGGGCCAGCTCGACCGGGTAGCGCTCACCGCCGCCGAACAGACCGTCGACCCCGAAACAGGTCGGAGCAACGTGGGTGATCCGCACCGACGTCAACCCCTTCCTCGCGGTGGGTTGTCCCCGAGGTTCAGCAACGCGGAGGTTCAGCAACGCGCGGCACTCCCAAGTACCCCCGTCACCGGCCGTCACGCGGGGGAACGGCGGTTCTTCCGAGGTTTCCGAGGTGGGCCTTGCGAGGGATGCACGTGTGTATGACGGGGTGCGGAGGTCCCGGCTGCCGACGCTCCCGGCCGGTCCCTCGGGTGAGCGCCCGTCCCTGTGCGCGGTACCACTGGTGTGCCATCACCAGCGCCAGGCCGATCTCCACCACGTCTCCGCCGTAGTACATGACCTGGGAGGCGAGGTGGAGATCGGCCGCCGTGTAGGCCGTGCCGGGCGGGCCCGCCACGTAGAGGCTCTTGGCGAGGACCGCGTGGGTCGCCGCGGCGGCCAGGAGGGTGCCGGCGCGCAGAGGCAGCCCGGCGCGGTGCCGAAGCGGGTCCAGGGCCAGTACGGAGAAGGTGAACAGCGTCCCGGCCGCGA
This sequence comes from Streptomyces scabichelini, assembly GCF_011045015.1. Taxonomy (GTDB): domain Bacteria; phylum Actinomycetota; class Actinomycetes; order Streptomycetales; family Streptomycetaceae; genus Streptomyces; species Streptomyces scabichelini. The sequence goes on along the minus strand of NZ_JAAKZY010000039.1, from coordinate 46,948 downwards.
AGAGATGCACGTACAGCCACGGGCTCTCATGCACTCCGTGCGGCAGGCGAGCCCGGTACAGCAGCCAGAGTCCGCCGACGTCGATCACCGCGGCGACCGGCGGGAACGCGAGTACGGCGACGAGCCGGGACCGCGTCACCGACACCAGCGTGCGCCGGACCGCCACCGGGACGGCGCGCAGGGCCAGCGTGACCGGTCGGGCGAGCACGACCAGCAGCGGCGCCGCCATACCCGCGCCCAGGTGTCGGGCCATGTGTCCGGCGAACGGCGGCAGATACGCGTTCCACGGCACGGCGACCGAGCAGACCAGCGTCGCGCCGGCCAGCCAGAAGACGGCATCGCGCCGACGCGGCCAGGAGTCCCCGCGGCCCCGCAACCGGCCGGCGGCGAACGTGTACAGCGAGCAGCAGACCAGGACGAGGACGGCCGTCACCCGCGGGCACCGATGCCGGACGTCCAGCGGTACGGCTCGGCCCGCCGGCGGCGAGCCCGCCGCCACAGCAGCACACCGGCGGCCAGGAACAGTACGGCGATCACGTTCCAGGTCCAGTCGTACGGTGCCGGATCGACGTCGTAGCGGATCTGATGGAGCCTCAGCAGCTTGTGCTGGATGGTGCCGTCGTACAGCTGGAAGCCGCCGATCCCCAGACATACCCCCGACCACCAGGCCGGGCGCAGCGGGCCGTTCCTGCGCCGCAGGTCGGCATAGAGGACCAGGCCCGCCACCATCGCCAGCCAGCCCCCCGCGTGGAACAGGCCGTCGGACACCAGTCCCACGTCGGGGGTGGACTTGTCGTAGAAGTGGTGCCAGTGCAGCAGCTGGTGGAAGACGGTCTCATCGACGAAGGCCGCCACACCGATCCCGGCGAGCAGGCCGCCGGCCAGCGAGCGCCTTCTCATCCGTCCTCATCCGTCCTTTCCCACGGCCGCATCCTCGACGGACGGTCCGACGGGGCCGCTGGGTACCCGCCGCCTTCGTCCCCAAACGGGCGGCCCGGGTGACCTGTGGCTGGAACCACCTGTGGCTGGAACCAAGGGCGTCGTTGCCGACCGGCTGGGCACTCGCCCGCCATGGACGTACACCGCCGCCCCCTGACCGAGGGCACCCTGCCGCTTCTGGCCGAAGGCTACGGCTGGCTTCCCAACCGCATGCGCGAAAGCACGGCCCCCGTCGTGCGCCTCCGGCTCCTCGGCCGGCGCGCGGCGGCTGTACGCGGGCCGGAAGCGGTGCGGTTCTTCTACGACGAGCGGCACATACGCCGCCACGGCGCTGTCCCTGGGCCCGTGCTGGGCACCTTGTTCGGTCAGGGCGCGGTCCATACGCTCGACGGGGAGCCCCATCGCGCCCGCAAGGAGCTGTTCCTGCCCTTGCTGACCCGCGACTGGATTGCCGATTCGGCAGAGGAGATCACCGCGGAATGGGATGAGGCCGTTCCCTCCTGGCGCAGGCGTCCCCAAGTCGTCCTGTTCGACGAGGCGAGCGTGGTGATCACCCGCGGGGTCCACCGGTGGGCCGGTGTGCCGCTGGACGAGGCCGAAGCGGAGCCGGTGGCCCACGATCTGGTCGCGATGGTCGACGGCTTCGCGACTCCGGGCCCGCGTCACTGGCGTGCCCGGCGTGCCCGCGGCCGGCAGGAGGCCCGGCTGGCGCGCCTCGTCGAGGACGTCCGCTCCGGCACGGTCCCCGCACCGTCGGACTCCGTGCTCGACCGCGTAGCCGGGCACCGCGACGCGTCGGGCGAACCACTGGACGCACGGACAGCCGCGGTGGAACTGCTCAACGTCGTCCGCCCCACGGTCGCCCTCTGCTGGTTCATCGCCTTCACGGCGCACGCGCTGCACCGGTGGCCGCAGAACCGCGAGCGACTGCGGGCCGGCGACGTCACGTTCGCCGCGGCGTTCGTCCACGAAGTCCGCCGCTTCTACCCCTTCGCCCCGTTCCTCGGCGGCAGGGCCGCCACGGATCTGTCCTGGCACGGTGAGCGCATTCCGGCCGGCGGGATCGTGCTGCTGGACGTCTACGGGCAGAACCACGACAAGGGCCTGTGGGGCGACCCGTACGCCTTCCGCCCGGGGCGGTTCCTGGAGCGGCCCGTCGAGCGCGACGAACTGATACCGCAGGGCGGCGGTGATCCGCGAACCGGACACCGGTGTCCGGGCGAGGGCATCGCCGTCGGGCTGCTGGAGGCCCTCGCGACGCGCCTGGCACGACTGGAGTACGACGTCCCGGACCAGGACCTGACGATCCCTCTGAGGCGCATCCCGACGCGCCCGCGCAGCGGCGTCGTCATCGCCGGCGTACGGACCACGGCCGCCTGACGACCAGGCCGATGCGTACCCTTCCCGGGCTGTCGCCGCGTCGCGATGAGGCGATTGCCTCGGTGAGCGGGGGGGTACCCGGCAGGACCACGTACCGTCCGTGCCTTCCGTACGTCGTCTTCCGTCCGTCTCATCGAAGGGGGCTGCCCATGCGGGTCAAGGGTGCTGTTGTCGTCGTGACCGGGGCATCGAGCGGCGTCGGCCGCGCCGCCGCCCTGGCGTTCGCGCACAAGGGAGCCTCGGTCGTGCTGGCGGCACGCCGCGGGGACGCCCTGGAGGCGGCGGCGGACGCCTGCCGGAAGCGGTCCGGCGCGCAGGCCTTGGCCGTGCCGACCGACGTGACGGACGCGAAGGCCGTCGAGGACCTGGCGGCACGTGCGGTGGAGCGGTTCGGCCGGATCGACGTATGGGTGAACGCCGCCGCCGTGACGGTGTTCGGCCCGTTCGAGGAGACACCGCTGGAGGACATCCGGCGCGTCATCGACGTCAACCTCATGGGATACGTGCACGGAGCGCGCGCCGCCCTGCCCGTCCTGCGGGAGCAGGAGCACGGTGTGCTGGTGAACGTGTCCTCCGTCGCCGGTGTGATCTCGCAGCCCTACACGCACGCGTACGGCATGTCCAAGTACGCGATCCGGGCGCTGAGTTCGTCCCTGCGCCAGGAACTGCGCCTGGCGGGAGCGCGGCACGTCAAGGTCTGTACGGTGCTGCCGGCCTCCATCGACACCCCACTGTTCGAGCAGGCGGCCAACTACACCGGGCGGCGGGTCGTGCCCATGCCGCCGGTGTACGCGCCCCAGCGGGTGGCCCGGACGATCGTCGACCTGGTGCGCGTGCCCCGAAGGGAAGTCGTGGTCGGCCCCGCGGCACGCGGACTGGTCCTGCAGTCGAGGTTCGCTCCCGGCCTCGTGGAGCGGCTGATGGCCGTTCAGGCCGATCGCAGTCACCTGTCGCGCCACGAGTCGGCCCCTGCCACCCAGGGCAACCTGCGCCGGCCCGCTCCCGGGACGGGAGCGGTGGACGGCGGCTGGGGCGGTCGCCGCCGTACCGCCGTACGCCGCATCGCCACCACAGGGCTGGCCGCCGCCGCCACGGTGGCGGCGCGACGCGCGAGGGCAGCAGGGGCAGGGGCAGGAACGGGGACGGGGACGCGCTGAAGATAGCGAAGACGCGCCGGGGGTACTCGCCGCACAGAGGCGCCCACCGGGACGCGCCCTGGGCGAGAAGGCCGGCGCCATGACCACACGCACCGGAAATGGGAGGTGAGTCCCGTGCCGGGACAGCAGGAACTGCCGTCGACTCTGGATCGGTCGCCCAAAGACGCGCAGCGGACCTGGGTCAAAGCCCATGATTCCGCCGTCGAACAGTACGGCGAGGGCGAGCGGGCGCACCGGGTGGCCTACGCGGCACTCAAGCACAAGTACGAGAAGGTCGGCGATCGCTGGGAGCGCAAGGAGAAACGGCGCAAGGGCCCGTCCGATCCGCTGGCGGCACGGCCGCGGCAGAAGGGCGGGCGCAGCGGCGAAGGGGTGGACGAGCAGGCTTCCAAGCAGCATCTGTACGACGTGGCCAAGGAACTCGGTGTCGAGGGACGGTCCCGTATGACGAAGTCCGAGCTGCTGGATGCCGTACGCAAGGAAAATCGCTCCACCCGCAAGGCCCGGAGCTGAAACAGGAGCAGTTCAGGGAGCGAACGATGACGCACACGGAATTCCTGGCAGTCGTCCGGGAACAAGGGGAATACGCGGACATCGATGAGGCCGCACGCGTCGCCGAGGCCGTACTGAGCACCCTCGGCGAGCGTCTGCAGCCGGCGGCGGCTGATCATCTGGCCGACCAACTCCCCCTGGAGATCGGCGAGTTCCTCACCGGTGTGGGCGAGAGCGGCCGGACCTGGGGTGTGCAGGAGTTCCTCCACCAGGTGGCGGTCACAGCCGACGACGACGAGGAGACCGCCCGGCTGCACGCCGAGGCGGTGCTCACCGCGCTGGCCCGCACGGTGTCGGGCGGTGAGCTGAACAAGCTGCTCAGCCGACTCCCGGCCGGCTACGCCGAGCTCTTCGGCCACGCCGAACTGACCTGACCTGACCGACCGGAAACTTGAATTCCGCACAGTGACTGGACCGACTGGACTGGATGCACGATGACTGACTCCCCGTCCGACAGCGCTGCTTCTGCCGTCCGGCAGGCCCTGCGCGCGGTCGTCGAGAACGGAGCGGACGACGCGGCGCTGCGCATGCTGGCCGGCAGCGAGGTGCTGATTCCCGCCGATATCGAGGCAGCGGGCCCGGATCCCAGGTCTCTGAGCCTGCCCGTGTACGAACTCGGCGACGGCACCGAGCTGGTGCCGGTCTTCACCACCCAGGCACGTATGCAGCAGGCCATCCCACAGACGGGGCGTCATCGCAGCGTGGTGCTCGGTGCGCTCGCCCGTGGCTGGCCGTCGGAGAAGCTGTCACTGGTCATCGATGCCGGCACGCCGGAGGAGCTGGCGCTCACAGCTCGTGGTGTCAGGGAACTGCTCGACCGCGACGACAGCTGAAGCTGACTTCTCTCCCTGCTTCACGTGGACCTTCTCGCTGCGCGGCCGTCGGTGTGGACGGCGGTCCGTCGGGTACGCGGCGGCAGAGCAGGAAGGCGGGAAGGAGGCGGAACGGATGGCCACGCAACTGTTCGACCGGCAGGAGGTACGCCGTCTCGTCGAGCAGGAACAGGCCGCACTCGTCGAGGTGCTGCCGCGCGAGCCGTATGAGCAGGCCCATCTGCCGGGCGCTCTCCACATTCCACTGCGTGATCTGGAGCAGCGGGCCCCGGAGCGGCTGGATGGCGGGCTGCCGGTGATCGTCTATTGCGCCGACCACCTGTGTGACATGAGCCCGCGGGCCGCCGTCCAGCTCGAGCGGCTCGGTTTCCGCCGGGTCTACGACTACGTTCCGGGCAAGGCCGACTGGCTCGCCGCGGGAATGCCGAGGGAGGGAACGTCGGCGCACAGGACTCGGGCCGCGGACGCGGCCGATCCGGACGCGCCGACCTGCACGGCCGACGAGCCCGTCCATGACGTCCTGGCCGCGCTCGACGGAGCGGGGCGGCGAGTCGGCGTGGTGGTCGGCGATGACCAGGTGGTCGTCGGTCTTCTCGCACACGAGGACGCGGCTTCCCACATCGACGGCCTGGTGGAGGACGCCATGCGGCCGGGGCCGACGACGGTACGGGCCGACCAGCCCCTCGGCCCTCTCAAGGAACGCATGGAGGATTCCGGGGCGGTGGCTCTTCCGGTCACCGATCCCGAAGGGCGCCTGATCGGACTTCTGGAACGCGAACACATCGACCGCGCGGGGGACGGACGATGAAGCGCACCCGGTGATGGATCCGGAAAAGGCGCCGGAGGCCGGGGAACGGGATTGGGCTTGGGCGAAGGGCCGGGCGGAGGCTCAGGCACGGGACGCGGTGGCGGAGGGCCCGGTGGCGGGTCGGGGCGGCCGGGGCCCGGCGGTGACGGCGTCGGTCCGGGAGGTACGGGGCTGGGCGGCTCGATCACAGTCGCCTCCTTCGCACTGGCACAGTCGCCTCCTGCGCGCTGGGGGAACCTCTTGGCACTGGGAGAACCTCTTGCGTCATCCGAACCGGGCGGCGAGTCGGCGGTAGAGAGACGGTGCCGCGCCGTGCAGCCGGGCGGGCAGGCGGAGCCAGCCGGGTACGTACACCTCGTCGCGGTTCCGGGTGACGGCCTGCCAGACGGCGTCGGCGACTCGTTCGGCCGGTACGGGCCTGGGGCGCGCGCGTGCGTAGGGGGTACCGCGCCGCTCGAAGAAGGGGGTGTCCACGACTCCGGGCACGACGTGGCTGATGCCCACGCCGGTGCCGCGCAGTTCGTAGCGGAGTGCCTCGGCGAAGGTGCCGAGGGCCGCTTTTGCGGCGGAGTAGACGGCCTCGCCCCGCACCCCGAGGCTGCCCGCCACGGAGCCGATGAGCACCACGCGGCCGGTGCCCTGGCTGACCATGCCGGGCAGCAGAAGCCGTACGAGACGGACCGGCGCGAGTACGTCCACGGAGAACACTTCGTCGATGGCCTGCGGCGGCATGGTGTTGTACGGTCCCGACCAGCCGACGCCGGCACCGGCCACCAGCAGATCCACCCGGCCGACGGAGTCGAGGACGTACTCGGCCAGCCGACGATCGGCCCCCGGCTCGGCCAGATCCGCGGGGAAGGCGGCGGCCGACGTGTCATGGGCGACATCCCTGAGCCGGGTCCGGTCGCGTCCGTTGAGTACGAGGTGCCAGTTGCCCTCGGCCGCCAGGCGCCGTGCGACGGCGGCGCCGATGCCCGAGGACGCGCCCGTCACCAGGGCCACGCTCGCTCTGGGTGCTGAGATGTCGACCAGGTGCGGGTGAGTGTCAGGGCCTGTCCCCGCCGCCGTGGTGCCGACGGGCGCGGTGGCTTCGGAGCCGCTGTGGAATGAGTTGTGGGGCACGGTAGTCGTCCTCTGCAACCGGTGAAGCCACATGTCGACCCGAACGACTCGCCGTTTCGGCGGCGAGGATTCCGAGGAGTATCCCGGCCGGACAGACGCCGAACGTCCGGATGTGGCCGCCCGTCTCGGAAAGCGGGGCGGGCGACGGGGTACCCCAGGCCAGTGTAGGGAGAGACCGTCCGGTCCGCCCTGCCTGTTCCAGGGCCTGTTCCTGGGCCTCATAACGCGTACGGCGCCACACCCGTGATACGAGCGCAGGGTGACGGGTACTTCGGGTGCCATGGGCGAATCACTTTCCGGGCTTTCGGAACTTTCCGGACCTCCTTCCGCCGCCTCTGTATACGGGCTTCCCGGCACCGGCCCGCAGCATGCCGTCCCCTCCGTCGCGGTCTTGGTGGAACTGCTCAGGGACGGCTCGGCAGGCGGTCACGTCAAGTGCTGGGAGCACTTCGCCGAGGCGGCGGCCACTTACTCCGGGCCCGGCCCCGGCGTGGACCTGACCGTGTACGTCCTCGGTGAGCGGGAGTGTGTGGAGCCGCTGTCGCCCCGCGTGCGGTTCGTGTCCCTGCGCCCTGTGCTCAGCACGGCGGCCCTGATGCCCGCGGTCGGCGGAGTCGACATCGCCGATCTCGCGCCGTTCCACCCCCGACTGTCCAGGCTGCTGCCGCGCCACGACGTCTGGCACCTCACGCACACCTTCGCGTTCGCCTCGACGGCGGCCCACCTGGTCCGCCGCGGGGCTCGGGCGGGGACACCGGTGCGGCAGGCCGTGGTGGGTTCCCTCCACACGGACGTGCCGGCCCTGGCGTCCGTGTACGTACGTCAATTGGTCGACAAAGCTCCTGCCCTGTCCTGGGTGGCCGGCCGGTTCCCCGGTGGCGGCGCGCCGGAGGCGGTCGCCAGGCTGGCCCGGCGGCGGCGCGACGGGCTGATCCGCTTGTGCGACCACGTGCTGGTCGCCTCGCCGAAGGACCGCGCCGAGATCGGCGCGGTGACGGACTCCGACCGGGTCTCGCTGCTGCGGCGCGGCATCGACCGCGAGCGGTTCCGGCCCGATCCCTGGGCCCGGGGCGCACTCGCCCGTGCCCATGGTGTGCCCGTGGACCGGCCGCTCATCCTGTTCGTGGGCCGTGTCGACGCCTCCAAGCGCGCCCTGCTGCTCGCCGAGGCGGTGCACCGGATGAGGCGCCAGGGACACGACGTCCATCTGCTGATGGTCGGGTCGGGCGCCGACGCGGGCCGGGTCGCGGAGCTGCTCGGCCCCGAGGTGACGCTGCTGGGGCCGCAGCCTCAGGACTGGCTGGCCCGTGTGTACGCCGGTTGCGATGTGTTCGCCTTCCCGTCCCGGACCGAGACCGTCGGCAACGTCGTCGCCGAGGCCATGGCCTGCCGCCTCCCCGTCGTGCTGCCCGCGGACGCCCGGACCACACAGTGGCTCGCCGAGCCGGGACGAGACGGTCTGGTCGTACGGCACGACGACGCGGAGGGCTGGGCGCGGATGCTGACCGAGCTGGTGACGCGGCCTGAGCTGCGCCGCGTGGTGGGGGCGCGGGCGGTCGCCACGGCCCGGAACCGGCACCCCACCTGGGCCCAGGTCTTCGCCGACGACCTGCTCCCGGTCTGGCACGAGGCCGCGGCCAAGCCCTCGGCCGCGCCCATCAGACCGGCCGCTTCCCGCGCGTGAGCCCACCGGCGCGCATCACGGCCGGAAGTCCGTGGTGTGCTCGGGCTCCGCGTGCCCGTCACCGGGCCAGCCGGGCCAGCCGGGCCCGCCGGGCCAGCCGGGCCAGCCGGGCCCGCCGGGCCAGCCGGGCCAGCCGGGCCAGCCGGGCCCGCCGGCCAGCCGGGCCCGCCGGGGTGATCTGGGCTGCCGGGCAGCCGGGGCTGCCGGGCGCAACGGGGTCGCTGGGGCTGACGGGCCCGCCGGGGTCACTGGGGCCGGGGTCGCCGGGATCGGTGGGCTCGGCGGGGTTGCTGGGCCTGCCAGAGTTACCGGGCCAGCTGGCCTGTTCGGGGCTGCTGGCCTCATGGGCTGCTGGGTCAGCTGGGGCGTTCGGGGCTGCCGGCCTCGCGGGGGCTGCCGAGGCCGCCAGGTCCGCCGGGTCCGCCAGGCCCGCCAGGCCCGCCGGGGCCTTTGGACGCGAGCCCCCGCCGGTCATGCGCCTGCCCCCGGTGGAGCGCGGCGATCACGGGCGACGAGTTCAGCCGGACGATCCCGAAGACCGTCAGGCATACGCCCAGGACGGTGAAGCCCGAGGTGGGCCAGCCGAGGTGCAGGGTCTCTCCGAACAACGTTGTTCCGGTCGCGATGGCCACGGCGGGTTCGGTCGCGTCGATCACTGTCATCGTGGCGGCCAGCGGCCCCGCCTGGAACGCGCTCTGGATCAGCAGCAGCCCGGCGACACTGGCGATGACCAGCAGATACGTCTGCCACGCCGTGAACAGCGCGAGCAGCCCCCGCTCCATGTGCGCGACCGTGATGGCCAGCAGCACGGACTGGAAGCCCATGACCGTTCCGCCGGCGAGGGCCACGAGGGACGCCTGCCAGGTACCGCCGACGAAGCGGCGCGCCACCAGCGCGCAGACCGTCACCCCGCAGACCGAACCCAGCGTCATCAGCCAGGGGCCGAGATCCGCGCCCGTCGAGCTGCCGCCGTGCGGCCGTGCGGTGGACAGAGCGGCCGCCAGACCGGCCGCCACCGCGAGCGTGCCACCCCACTCCCGGGCCCCCAGCCGCATCCGGCCCAGTCGCGCCGACAGCGGCACGGCGAAGATCAGCTCACAGACGATCAGCGGCTGCACCAGGCTGAGCGGCGCGGAAGCCAGGGCCAGGGCCTGGAACCCGTACGCGAGGAAGGCGAAGGCGATCCCGGACAGCCACATCGGCTGCTGGGCCAGATGGCGCAGCAGGGTCAAGGACAGAGCCTCCTCGGCCGGCCGGGCACTGGCCGCCCGCTGCTGGAGTACTCCTGCCAGGGCGAAGCAGGCGCCCGCGGCGAGTGAGGCGAGGACGGCGATCGGCATGCCGGATGCCTTGTCCTTGGGGGTCGCGGCCGGTCAGCGCTGCGGTCCGGGAGGCTTCGCGTGGGCGGCGGGCCGGGTGTGGACGTACAGCTCGCGGCGGTCGCCGAGGTCGGCATGCGGGGGCAGGGGCAGTTCGTAGCGCACCGGACGGGCGTGGTCGTCGAGCTGCCGTTGCGGGTTGTAGACCCGGTTGAACTTCCACAGCATGCGGGCGAAATTGGTCTGGCCGTGGGCGAGGTTGCGGCCGAGGACGCGTGCCGCGCCGAAGGCGGTGCGCAGCCCCAGGTGCTTGTGGTGGAGCACGGCCTGGGTGCGGACCAGTTCCCGGTAGAAGACGTCGAGCGGCAGTGCCGTGGGCACGACGGCGTGCTGGATGTCGAAGAGCCGGTAGTCGCGGGTGGTCAGCCGGCGCGACTCGGTGTGCCAGATCTCCGTACCCGGATAGGGCGTCATCACGGTGAGGTGGACGATCTCCGGTACGGACAGCGCGAACTCGCGGACGATCCGGAAGCGTTCCTCGTCCCAGGCCGGGTCCACGATCAGGTTGATGGCGACGTTGATGCCGAGTTTGCGGGCCACCTCGAGGGCGTGGAAGTTCTCGTCGGGGCTGACCCGTTTGCGGTACAGCTCGAGGCCCGCCTCGTCGAGTGCCTCCATGCCGAGGAACATGTAGCTCAGACCCAGGCGGGCCCAGCGCTCGAAGACCTCCGTGTTGCGCAGCAGCACGTCGCTGCGGGTCTCCAGGTAGTAGCGCTTGCGGATCCGGCGGCGTTCCACCTGCGCGGCGATGGCGTCACCGTGCTCGGGGCGGATGAAGGCGACGTCGTCGACGATGAACACGTTGGGCTCTTGAATGGACGCGAGCTCGTCGGCCGCCGCTTCCGGGGACGCCTTGCGGTAGCTGCGGCCGTAGAAGGTCCACGCCGAACAGAACGAGCAGTCCCAGGGGCAGCCGCGGGTGAATTCGATGGAGGCGCACGGGTCGAGTTCCCCGATGAAGTACCGGCGGCGGTGACGCATGAGGTCGCGGGCCGGGCGGGGCGTGTCGATGCTGTGCAGCAGCCGAGGGGCGGGTCCGTGGCCGTCAAGGGTGACCACGCCCGGGACGCCCGCCACGCCGCCTTCGCGGACCGCCTCGAGAAGCGGGGCCACGGCCGGCTCGCCCTCACCACGGATCACCGCGTCGACGGATCCCTCCGCCTGCGTGAGCACATCCTCGGCGACGAACGAGACGCTGTGGCCGCCGAAGAAGACGAAACAGCCGGGTACGGCCTGCTTCGTCCGTTCGGCGATCTCGATGGCCTCCGGAATGTTGGCGAGGTAGTTGAGCGAGATGCCGAGCGCGTCCGGCTGGAAGGACGCCAGTTCCGTCCTCAGATCGGCGTGGTCGAGCACCTGGAGGTCCACGACCCGTACGTCATGACCTGCGTCGCGGGCGGCGCCGGCCACTCGTTCAAGACCGAGCGGTTCCAGCCTGAGGAAGATCTCCGAGTACATCAGGGCACTGGGGTGGACGAGCAGTAGGCGCATGGGTCACCTCGAGACGGAGACGGCTGCCGCTGTTCAAACAATGCCAAAGCCCACAGTTTTCGGCTCTTCGGGAAATATCGGTCACCGCTACCGGGTCATCCGCCGACTCACCCCGTCAGCCCGGCGGAAACCGGAGCGTCTCGTCCTCGTAGTCCACGGTGATCCACCCGAAGTCGCCGAGCACGTCGGAGCCGAGCAGGCCGTGGATGTTCCGGCCACCCGCGAGTCCGCCGAGGTCGATGACCGTGGCCTCGGCCGGGTCCAGGCGTACGTCGCCCGCACTCCAGCGCGGCACCTCGACCACCGGCACCGTGTCGGTGCCGGTGACACCGCTGATGAGCTGCCGTTCGCCGGTCCTGGCCAGATCGAGCCTCCGTACGACGTCGTCGTCGACGGCACTCGACGAGGCACCGGTGTCCAGGGCGAACGTGAAAGGCCCCTCGCCGAGGATGCTCACGCGAACGAAGACCATCCTCTGTCCGCCCCCTTCGACCACCGTCAGCGGGACCTCCCGGGCGGCCTCGGCCGACCGGCTCGGGGAGCTGCCGGACTCACCGGACGCGCCGGACTTGCCGGAGCCATCGGTCGAGATCTCGGCACACCCCGCCAGCAGCGCCGCGGTCAGACACAGGGCGACCGCACCGCCGCGTGCCCTTCCGGCGTGACGCGAAAGGGAAAGAGACATGATGGCGACTCCTTGTCTCCACTCTCGTCCGTGTCTCCGCTCTTGTCCGTGTCTCGGCTCTTGTCCGTGTCTCGGCTCTCGTCCGTCTCCTCTTGGTTACTCGCCGCTCTCACCCGCCGGAGTGCCCGCGCGCCTGTGCGGCAAACGGCCCTGAGGGGTACGCCGTATCGCCGCCCGCCTCGGGAGCGCCCGTCCGGTGACCCAGGGGGATGCGGTGGCCGGTGAGCTGGGGCCGGGTGAGGGCTAGGAACCAGGTGTCGGGGGAGAGTGCGAAGCCGTGGGCGGCGGCGGTGCGGCGGCATGCCCGGATGCCGGGGAGGCTGACGACCCAGCGGGGCCTCGCGGTGACGGTGACGCTGAGAGCCGATCGGGGCAAGTCGGTCAGGTCGTCGCACTGGAGCACGACGGGGCGGCGCGGCGAGACCACCGCGCTGAGGTCGTGCCGGATCTCGCTCGACTCCGGGAGAAGGGCCACCGGTTCTCCGTCGAGGTGGATCAGTGCGACGAGTTCGATGTGCGGCTGACCGCGGCGGGTGACGGCAAGCCGGGCGGCCGGGGTGCAGGCCAGCACGTCATGGCACTCTCGCTCGCTCAGCTGCCTGTGATCCACGGCTCGGCCCTCCGCCGAGTGCCCTCGTGACGGGGCACGGACGGTTACGGATCTCCCTTGTGAACGTTCCGCCGGGGTCCGGGGCCGACGCCCCCGGCTGCGTGGGGATGTGGGACATGGCCGAGGGCGCAATTCCACTTTCGTACGGGCGTGCCGTGCCGGCAAGGAGGCGGGGGCCTGTCCTACGCGGTTCTGTTCGGCGGCAGCGGGGCGGGCCGTACGAGGCCGGACTGGTAGGCGATGACGACCAGTTGGGCGCGGTCGCGGGCGTCGAGCTTGGTCATGGCGCGCTGGACATGGGTGCGTACGGTCAGCGGGCTGAGGACGAGGATGTCGGCGATCTCGGTGTTCGACTTGCCCTCGGCAGCCAGGGCCATCACCTCGCGTTCGCGGGCGGTGAGCGCGGCGAGACGTTCGGGCGGAGCCAGCTGGTTGCCGGCCTCCGGGGTGGTGAGGAAGCGGGTGATGAGGGCGCGCGTGGCCACGGGCGAGAGGAGGGACTCCCCGGCGGCCACGGTGCGGATGCCGTCGAGGAGCGCGTCGGCGGTGACGTCCTTGCCGAGGAAGCCGCTCGCGCCCGCACGCAGGGCCTGGGCGACGTACTGGTCGGTCTCGAAGGTGGTGAGGATGAGGACGCGGGTGGCGGACAGCTCCGGGTCGGCGCACAGCGCGGCCGTCGCCGCCAGGCCGTCCGTGCCGGGCATGCGGATGTCCATCAGGACGAGGTCGGGGCGGTGGACGCGGGTGAGGTCCAGGGCCTCGCTGCCGTCGGCGGCTTCGGCGACCACCTCCATGTCCTCGCAGGAGTCGATCAGGATCCTGAAGGTCGCCCGCAGCAGGGCCTGGTCGTCGGCGAGCAGTACGCGGATGGTCATGTGTTCCGTTCCTCGAGTGCCACGTCCTGGGGGTGCAGGGGCAGTGTGGTCGTGACCTCGAAACCGCCCTGCGGGCGATGCCCGGCCTGGAGGTCGCCGCCCACCGAGTGGGCGCGCTCCCGCATGCCGACCAGGCCGAAGCCACGCCCCGGGGCCGGGGTGGCGGGAGTGGTGGCGGTCCCGTTGTCGGTGACGGTCACGGTCAGCCGGTCCCGGGAGTACGCGAGCTGTACGTACGCCGCCTTCGCGGAGGCGTGTTTGGTGACGTTGGTGAGGGCCTCCTGCACGATGCGGAACGCCGTCAGGTCCACTCCCGGTGAGAGCGGTCGCGGCGTGCCCTCGGCGGTGACGGTGACCTTGATGCCGGCGGTCCGGCACGCGGCGGTCAGTTCGGGGAGCCGGGCGAGTCCGGGGGCCGGTTCCAGCGGCGTCTCGGAGTCGTTCGTCTGGCGCATCAGGCCGACGGTCGCCTTGAGTTCACGCAGCGCCGAGGAGGTCGTACCGGCAAGGTCGTCGAGGATCCCCTGGACCTGGTCGGGGTGGCTGCGCGCGAGGTGCGCGGCGGTGCCGGCCTGGGCGTTGGCCAGGGCCATGTGGTGGGCGACGACATCGTGCAGCTCACGGGCGATGCGCATACGCTCCTCGGCGACCCGGAGGCGTGCCTCCTCCTCGCGGCTGCGTTCGGCGTACTCGGCGCGGGCCTGCACGGCCTCCAGATAGGCACGGCGCACCCGGGCCCCGCTGCCGGCCGCGACCGGCAGCAGTACCCAGATGGTGGGGGCGATCGCCTGCAGAACCAGCGGATAGTCGGCGCGCCTGACGATCACCACGGTGGTCACCAGCAGCACGACGGCGACGAGCAGGTAGACGCGTGTCGTCCTGCGGTCGGTTAGGGCGGCCAGCCAGTAGAGCGCCGCCATGACCGGTGTCATCAGGAGGGGATTGAGCATGTAGCCAAGACCGCCGGCGGTCGTGACACAGAGTGTGGTGACGACGACGGCGGTGCGGGGGTGGGGGCGATGCCACAGCAGGGCGCCACAGGAGACGACCGCGAGCAGCGCGGCGGGCATCAGCTGATCCGGCTGCTCGTGCTCCGGAATGCTGAGCGTGCCGCCGAGGACGGCGAAGCCGAACACCGCGGTGGCTGCCGCCAGGTCGGCGGCACGGGGATGGCGCTCCGTGTACCGTTCCAGGCTGATGATCATGGGATCTCCGGTCAGAGGGTTCGGGACCATGGTGGACGACGCCGTGTCCGCACCGTCGGCGAGGGCCGCCCGCGTCCACCACGGGCGGCCCTCGGGCGCGGGTCCGGGGGGATCAGACGCGCGCCGCCTCCCGGTCGGCCGGATCGGCAGGGTCGGCCGATCCGGCCGGGACCGGAGTGAGAGAGGACCGGCGGGTGAGGGCTTCTCCCTCCACGTCGATGTCGGGGAGCAGCCGGTCCAGCCAGCGGGGCAGGTACCAGGCCTTGTCGCCGAGGAGGGCGAGGACGGCGGGGACGAACGCCATGCGGACGACGAACGCGTCGAACAGGACGGCGATGGCCAGCCCGAACCCGATCATCTTGATCATCGATTCGCCGGCGCCGATGAAGCCGGAGAAGACGGCCATCATGATCAGCGCGGCGGCCACGACCACGCGGGCGCTGTAGCGGAAGCCGGAGACTACCGCCTGGCGGGGTCCGTCCCCGTGGACGTACGCCTCCCGCATCCGCGAGACCAGGAACACCTCGTAGTCCATGGCCAGACCGAACACGATGCCCACCAGGAAGATCGGCATCAGGCTCATGATCGGGCCGGTCTGCTCCACGCCCAGCAGTTCGGCTCCATGGCCCTCCTGGAAGACCAGGACGACCGCGCCGAGTGCCGCCAGCACCGACAGCAGGAAGCCGAAGGCCGCCTTGAGGGGCACCAGGATCGACCGGAAGACCACCAGCAGGAGCACGACGGCCAGGCCCACCACGACCACGAGGTAGGGGACCAGCGCGTCCTGCACCTTCTGGGCGACATCGATGTTGACCGCGGTGGTGCCGGTGACCTGGAACGTCGTGCCGGTGGCGGACTCGGTTGCCGGGCGCTCGCCGCGGATGGCGTGGACGAGGTTCTTGGTCTTCTCCTCGCTGGGGCCGGTGGCCGGCACGGCGGAGAACACCGCGGTGTCACCGGCGGGGTTGAACCGGGGCGCCGAGACGGAGACGACCCCCGAGGTGCCGGCGACCTTCTCGGAGATCGTCGTCACCGCGGCCTTGGCGTCGTCGGCTCCCTTGGCGTCCACGACGATGGTCAGGGGCCCGTTGAAGCCGGGACCGAAGCCGTCGGCGAGGGCGTCATAGGCGCGGCGCTCGGTGGTGGCGGTGGACTTGACCTCGTCGCCGGGCATGCCCAGCTGGAGGCCCGTGACCGGTATCGCGACCGCTCCCAGGCCCACGACGCTGAGAAGCAGCACCGTGACGGGGCGGCGCAGGACGAAGCGGGCCCAGCGGCTGCCTCCGTTGTTCACACCGCCCTCCTCGACGCGCCCGCCCTTGACGCGCCCGCTCTTGACCCGCCCGCTCTTGCGGGCCGTGCGGGAGAGCACGGCGTTCGGCCAGAAGCCGAGCAGGGCCGGGACGATGGTCAGTGAGATGAGGACGGCGACGACGACCGCGCCCGCCGCGGCCAGGCCCATCTTGGTGAGCATCGGGATGCCCACCACCGAAAGACCGGCCAGCGCGATGACGACGGTGAGCCCTGCGAAGACGACCGCCGAACCGGCGGTGCCGGCGGCCAGGGAGGCCGCCTCCTGGGGCAGGTGGCCCTTGGCGCGTTCCTCGCGATAGCGGGAGACGACGAACATGGCGTAGTCGATGCCGCAGGCGAGACCGAGCATGGTGGCCAGCGTGCCGGTCGTTCCGGTCAGGCCGAAGGTGCTGGCCAGCGCCATGATCGCGGCCATGCTGACACCGACGCCGAGGACCGCCGTCAGCAGCGGGAGCCCGGCGGCGGCCATCGAGCCGAAGGTCAGCACCAGCACGAGGGCCGCGATGGCGATACCGATCACCTCGCCCGCCGCGCCCGCCGCGGGCTGGGTGGCCAGCGCGTCGCCGCCGACCTCGACCGTCAGGCCCGCGTCCCGGACCTCGTCCATGGCGGCTTCCAGGGACTTCTTGTCGGCGTCGCCGAGTTCGTCGGCCTTCACCTTGAAGTTGACGGTCGCGTACGCCGTCGAGGCGTCCTTGCTCACCGCCTTCGCCTGGAAGGGGTTCACCGCGCTCGTGACCTGCGACCCGGCGGACGCCTCGCCCACGAACTCCTCGATCGCGGACCGGTTGCCGCCCGCGGTGACCTTCTGCCCGTCCGGAGCGACGAAGACGACCCGGGCCGTCGCGCCGTCGGCCGTGGAGCCGGGGAAGCGCTGCTCCATCAGGTCGAACGCCTTCTGGGACTCGATGCCGGGCATCGACATCCCTTCGTCGGCGGCGGCGGGCGCCTTGGCCGCACCGAGGCCGACGGCGGCCAGGACCGCCACCCACAGCAGGGCGACGCACCAGCGCCGCCGGAAGGCCGTACGGCCCAGTCGATAGAGGAAGGTAGCCATGGGGCGGAGGTCTCCATATCTGGTTTCGGGGACCCTGCAAGGCTGTCGGGGAAGCACCCCTCCCGTCGTCGTGCGCCTGCCGACAATGCCGCTACTGAGAACGCAGTACGCGGCCCCCGCTCGTAGTCCTTGATGAGGAGCCCTTGATGAGGAGCCCTCGACGGTGAGTCCTCGATGGGCCCCAGGTAGATGTCGGATTCTCGCCAGCCACCGCCATGACCATGGCCGATGCTGGAGGGCATGCAGAACGGGACCCGGACGGGAATGCACACCGACACCGAGCGCTGCGTACGCGCCGTCCAGTCGAAGGACGCCCGCTTCGACGGATGGTTCTTCACCGCCGTGCTGACCACACGCATCTATTGCCGGCCGAGCTGCCCCGTGGTGCCGCCGAAGCCGGAGAACATGACGTTCCACCCGAGCGCGGCGGCCTGTCAGCAGGCCGGATTCCGGGCCTGCAAGCGGTGTCGGCCCGACACCAGCCCCGGCTCGCCCGAGTGGAACCAGCGCGCCGACGTGGTCGCCCGCGCGATGCGGCTGATCGGCGACGGAGTCGTGGACCGCGAGGGCGTCTCCGGGCTCGCCACGCGGCTCGGCTACAGCACCCGGCAGATCGAGCGCCAGCTCCGCGCCGAACTGGGCGCCGGACCACTCGCCCTCGCCCGCGCCCAGCGTGCCCAGACCGCACGTCTGCTCATCGAGACGACCTCGGTCCCGATGGCCGAGATCGCCTTCGCGGCGGGCTTCTCCTCCATCCGCACCTTCAACGACACGGTCCGCGAGGTCTTCGCCCTCGCACCGAGCGAACTACGCGCCAGAGTCCCCAAGAAGCGGACCAACTCCCCTGTCACATCAGGGGTGTTGACGCTCCGCCTGCCCTTCCGGGCCCCGCTCAACCCCGACAACCTCTTCGGCCACCTTGCCGCCACCGCCGTACCCGGCGTCGAGGAGTGGCGCGACGGCGCCTTCCGGCGAACCCTGCGCCTGCCGTACGGACACGGCGTCGTCGCGCTCACCCCGGCGAGCCCGGCGTCCGACCACATCGGCTGCCGGCTCACCCTCAGCGACATGCGCGACCTGACCGTCGCCATCAGCCGCTGCCGCCGCATGCTCGACCTCGACGCCGACCCGGTCGCGGTCGACGACCAGTTGCGTACGGATCCACTGCTGGCCCCGCTCGTCGACAAGGCACCGGGCCGCCGGGTGCCGCGTACGGTCGACGAGGCCGAGTTCGCGATACGTGCGGTGCTCGGTCAGCAGGTGTCCACCGCCGCTGCCCGCACCCACGCGGCACGCCTGGTCACGGCCCACGGCGAGGCGGTCGACGATCCCGAGGGCGGCCTCACCCATCTCTTCCCGTCCGCCGAGGCGCTGGCCGCGCTCGACCCCGAGTCCCTCGCGATGCCTGCCACCCGCCGCACGACCTTCACCACGCTCGTACGCCAACTCGCCGACGGGGCTCTTCACTTGGGCGTCGAGAGTGACTGGGAGGAGACCCGTGCCCGGCTGCTCGCGCTGCCCGGGTTCGGGCCGTGGACCGTCGACGTCATCGCGATGCGTGCCCTCGGTGATCCCGACGCCTTCCTGCCCACCGACCTCGGAGTCCGCTACGCCGCACAGGAGTTGGGCCTGCCGTCCACACCCGCCGCGCTCACGGCCCGCGCCGCGGCCTGGCGCCCCTGGCGGGCGTACGCCGTCCAGTACCTGTGGGCGACCGGCGACCACCCGATCAACTTCCTTCCCGTATAAGCCCGTAAGCCTGCATGAGCCGGTAAAGGACGTTCATGAAACAGCACACCAAACAGCACACCGTGATCGACAGCCCGTACGGACCCCTCACGCTCGTCGCCACCGACGGCGTCCTGTCCGGCCTCTACATGACCGACCAGCGCCACCGACCACCGGAGGAGACCTTCGGCGTACCCGACGACACGCCTTTCGGCGAGACGATCGACCAGCTGAAGGCCTATTTCGCGGGCGAGTTGAAGGATTTCGACCTGCCCCTGCGCCTCGACGGCACACCTTTCCAGCGCACGGTCTGGGACCAACTCCGGCGCATCCCCTACGGCGAGACCCGCTCATACGGCGAACTCGCCGACGCCCTCGGCAACCCGAAGGCCTCCCGCGCGGTGGGCCTCGCCAACGGCAGGAACCCGGTCGGCATCATCGTGCCCTGCCACCGCGTGGTCGGCGCGAACGGAAGCCTCACGGGTTACGGCGGCGGCCTCGACCGCAAGAAGCGGCTGCTGGACTTCGAACGGGGTGCGGGCCTCTTTCAGAGCTCCTGACAGATGAGCCTCAATGGTCCTGCACTTCGGTGTTCTGGCAGGCGTGCAGCCGCCAACTCCCGTCAGGCTGCTTGGTCATGACGTACAGCGGGGCGCCCTCCGAGTCGCCCTCTGCCGAGTGGTAGACCTGCCGGACCTTCACGGCCGCCACATCGGGTCGCAGGAACTGCGTGTGGGCCACCTCGTACGTGACCTCGCCGTCCCAGCTTGCCTGGGGCAGAACGGCGCGGGTGAACTCGGCGATCGCGTCCAAGCCGATGAGGACCTTGCCGTGGGCGGTCGTCCACAGGGCGTCGGGGTGGAACAGGTCGAGGAACCCTTCGGCGTCTTTGGTGCGCTGAGTGCGCTCGACGGTGGCCACGACCTGTTCGATGGCCTTGAGATCTGCGGTTTCAGTGTTCATGCAGATCACTCTGTGACCTCAAGCATGCTTGAGGTCAAGCGCACGGGCTCGAACACGAGTCCTTAAAGGGCTTGAGACCCGCGGGGGTGGAGGTGACCGCGCTGCTGGACCGGCCCGGGTCGAACGATCCAGGGCCGGCCCGGCGGCATCGATGGCGATCAGACGGCGATCAGACGGCGATGGTGGCGAGATTGCCGGGCTCGTAGGCGCCGCCCTGGTTGTTGAAGATCACGCCGAGCCGGTTGGTCGCGTTCATCATGGCGATCAGGGAGACCAGCGCGATGACCTGGTCGTCGTCGTAGTGCTTGCGCACTTGGCCCCAGGTCTCGTCGGAGACACCCTCGTAGGCGATGAGGCGCGTGCCTTCCTCGGTGAGGGCCAGTGCGGCCCGCTCGGCCTCGGTGAACACGGTGGAGTGGCGCCAGGCGGCGACCAGGTTCAGCCGGGCCGAGGTCTCACCGGCGGCCGCGGCGTCCTTGCCATGGATGTCGACGCAGAAACCGCAGCCGTTGATCTGGCTGGCGCGCAACTGCACCAACTCCTGGGTCGGCTTGGGCAGCGGTGACTCCTGGATCACCTGGCTGACGGCGAAGATCCGCTTGGCGATCTTGGTGCCGATCTCGTGGGCGAACAGGTTCATACGGGGTTCCATCACAACGTCCTCGCTTGTGGAATCGTGTGCCGCGCGGATCGTCCGCGCAGCGTCCTGACGCACACAAGGCGCAGGTCGCCACGGCCCTGTGACAGCACGGCGATGTGACGTAGACCACCGAGCTTCTGTGTCACAAGACAGGGAGTGGCGGCGTCTTGTGCGCGACACGAACCACAGACGCGACAGGCGGGAGCCGACGATGGACGAGCGCACCGAGCGAGCGACCGGCGTGACCGGGCAGGGCCCTCGCGCCGGGCGGACGGACTCCGCCACCGAGGCGTTCGTCGCCCATCGCAACCTGTTGTTCACCGTCGCCTACGAGATGCTCGGCTCCGCAGCCGACGCCGAGGACGTCCTTCAGGAGACCTGGCTGCTCTGGGCGGACGTCGACCACGACACGGTGCGGGAGCCGCGTGCCTTCCTGGTCCGCATCACCACGCGCCAGGCGTTGACCCGGCTGCGTACGCTGCGTCGGCGCAAGGAGTCCTACGTCGGCCCCTGGCTGCCCGAACCCCTGCTCACCGCGCCCGATGTCGCCGAGGACATCGAGTTGGCCGACAGCGTCTCCATGGCGATGCTGCTCGTGCTGGAGACGCTCGCGCCGACCGAGCGGGCCGTGTTCGTGCTGCGCGACGTCTTCGATCTCGGGTACGACGAGATCGCACAGGCCGTCGACAAGTCCCCCGCTGCGGTCCGGCAGATCGCCCACCGCGCACGAGCCCACGTCGCGGCGCGCCGGCCGCGCGAGGTCGTCTCCCCGGCCCAGACGCGCAGTGCGCTCGCGGCTTTCCAACAGGCCGTCCAAACGGGCGAGTTGCAGCACCTGCTGGACATGATCGCTCCGGACGTCGTGCTGCTGACCGACGGCGGCGGAGTCGTACGGGCCGCACTGGAGCCCGTCGTGGGCGCCGAAGCGGTGGCCGACGTGCTGAGCAGGCTCACGTCCGCGACCTGGCAGCCGGCCCAGGTCAACGGCCACCCGGCCCTGATCCTGCGCACGGGCGGCGAGATCGACACCGTGCTGGCGGTACGCCTCGAAGGCGGCCTCATCACCGGGCTCTACGCCGTTCGCAACCCCGAGAAGCTGTCACGCATCGACCGGGAAACCGCAGTGGGCCGCTGAGCCCGGACCGATCCGCATGCAGGGACACGTTGTTGCTGCCCTTTGTGCCATCCGAGGTCCTGCAGATCAACCGGCGATCTTGCGCAGCAGCTCCGGCAGGGCCGTCCCGATCGGCTCCCGTACGACCTCGTCGGCCTGGTCGTCGTACGGCGTCGGCTCGGCGTTGACGATGACCAGCCGCGCCCCGTGCTCGGCGGCGAGACCGGCGAGACCGGCGGCGGGCTGCACCTGGAGGCTGGTGCCGACGGCGATGAACACCTGGCAGGCCTTGGTGATGGCGATCGCCTCACCGAGGACCGCGGGGTCGAGCCGCTCGCCGAACATCACCGTCGCCGACTTCAGGATCCCGCCGCACTCCAGGCACGGCGGATCCTCCTCGCCCGCCGCGACCCGCGCCAGGGCGTCCTCCATCGGGGCCTTCGCCTGACAGCCCGTACACACCACGGTCCGTGCGGTGCCGTGCAGTTCGAGCACCTTCCTGGCCGGCATCCCGGCCAGCTGGTGCAGCCCGTCCACGTTCTGCGTGATCACCCGCACCGGCACCCCGGTCCGCTCAAGATCGGCCACCGCCCGGTGGGCGGCGTTCGGCTCGGCCAGCAGCGTCCGGTTCTTGCGCCGCATCTGCCACGACCGCCGTCGGATCTCCGGATCACCCATGTAGTACTCGTACGTCACGAGCTTCTGCGCTTCCGGATCCCGCTGCCACAGCCCGTTCGGGCCGCGGTAGTCGGGGATGCCGGAGTCGGTGCTGATACCGGCCCCGCTGAGAATCGCGACGAGAGGCTTGTCCATGTGGCGAGGGTAAGGACCCCCGTCCGATCCGAGCCAGCGGAAATAGGTCTTGGCAGGGGAAACAGGTCTCGTCAGGGAGTCGGCACCCCGTACGTCCGGTCGAAATGGTGGGCCACCAGGTGCCCGGCGCCGTCGCTGGCGAGCTGCCAGTCGTGGACGCCGGTCTCCAGGCCGTCGGTGAAGTTCCACAGGAGCTTGCCCCGAGCGGCGTCGATCGCGTAGAAGCCGTTGCCGTTCTGGAAGGCCGGGACGTAGACCTCACGGGGGGTGGCGACGATCGGGTGGTCGGTGTTGAGGCGTGGGGTCGGGCAGAACCAGCGCTTGTTGCCGTTCGCCGCGTTGAAGGCGTACACGCCGGAGGGGGCCGTGCCGGTGGCGTAGACCGTGTTGCCGGCGACGCCGAGGGAGGCGAACTGGCCGCGTTCGGCGCGCACATTCCAGCGGGTTCCCCCGGTGGCGAGGTGAAGCGCCATGAGTTCCCGGCCGACGGCGAAGACCGTTTGGCCCAGCACTGCCAGACCCGGCCGGAGATCGTAGCCGACGGGATGCCTCCACCGGACAGGGCTGTCGCTGCTGTCGGTGTCCCGGGCCGTCACATTGCGAAACCCGTCGGCATAGATGAAATTGCCGGGGGAGACGACCGGTTCCAGCGGGATACCGACGTCCTCGGGGCTGATGGGCGTGATGTCGGCCCGGCCGGCCTTGAGGTCGATGCCGAAGACCGTGTTCGTGGACGTCGCGACGCCCTGCTCATCGGACCGGCGCTGGAGCCGGAGACCGAAGACGGTGACGACACGGTCACTGATCCTGCCGAACAGCGTGTCGAACCGGAAATCCGCTCCGAAGTCGAACGTGAAACGCTCCGTGCCCTTGTCCGGGTCGACACCGATCACCGTCGCGCCCTCGCCCAGCGCGACCGCGGCGCCGCGGGCGAAAACGACCGGGGTGGGCGACTGGCTGATGCCCTGGTAGACCCACTTGGGCCGGGTTCCGTCCTTGAGGTCGAGGGCGACCATGTTGCCCGGGCGGGTCTTGACCAGTGCCGTTCCGCCCCGGAACACAGGGGGTGCCTGAACGAGCGGATCGCTGCGGTACGTCCAGAGCGGTCGCGGAGCCGGGCCGAGCGGTTCCACGGCCTGCTTGTCCGCCTTGTCTCCTCGGGTGATCAGCAGGGTGGTGCTGACGACGACGGCGGTGGTGCCCGCTGACGCGGCGAGAATCGCGCGCCGGGAGAGGCCACGTCGCGCAGGGGCTCGGCGATGCACGGGGGAGGCGGAGGGTTCCGGCCCGCAGGGCTGGGGGACGGCGGGCACCTCGGACGCGTGGCCGGAGCCGTAGGAGTGGCCTGTCGGCGGCGACGCCGGGGTGGCGGGCGCCCCATACCGGCCGTACGCGCGCGGAGCCGAGCCGCCCCGGACGGCGGAGACCGGGACCCGGTCGCGCGATCGGCTGCGCGACGGGGTGTCCAGAGCCCTCAAGGCCGCCGTGCGGCGGGCGATCGACGACGCCACCGGCGCGGGCAGCCAGCCGCGCTCCAGCGTCTGCTCCACGCCACCGGGCGCACAGGCCGCGTACAACCGGTCCGCGGTGATCCGAAGACGTGGATCCTTGGGGAGACACAGGCTGATGATCTCGTCCAACGGCTTGGGTACGCCCGTCAGGTCGGGCGCGTCGTGCACCACCTGGTAGAGAAGGGTGGCCGCCGCGAAACCGATGAACGGGGCGTGACCGGAAGCGGCGTACGTGAGCACCGAACCGAGGGAGAAGACGTCCCCGGCCGGCCCGGTCGGAGCACCGGTGGCCTGCTCGGGGCACATGTACTCGAGGGACCCGAAAATGGTTCCGGCGTTGGTGAGGTCATAGCCGTCGTTCGCCCGGACGATGCCGAAGTCGATGACGCGCGGACCGTCGGCGGCGAGCAGCACATTGGACGGTTTGAGGTCGCGGTGCACCAGTCCCGCGGAGTGCACGTCGAGCAGCGCCTGAGCTGCGCAGGCTCCCAGCACCAGCACCGACGGCACCGGTAGCGGCCCATGCTCGGCGACCGCCTCTTCCAGGGTCGGACCGGGTATGTAGGGGGTGGCCAGCCAGGGCGTCGCGGCATCCGGATCGGCGTCCACCAAGGGCACCGTGTATCTGCCGCCGACCGCTTGCGCGGCCGCCACCTCCCGACGGAAGCGGATACGGAAGGTCCGGTCCGCAAGCTTCTCGGGGCGGATGACCTTGACCGCGACCGCGCGTCCGTGCGAGGAGGCGGCCAGATAGACCTGGCCCATGCCCCCTGCGCCGAGCCGCGCCAGGAGGCGGTAGGGACCTAGCTCCTCGGGATCGTCTGGGCCCAGTGGATCCATGACCTCAGCTGCCTGTTCTCGGGGCATGCGCAGGAGTGCCCCAGCTCTGGGACGAGGCGTGCCGGCAGGATCGCCCGTGCACACTTGAAAGTTAGAATAGAGGCTGGAGTGACAACTGGGGGCGATTTTCAGTTAGTTGGTTGGCCGAAACGGTCAGTATCCGTCAGTCAGGCCACCCGGTGACCGTTCTCCAGCTCCACCGCCCCCGAACCGTCCGCCAGAACGTCCAGCGCGGCCAGCACCCGCCGCCCCAGCGCGCCCGGCAGATACTCGCCGAACTCCTCGGGGGAAACGAGGCGCCAGGACAGCAGTTCCTCCTCCTGGAGCCGGATCGCCTTGAACTGGTCCTCTTCCAGGACACCGCCGTCGTACAGGTACGCCACGATCGGAGGCCGCGCCGCACCCGGCACCCAGTCCACCGCGAGCAGCCGGCCGAGCTCCACATCGAGGCCGATCTCCTCCACGGTCTCCCGGTGGGCCCCCTGCCGCGGAGTCTCACCGGCATCGGACTCGACGGTTCCCCCGGGCAACGCCCATCCCTCGCGGTAGTTGGGCTCGACGAGCAGAACCCGGCCCGCGCCGTCACGGATGAGCGCGGCGGCACCGGCCAGGACGCGGGGGAGGCCGGCGATGTATGCGGCGTAGTCAAGAGTGGTCATTGGGAAAGCCTAACGAGGCCACGACATGGAGCTGAGCCGTGAAGCGTTCACGGCTCCGTCTTCGTCTTCGGCTTCGTCTGCGTCAAGCGCAGTGTCCGTTCGGCCAGTTCGCTGATGCGTACGCCGTCGAAGCCGAACACCGCGCTGCGCACCGTGTCCTCCAGGGGGTCCTTCCACTGGGCCGGGATCGCGGTGGCTCCGTTCAGGACGCCCGCCACGGAGCCCGCGGTCGCGCCGTTCGAGTCGGTGTCGAGGCCGCCGCGTACGGTCAGGGCGATGGTGCGGGTGAAGTCCCCGTCGCCGTACAGGAGTCCGGCCGTCAGAACCGCGGCGTTCGGGACGGTGTGGATCCAGCCGAGCCCGGACGTCTCCTCGGCGAGCGTGGTGAGCGTCTCCTCCCAGGTCAGCCGGGAGGCGTGGAGTGAGTGCACCCGGCGTACGGTGCGGGCCAGGCGGCTGCTCGCCGGAATCACCGTCAGCGCGGTGTCCAGGGCGGCGCGCACACTCGGCGCGGTGAACGCGGCGGCCACCAGCGCCGCCGCCCACATCGCCCCGTACACGCTAAAACCCCGTTCTAAGCGCTACCTTGGAAGGGGTACAGGAAGTGGGCGTTTTCAGCGTTGCCGCTCCAGGGTGAGGACGGCGGAGGCGATTGACGTCATTCGATTCGGGCTGCACCGAGTTCTGTGGAAGATCCCCCATGCCTTCAGCCGCGCGATGCCGCGCTCGACCGGTGCCCGGGCTGAGGACAGCGCACGGTTGAGGCTCTGTTGGGTGGGCACTGCCCGGCGGACGTCTGAGGGCTGTCGTCACCCACGAGCTGGCCCCGATGTAGGCGCGGTCGGCGAGGACCGGGACGCCTTGGCGCTCGCAGATCCGGATGATCCGGTGGGTTCGGGTCGCAGTGAGGTCGTGTGTGCGGCCGGGCAGCGCAGGCGAGATCCACAGCAGTCGCCCGGCCGGGTCGGTCACGACCTGCACGTTCACCCCGTGTCGGCGGTGTTTGTGGGAGAAGTCGGCTCGGCTGTCGCTGACCCGGTCGCACTCCGCGAGAGTGCTGTCCAGCAGGACGAAGTCGGGATCGGCCTCGCGCAGGGCGCGCAGCAGGCCGGGCGCGCGGTTGGCCAGCAGGTCGACGACGGCTGCTACGTAGGCGTGGGCGGCGCCGACAGAAATACCGAAGCCGACCGCGAGCTTGGCGAGGGTGTCATGTCGGCGGAGGTACACCAGGCCGACCAGCGCACGCTGGTGCGGCGGAGCTTGCAGCGGCGGTCACCCTCCCGGGTGACGATGAGCAGGGTGACCCACTCGACCAGGGCATGCGGCAGGTCGAGTGCGGCAGGATAGGGAAGCAATAGGGCTCCTGCGCCGATGAGTTGAGACGTCGAACACCTCCCTCAACGGCACAGGAGCCTTGTCTGTTGCGGACGTCGGCGTCGTCACCCGATCAGTGGCCGTGCTGAAAGGGCTCAGTGACCCAGGGGAGGACCGATGACCACCGCCACAGCAGCGCTCACCGCCCGCGAGTACCTCCGCGTCAGCGTCGACAAGTCGGGCACCGAGCGCAGCCCCGAGCAGCAGCACGCGGAGCACTCCGAGACGGCCGCCGACCTCGGCGTCACCCTCGGCAAGCCCTACAAGGACATCGGCTCTGCCAGTCGGTACGCTAAGAAGGCCCGCGACGACTTCGAGCGGCTGCTCGCCGACCTGCGCAACAACCGGTTCGGCGCCGACCTGCTGTGGCTGTGGGAGTCCTCGCGCGGCAGCCGGAAGACCGGCGAGTGGGTGACGCTGCTCGACCTGTGCGAGGAGAAGGGCGTGCGCTTCTACGTGCAGACCCACGAGCGCATCCTCGACCCCCGCAACGGCAACGACCGGCGGACGCTGCTGCTGGACGCGGTCGACTCTGAGTACGAGAGCTACAAGACCCACAAGAGGGTGACGCGCGGCGTGAAGACCAACCTCAACCATCCCGGCGGAGCCAGGGGCCACGGCGTATGCCCCTTCGGCTGCGAGCGCGGCTACGAGCGTGTTCGGGACGCCAGTGGCCGCCGGGTCATGCGCCCCACCGAGCAGAGACCCAAGCCCAACGAGGCGCAGGCCGTCATCGAGCTGTTCTTCCGCATCCGGGCCGGGCACTCCATGGCCGCCATCGAGCGGGACTTCAAGGCGCGCGGCCTCGTCGGCCGCCAGGGCAAGCCGCTGAACGCGCGGACCATGCGCGGCATGGCGCAGCGCGTCGCCTACATCGGCAAGCGCACCCACAAGGGCAAGGAGCTGCCCGCGTCGTGGCCGGTCGTCGCTGACTTTGAAGGCGCCTCGTACGACGGCAAGCCCGTCAGCGTGGCGGAGTTCGTCAAGGTGTTCCACGAGGTGGAGGGCATTTTCAAGGACGGCGACCGGCGCACGAACTTCTCGGGCGGTGCCCGGCACGCCTTCAGCGGCACGCTGGTGTGCGACGTCTGTGACGCCCCCATGACCGTCACCTACCGCAAGGCGGCCGGTACTCCCCAGCCCCCGGCCTACCAGTGCCATGGCCGGGGCTGCACCCGCATCAACAAGGAGAAGACGGACTGCCTGCTCCGCACGGTGGTGTTCGCATACCTCGGCGCGAAGCTGGTTACCGTGCAGGCTGAACTGATCCTGAAGCGGAGCCAGTTGGAGGCGTTCGAGGCCGAGGACGTGGAGACCCCGGGCGAGGCGCGGCTCATCGGCCGCAAGATCGAGAGGCTGTCCGGCGAGATCCGTGAGCTGGAGAATGGCGAGATGGAGCTGACGCCCGGCCCGTCGCCGCTGGCCGCCCTGTTCGGCTACGGGCCCGACGTGGAGAAGCGCTGGGATGCCACGCCCGTGGAGGCGCAGCGCTCCATTGCCCGCATGCTGCTGGCGCCTGACGTGCTCGGGCAGGTGCGGGTCAAGCAGGTGTCCGCCAGCGCCTCGCCGGACGTCACGGACCGGCTCACGTGGGTGGACGCCGACGGCCGCGACGTGACCCCGTCGAGCCGCTGAGCGGCCGTCGCGTGACGGGGGCTCAGTGCTGTGCGGGGGACTACTTGCCTCGGTGACACCCGCATCTGCACCGGCGCACGAGCAGGATGCCGCCGCTGTGGATCAACGGCACGTCCTTGGTCTGGCGACAGTCGGCGTGCAGGTCGGCGTACTCGGGCCCGAACTCCGGCACGGTGCACTCCGCCTGCCGGCTGATCCCGAAGTACCGACAGGACATCGCGAGACGTTCCCGGTGACCTCTTCGACGTGGCGTATCACCGCCAGGCGCCGCTTGGACTCACGGTCAAGCGGCGGAGTGGTGGGAGCGGACTTCGGCATGCGGATCTCCATAGCGATCGGAGACCCAGGTGTCAACGGTGATCGTCAGTTTTAGACGACACTTCCTGCTGTGCACCTGGGCCACGCTCGCCGCCCTGGCCATCACCGGCCGCATCGCCCTCCCGATCGCGGCCACCGCGGTGGTTGCCGTCCAGACCACCCTGGCCGCTCTCGCCCAGGTCGTCATCAACGGCGCCGCAATGTTCCACACCTCGCTCTACCTCGCCGGCATGCAGGCCTTGCCGAGGGACACCTCCCCCTGGCCACCACCAGCTTCGTCCGGGCCTTGGATGCTGGGCACCTGTAGGAGCCCGCTATCTCGGTGCGACCGTGGCGCTACGGCCGGGATCGGAAGCGGCCAGCTGCGCTCCCACGCGGGCCGCGGTCTCGCGCAGCCAGATGTGGGCCGCGTCGTGGGTGTGCACCGGGTGCCACCACAGTGCCTCTTGGAGAGGCACCGCCCCGTAGGGCGGTTCCATGAGGCGTACGGCGGCCACGCCGCGCAGCAGCTCGGCCAGGCGCTGCTGTACCAGGGCGATCCGGCGGGTCCCGGCGACCAGGAAGGGCAGCGACTGGAAGCTGTCGACGGAGATCTCCACGCGGGGATCGACACCGAGCATGCTCAGCTGCCGGGCGGCCGGAGAGTCGTAGGCGCGCTGGTAGATGACCCAGGGCAGCCGTGCCAGGTCGTCCATGGTCAGCTGGTCGCCGATCTCGTCGTTGGTCTCGGCCACCAGGAAGGCCCAGCGGTCGGTGAACAGGTCGACGGCGGGGAAACCGCTGATGATGCCGTGCGGCATCAGAAGCCCGTCGGCCGTGCTGAGTTGCGCTGCGGTGTCCTCCATGAAGTCGAGGGGCGTCCGCTGGAAGCGCAGCCGTACCCCCGGGGCCTCGGCGTGCACGGTCCGGGCGAGCTCGGCGCCGAACACGGCGACTGCGTAGTCGGAGCCAAGCAGGGTGAACTCGTGCTCCTCGCTGCCCGGGGCGAAGTCGGCCCTGCTGCTGAAGACTAGTTCCAGCAGGTCGCAGGCGGTGGAGGTGCGGTCCAGCAGAGCGCGGCCGAGGGCGGTCAGTTCGTACTGTTTGCCGGCGCGCGCGAGCAGGTCGTCGTCGAAGTGGCGGCGCAGGCGGGCCAGGGCCGCGCTCATGGCCGGCTGACTGAGCCCGACGCGCTGCCCGGCGCGGGTGACGTTGCGCTCCTCCAGCAGGGCCCGCAGGGACAGGACGAGATTGAGATCGAGGCCGGCGAGGGACACGACGCCTCCAGAGCGAGGCCGCAGGCAGCGGCATTTGCACCACGGATGATCAACATCTAAAGAATCGATTTCCCAGATTACTCGTTGAGGGCGACAGTGGTCCCACCGCAATCTGGAGGACATTCCCGTGAAACCCGCAGCTGCTCCCGCGTCCTTCTCCGGACCCTTCGCCCTTGGCGTTCTCTCCGCCTCTGACCAGGCGCCTTTCCCCGGTCTCGTGATCCCCGGGGGGCGCGTGCTGGATCTTCGCACGGCCCTCGGGGAGCCGGCCCTGACGGCCCGGGCGATCTTCGACCGCTGGGACGAGATGCTCCCTCGCCCGCACGAACTCGCGGCCGACGAGACGGCCGACTGGCTACCGTCGGAGCGCCTGCGGGTGCACGCACCGGTCGAGCCCCGCCAGGTCTTCCAGTCCGGCGCCAACTACCGGCAGCACGTGATCGACCTGGAGGTCGCCCACCGCTCGCCCGACGACCCGCGCACCGTGGAGGAGGCGCGCGCGGAGGTCGCCGCGGTCATGGACCGCCGGGCCGCTGAGGACCTGCCGTATGTGTTCATCGGCCTGCCGAGCGCAATCACCGGCCCCTTCGACGATGTCGTACTCCCGGACTGGGCCGAACAGCCCGACTGGGAGCTCGAGTTGGCGGCCGTCATCGCCAAGCCCGCCTACCGGGTGACGGTCGAGGAGGCCCTGGAGTACGTCGCCGGGTACACAATCGCCAACGACCTCACCGACCGCGCCACCGTCTTCCGCCGGGACATGAAGGCCATCGGCACCGACTGGCTGCGCAGCAAGAACGCCTCCGGCTTCACCCCGCTGGGCCCGTGGATCGTGCCCGCCGAGTCAATCGCCGACCCGGGCGACCTGCGGGTCACACTGAAGCTCAACGGCGAGACCATGCAGGACGAGTCCACCAAGGACATGCTCTTCGGCATCGCCCGGCTGGTGTCCTACATCTCCCAGACCTCCCGGCTGCTGCCCGGCGACCTGGTGCTGACCGGTAGCCCGGCCGGCAACGGCATGTACTGGGGACGGCTGTTGCGCGACGGCGACGTCATGGAGGGCTCCATCACGGGTCTGGGCGCGCAGCGCACCCGCTGTGTCGCCGACAGGACCGCGTCGTGACGGCCCCGCTCGACCCCACGGACGCCGAGGGCGCGATCAACGAGGCCGCCAAGCGGTATTCCAACTGGGGGCGTTGGGGCGAGGACGACGTGCTCGGCACGCTGAACTTCCTCGACGAAGCCAAGCGACGCGAGGGTGCGGCACTGGTCCGCCGGGGCGTGAGTTTCTCGTTGTCGCAGCCGTTCGACATGGACGGCCCGCAGAAGGGCTGGCGCCGCCGCACCAACCCCGTCCACACCATGCTGGCCACGGGAACGGACGCGGCCCTCGGCAACCAGGGCATGCCGCACGGCTTCGGCGGCGCCGACGACGTGATCGCGATGCCGCTGCAGTGCTCCACCCAGTGGGACGGGCTCGGGCACATCTTCGACCATGGCAAGGCATGGAACGGTCGGGCGGCGGAGAAGGTCGTCACCTCCGACGGCGACCTCGTCACCGGCATCGAGCACATGGCCCCGTACGTCGCCGGGCGCGGAGTCCTCCTCGATGTCGGCCGGGTGATCGGCGGTGAACGCGGAGAGCTGCCGGACGGTTTCGCGATCACCGAGGAACACCTGACCGCGACGGCCGAGGCGCACGGCGTGGCCGTCGGCCGCGGGGACATCGTCGTCGTCCGGACCGGGCAGCTGGCGCGCGCCCGCCGCGAGGGCTGGGGCGACTATGCGGGCGGCGACTCTCCCGGCCTGTCCTTCACCACCGCCGGCTGGCTGCACACGAGCGAGATCGCCGCCATCGCCACCGACACCTGGGGCTTCGAGGTACGGCCGAACGAGTTCGACCGCGCCTTCCAGCCGCTGCACCAGGTCGTCATCCCCCACATGGGCCTGCTGATCGGCGAGATATGGGACCCCGACGCCCTCGCGGACGACTGCGCCTCCGACGGCGTGTACGAGTTCTGGCTCACCGCCGCGCCCCTGCCCATCACCGGAGCCGTCGGCTCCCCCGTCAACCCGGTCGCCGTCAAGTAATCCGCCCAACAAAGGAGTTGGCGATGGAAGGCCAGAGAGCACTGGTCATCGGAGGAGGCACCCAGCCCCCGGCTACCGCCGGGAGCCGCCCCTCGTCGAGCACGGACGCGCACACTTCCCCGACGGTCGACGTCCACGCGCACGTCCTGATCCCCGAGGTCGATGCCCTGGTGGCCGGCCTGCCGGGCCTGGCACAGGCCAAGGCCCTCGATGCCCGTCGCAACGGGCCCGCGGCCCTCGCCGTCACCGGCCCCATGGTCGCCGAACGCATCCCGAGGCTGACGGACGTCGCCGTACGACTGGCCGCGATGGACGCGCAGGGCGTGGACGTCCAGCTGGTCAGCCCGTCGCCCTCGCACTACCACTACTGGGCGGACGAGGAGACGGCGGAGAAGGTGTACCGCCTGGCCAACGAGGCGACGGTCGCCCACTGCGCCCAGGTGCCCGGCCGGCTGCACGGTCTGGGCCTCGTCCCCCTGCAGCACCCGGAATCGGCGGTGCGCGCGCTCGACCTCGCCGTGAGTATGGGCCTGTTGGGTGT
Organism: Streptomyces scabichelini; assembly: GCF_011045015.1. Taxonomy (GTDB): domain Bacteria; phylum Actinomycetota; class Actinomycetes; order Streptomycetales; family Streptomycetaceae; genus Streptomyces; species Streptomyces scabichelini. The sequence goes on along the minus strand of NZ_JAAKZY010000039.1, from coordinate 14,371 downwards.
CGAAATCTCCTCGCACGCGCCTGGCCGGGAGCTGTCGGACCCCGCCTACGAACCCTTCTGGACCCGGGCCGAGGAAACGGGAGCGATCCTCTTCCTGCACCCCTTCGGCTGCACGCTCGACGAACGCCTCGACCAGTGGTACCTGTCCAACACCGTCGGCCAGCCCACCGAAAACGCCGTCGCGCTCTCGCACCTGATCTTCTCCGGGGTGCTGGACCGGCATCCGGAGCTGAAGGTCATCGCCGCGCACGGGGGCGGCTATCTGCCCACCCACATCGGCCGCTCCGACCACGCCTGGTCGGCCCGTTCCGACGCGGGCGCGGGCTGCGCCCACCTGCCCAGCAGCTACCTCAAGCGCCTGTACTTCGACTCACTGGTCCACGACCCGCAGGTACTGCGGGCACTGATCGGCGCGGCCGGCCCGGACCGTGTGCTGCTCGGCTCCGACTTCCCCTTCGATATGGGCACCGAGGACCCCGTCGGCGCACTGCGCGCCGCCCGCCTGCCCGACGACGACTTCCACGCCGTGCGCGGCGGCAACGCCGCAACGCTGCTGCGCCTCACCTGACCCCCCGCAGGAGGAAAACCCATCATGAGCGCACGCCTGCTCACCCATCTCCGGCACGTCGACCTCGCCGTGCCCGACTACGACAAGCAACTCGACTTCTACGCCGACGTCTGGGGCCTGACCAAGGTCGCCGAGGACTCCGGCATCTCCTTCCTCGCCGCCGAAGGCAGCCCCGAGCAGTACGTGGTACGGCTGCGCAAGGCCGAGGAGAAGCGCCTCGACCTCGTCTCGTACGGCGCCGCGAGCGCGGCGGACGTGGACACCCTCGCCGAGCAACTCCTCGCCGGAGGAGTGCAGTTGATCTCCCAGCCGGGCAAGGTCGACACCCCCGGAGGCGGGTACGGCTTCCGGTTCTTCGACGTCGACGGACGCACCATCGAGGTCTCCGCGGACGTCAACGTCCGGCAGCACCGCAAGATCGAGGAGAAGGAGGCCATCCCGGTCAAGCTGTCGCACGTCGTCCTCAACTCCCCGGATCTGAACCGCACTCGGGAGTGGTACGAGCGTCACCTCGGATTCCGGCTCTCCGACACGCTGATGCATCCGAAGATGGGCGAGGCGATGCACTTCATGCGCATCAGCAACCAGCACCACTCCATGGCCATCGCCCAAGGGCCGCACACCGCCCTGCACCACGTCTCCTTCGAGATGCGCGGCATCGACGAGTACATGCGCGGCTCCGGCCGCGTGATCCGCGCCGGCTTCCAGAAGGTCTGGGGGCCCGGCCGGCACCTGGCGGGCGACAACACCTTCACCTACTTCCTCGACCCGCACGGCAACACCGTCGAATACACGACGGAACTGGAGCTGCTGGACGAGGACACCTGGCACCCCCACGTCTACGACTTCTCCCAGCCCGGGGTCGCCGACCAGTGGGGCACGGCGAACCCGATGAACGAGCTGATCGCCAAGGAGTCGTTCAACGACGTCGACCGCGGCTGCTTCGTCGCCCCGCCGGTCTGACGCCTCGAACCGCGGGGACGCGGTGGCCCTGTCACCGCCCTGACGCCCTTGCCGCGTCCCCGCTTCCCACCGCTGTCGAAGACCGCCAGAGCCTGGAGCCGTGCATGCGTTTCGCCACCTATGAACACCGACACCAGCGCAGGGTCGCCGTCGTGGAGGAGGACGGCACCCTCCACCCGGTTCCCGGGGCGCGCTCGCTCACGGAGCTGATCAGCGGCGGCGACGGACTCGACGCACTCCTGCGCGCCGGCGCCGCCACGCTCGACGTCCCGCCGGGCCCTCACGTGTCCGAGGTGCGGCTGCTGCCACCGCTTCAGCCGCCCACCGTGCGGGACTTCGTCACCTTCGAGGAGCACGTCGAAGGGGTACGGCGGTCCATGGACGGCGTCGGCGGGGCGCCCGAAGCCTGGTACGACGCCCCGACGTTCTACTTCACCAACCCGTACGCCGTCATCGGCGCCCACGACGACGTCCCGGTGCCGCCGGGCAGCGAAGTCCTCGACTTCGAGCTGGAGGTCGCCGCCGTCATCGGCCGCGAAGGGCGGGACCTGACGCCGGAACAGGCACGGGACCACATCATCGGCTACACGGTCTTCAACGACTGGTCGGCCCGCGACCTGCAGTCCCGCGAGATGCAGGTCCGCCTCGGCCCGTGCAAGGGCAAGGACACGGCCACCACCCTCGGCCCGTACCTGGTCACCGCCGACGAACTGGAGCCGTACCGGGACACCGACGGCTTTCTGCGCCTGGCGCTGACCGCGTCGGTGAACGGCGAGGTCATCGGCAAGGACCTGCTGTCCAACATGAGCTGGACCTTCGAGGAGATGGTCGCCTACGCCTCGCGTGGCACCGTCGTCCGCCCCGGCGACGTGCTCGGCTCCGGCACCTGCGGCAACGGCGGCTGCCTCGCCGAGCTGTGGGGCGTCCGGGGCGAGCAGTCCCCGCCCCCGCTGAAGCCGGGCGACACCGTCACCCTCACCGTGGAGGGCATCGGGACCGTCTCCAACACCGTGGTCGCGGGGAGGAATCCGGAGCCCCTGCCGACCGCCCGCCGCCGCACCCGGGAACGGCCGTGAACGACCTGCACCCCAAGAGACTCCTCGGCAAGGTCGTCGTCGTCACCGGCGCCGCGCGCGGCCAGGGCGCCGCCGAGGCCGAGGCCCTGACCCGCGAGGGCGCCCGCGTCATCGCCACCGACGTCACCGAGGCCCCCGGCTGCCGCCAACTCGACGTCACCGACGAGGAGCACTGGGCGGAGCTGGCCGCCGAACTGCGGGAGTCGTATGACCGGGTGCACGGTCTGGTCAACAACGCGGGCATCACCTGGCGTGCCCGCCTCGGCGAAGTGACCCCCGACGACTTCGCCCGCGTCCACACCGTCAACGTCACCGGCCCGCTCCTTGCCATCCAGCACCTGACGCCGCTGACGCGGCGCGTGCCGCCCGGCTCGTCCATCGTCAACGTCGGCTCCACCGCCGCGCTCACCGGCCACTACCCGGTCGCCTACACGACCAGCAAATGGGCACTGCGCGGCCTGTCGAAGACCGCGGCCACGGAGCTGGGCCCGCGCGGCATCCGCGTCAACACGATCCACCCCGGCTTCATCGAGACCGAGATGACCGCCTCCGCCGCCCCCGCCTTCCGCGAGGCGAACATCCGCGAGACCCCGCTCGGCCGCACCGGCACGGTGGACGAGGTCGCCCCGCTCGTGGTCTTCCTCCTGTCCGACGAGTCCTCCTTCATCACCGGCGCCGAGATCCCGGTCGACGGCGGACTCACCGCGCACGGCGGCGTGAAGTCCATCGCCGACGCGTTGCGCCCGGAGGCGTCATGAGACGCCTCGAAGGCAAGGTGGCCCTGATCTCCGGCACCGCCCGTGGCCAGGGCCGGGCGGCGGCGCTGCGCTTCGCGGCCGAGGGCGCGATCGTCGTCGGCGGAGACCTGCTGCACGAGGAGGCGCTGGAGACTCAGCGGCTCGTGGGGGAGGCGGGCGGCACGGCCCTGACTCCAGGCCCGCTGGACGTCACGGACGAGGCGTCCGTCCGCGCGTGGGTGCAGGAGGCTGTGGACGCCTTCGGCGGGATCGACATCCTCTACGCCAACGCCGGCGCCGTCCGTTTCGGAGCCGTGGACACCCAGCCGTACGAGGACTTCACCTTCACCCTGCGCACGGAGCTGGACTCAGTATGGCTGGCCGCGCACGGCGCCTGGCCGCACCTGGTGCGCAGCCGCGGCTGCGTCCTCACCGTCGGCTCGACGGCCGGACTGACCGGCTCGCTGACCAACCAGCGCTCGGCGCACTCCGCCTCCAAGGGCGCCGTGATCGCCCTGACCCGCCAACTCGCCGCCGAAGGCGCCCCGCACGGCATCCGGGCCAACTGCGTCAGCCCCGGGATGGTCGACACCGAGGGCTCGCGCGGTGACCTGCTCGCCGCCGATCACCCCATGTGCACCATCGCCCGCCACATCCCCCTCGGCCGCGTCGGCCTCCCCGACGAGGTCGTGGGCGCCGCCGTCTTCCTCGCCTCCGACGAGGCCTCGTACATCACCGGCGCCAACCTCGTCGTCGACGGCGGCTGGTCATCCGTACTCCCCGGCTGAAAGGTCGCTCAGTGAACAAGGTCAGCACGAACGCCGCCGAGGCGGTCGCCGACATTCCCGACGGCGCGTCACTGGCCGTCGGCGGCTTCGGCCTCAGCGGCATCCCCGAAGTGGTGATCCGGGCCCTGCACGAACAGGGCGCCACCGGCCTGCAGGTCGTGTCGAACAACTGCGGCGTGGACGGCCGCGGGCTGGGCGTGCTGCTCGCCGCCGGCCGGATCCCCCGCGTGACGGGCAGTTACGTGGGCGAGAACAAGGAGTTCGCCCGCCAGTACCTGTCGGGCGAGCTGGAGGTGGAACTGGTGCCGCAGGGCACACTGGCCGAACGGCTGCGCGCCGGCGGCGCGGGCATCCCCGCGTTCTACACCCCGGCCGGTGTGGGCACCCAGGTCGCCAACGGCGGTCTGCCGTGGAGGTACGCGGCGGACGGCTCGGTCGCCGTGGCCTCCCCGCCCAAGGAGACACGCGACTTCCACGGCCGACCGCACGTCCTGGAGCACGCCATCACCACCGACTTCGCCCTCGTCCGGGCCTGGCGGGGGGACCGGCACGGCAACCTGGTCTTCCGCCGCGCCGCGGCCAACTTCAACCCGCTCGCGGCGATGGCTGGCCGGATCACGATCGCCGAGGTCGAAGAGCTCGTGGAACCGGGCGAGCTGAGCCCCGACGCCGTCCACCTCCCCGGCGTCTTCGTCCAGCGGATCGTGGAGCTCACCCCCGCTCAGGCCGCCGACAAGCAGATCGAGAAGAGGACGGTACGAGCATGAGCCCGACGATGGACACGCCCCGGGGCTGGACCCGCGACCAGATGGCCGCCCGCGCCGCCGCCGAACTCACCGACGGCTCCTACGTCAACCTGGGCATCGGCCTGCCCACCCTCATCCCCGGCCACCTCCCGCCCGGCGTGCAGGTGGTGCTGCACTCCGAGAACGGCATCCTGGGCACCGGCCGCTATCCGACCGCCGACGAGGTCGACCCGGATCTCATCAACGCGGGCAAGGAAACGGTCACCGTCGTGCCCGGCGCGTCCTTCTTCGACTCGGCCCTGTCCTTCGGCATGATCCGCGGCGGTCACATCGGCACCGCGGTGCTGGGCGCCATGCAGGTGTCTGAACGCGGTGACCTGGCCAACTGGATGATCCCCGGAAAGATGGTCAAGGGCATGGGCGGAGCGATGGACCTGGTACACGGCGCCCGCCGCGTCATCGTCCTGATGGAGCACACCGCCAACGACGGCAGCCCGAAGATCCTGACCGAGTGCACCCTGCCGCTCACCGGCGAACGGTGCGTCCACCGCGTCATCACCGACCTCGGCGTCCTCGACATCACACCCGACGGCCTTGCCGTCGTCGAGACCGCACCCGGCATCACCCTCGACGAGATCACCGCGAAGACGGCCGCGCCCCTGCGGACCGACTCCGTCACCGCTGCCTGCTGAACGCGGTCGTCCACGACCCCGCTCGCAGGTTCGGGCAGCGGCCCGTCACCACTGCCCGAACGCGGCCGACCCGGTAGGTCTCGGGCATGCCCGCAATCGCGGTCCGCTTCCGCCCGAACCGCTTGAGCGGAACCGGCACCGATCGGTTTGGCTGCGGCTTTCCTCACGCCGGATGAGATCTTCGGGGCACCGTTGACTGCTGACTACACCATGCGACAGTTGCAGCGTGTTCCCGTGGAGGTAGTTCTGCGCTTCTGTGCCATGGTCCTCAACGCCCTGACCGTTCCCGGGGCTTCTGCCGCCGCAGTCGATCAGGGGTTTGTCGACCTGGTGTTCAGCGAGCCGGTCCGTAGCAGTGTTCTCAACCCGCTCAATTGGCGACGGGTGCGGCTCTTTGAAGTGAAGGTCGTGGATCAGGCGGTCGGTGTGTGTCCGGCCTGGTCGGGGCTGGGGTAGAGCCGCTGGTGTTCGCGCTGGGTGTGGAAGGTCCAGTAGGCGTCGAGGTCGTTGTTGGCGGTGAGGGCGCGGAGGCGGAGGACGGCTTCGGCTCCTTCGAGTCTCCAGCGGGCGCCGGTGATGTCGAGGCGGTCGCCGATGAGGTGGCGGCAGGTGCCTTCGATGGCGCCGGTGGCGATGGGCCAGCCGGCTTCGAGTGCGGTGTCGTTGTGGAGCTGGTCGAGGTGGCCGGTGAGGTAGCGGTGGCATGCGGTGACGGCCTGGCGGCGTGAGCCGGGCAGGCGTTCACGGTCGGCCTGGGTCAGCATCTCGTCGGCGGCGCGGAGGGCTTGGCCTGCGAGGATCGTGGTGAGATGGTCGGCGGCCCATGTCTCGGCCTCGCGGTTGCCGGGGTGTGGAAGGCGTGTGCGGCGGCCCAGACGTACTCCGCGACGTGGACGAAGTCGAGCAGGATGTGGACGGTGATGTTGCGGCGTTCGGCTTCGGCGTGGATGAGGCCGAGCTGGTGGTGGGCGCCGTTAAACTCCGCTGCTCGACGACCCGGACCACGAGCCTTGTCCAAGCCGTCCTGGTCCTCCAGCTCGCTGCCACGTGCTGAGATCAACCCGCAGCATTTACCAGGTCCGTCAATTCGGCCTCGGTCGTCCCAGCCCGCAGACAAACGTCGAAGGTGTAACCCTCATCGCAGAACACCAGGTCAAGGTCCATGGGTGCCAGCCTGCGGAAGACGATCGCCAGCCAGATCGCGTCTTCCTCCCAGACGTCCATGTACAGGCAGGTCCCGTCTTCGTGCAGATATGCCTCCCCTGGACCGTTCCCCGTCTCAAATTGCCATACGAGGCTGCGCGCTTCACTGCGGTGCACCGAGTGGATCTCGACCTCAGACCACCGGTCACGGATCGCGTCTGTCAGCGCGTCCCGATCGATGCGCCATCCGCCGGCCTCACCCTCGACCACCGCCAAGAAAGTCATAGCCAGGGTCTACCAGATGCCCGTGACACAGCGCCGATCGGCTGTCGCCTGAGGTTGGAATGGGCTCAGTAAATAAAGATCCAGGTATACATCCATGAGACCCTTCAAAACCGAAGACAGGATCACCGCGACTCCTACGCGATGCAGACAAAATCACTCTTGACAAAAACACGCACGCGTGAGCACTGAGACGGAGGCCAAAGCGGCTCAGCATTACCTCTGGTGACGGTGACTACTTTCTCGAATAGGTCAAAATTTACTTTCCCTGGGCTCTAGTCGATAGTGGGCACCCGAATCGAGAGGAGCCCTCCGTTGTCACTGTCCAACGACTCCGCTGCGCGTCAGGTCGAGTGGGAACGGGCGCGAGTTTCCACGCTGTACGAGCTGCTCACAGAGCGGATCTCCGAGGCACGGACACGTCTGGCGGAAGTACTCAGGACCCCGGCCGAGAGTGCGAGCGAGACATACGAGCGCGGGATCGCCGCCGACCGCCTGACGCAGGAGATCGGACGGCTCGAAGGGGCCGAAAACGGACTGGCCTTCGGCCGCATCGACTGGGCGGACGGCACCACACTGCACATAGGCCGGATCGGCCTGCAGACAGAGGACGACGACCTGCCCCTGCTCGTCGACTGGCGTGCGCACGCGGCGCGGCCCTTCTATGAGGCCACGCCCGTTCACCCGATGAACCTGCGGCGACGCCGGCACCTGCGCCTGGACGGGCGCGCGGTGGTCTCGGTGAGCGACGAGCTGCTGGACGGTTCCGCCCCGACCACCGAGGACGTCGTGGGCGACGGCCCGTTGACCGAGGCCCTTTCGGCACGGCGTACGGGCCGAATGCGCGCGGCCGTCGCAACGTTGCAGACCGAGCAGGACAAGATCGTCCGCTCCGCGCACCGCGGCGTGACGGTGGTGCAGGGCGGGCCCGGGACGGGCAAGACGGTGGTCGCGCTGCACCGGGCGGCGTATGTCCTGTACGCGTTCCCGCGCGCTGCGAAGGAAGGCGTCCTGGTGGTCGGGCCCAACGCGCGGTTCCTCGACTACATCTCCCAGGTCCTGCCCTCGCTCGGCGAGAACGACGTCGTGCTGGCGACATGCCAGGAACTGGCCGGAGTGGTCCCCACCGCGGTGGAGTCGTTCGACACCGCGCGCCTCAAGGGCAGTTCCGCTCTCGCTGACGCACTTGCCGACCTGCTGCGCACCCGTCAAAGTCCGCGCGGCGACCTCACCTTGCGTGTCGGGCAGGACGTGGTTCACCTTACGGAAGCCACAGTCCGCACCGCACGCGACGCCGCTGTGGCGACCGGGCTGGGACACAATCCAGCGCGCCAGGTGTTCAAGGAGCTTCTGGTCGACGCCCTCACCGAGACGCTGGAACGCAATACGGCTGACCTCTTGGAGCAGATCGACAACGAGGTGGCCCAGCTGACGGGCCGGAACCTCGACCGATTCACGGCGGCGGACCTGGCCCACCCCAGCCCCGACGATGCAGCCGCCTCGGGATCGGCCGCCCTTTTCGACGCGGACGTCGTCCGGGCCGAGCTCCTCGACGACCCCCACGTCGACCAGGCCGTGGAAGCGCTGTGGCCGCACTTGACACCCGGTGGCCTCGTGCGGGCTCTCCTGACAGACCTCGGCACTCTCGCCGAGTACCTTCCCTGGCTGACACCGGACGAGCGGTCGCGTCTGCTGCGTGCCCCGGACGCGCCGTGGACCGATGCCGATGTAGCGCTGCTGGACGAGGCGGCCAGCTTGGTCGACGGCCCGCCGGAGCGCGTGTACGGGCACGTTGTCGTCGACGAGGCACAGGAGTTGACCGCCATGCAGTGGCGGATGATCGTCCGCCGCTGCCCGGCAAAAGCCATGACGCTGGTGGGCGACTTCGCCCAGGCGGGCCCGGTCACGACGGCGCATGACTGGAAGGAGGCGTTGAGTCCGCATGTCGGCCCGCGGTTCCAGCTGCACAGTCTGACGGTCAGTTACCGCACCACGCAGGAGATTCTCGCGAGTACCCGAGAACTGCTCGCCCGGATCGCTCCGGACCAGGAGCCGACACGGTCACTGCGCACTGGCGAGACTCCCCGCACCGTGACCACACCTGCTGAGAAGCTGGTCGCCACCGTCGTCCAGGAACTTCGCGACCAGAGCTCCGCGTACCCGGGCGAGTTCCTCGGGGTCATCTGCGCAGAGGCGAGGGTGGACGACCTGACAGCCTCTGACATCGCACAGCACGCACGCATCGTTCCAGCATCCGAAGTGCGCGGGCTGGAGTTCGACGGAGTCGTCGTCATCAGCCCCGAAGAGATCACCACGGCGCGCCCCGGCGGGGAGAGGGACCTGTACGTAGCCCTGACCCGGGCGACCAAGCGGCTCTGCACGATCACCGTCCAGCCCGCCTGACACACTCCGTCCGCTTCCCACCGCTCAGACAGCGCAGACATACGCGAGCACGGCAAACACCAAGACAAAGAAGGCAAGATGGCGAAGGACTTCGACACCCCACGCAACGACGGCATCATCGACAACCTTGAGGAGCTCAACACCCGAAGCACCAGCAAATCCACTCTTGCCATCGACATGGACGAGTCCGAGGCCGCCGAGGGCCTCGAACTGCCCGGTGCCGATCTTTCGGGCGAGGAGCTGACAATCCAGGTGCTTCCGCAGCTGGACAACGAATTCATCTGTACGGTCTGCTTCCTCGTGCGCCACCGCAGCCAACTGGCCGATGCGAGCAGCGGCCCTCCCGTCTGCCGCGACTGTGACGTCTGACCGTGCGCGCGTGATGTCGTCCTTGGGAGGTCAGTCGCGGCGAGGTAGCTGTCGATGGGGTCGGACCGGTATGGGATCTTCTGAAGTCTGCGACACAGAACCGGCGCTGCCGCTTGGTCCACGTGTCCTTCACTCAGCCGGTCACTGTGTCCTCATCGGGGGCGTTGCGGGCACCTCCACCGAAAAGTAGGTCCTCGCGGCCGGCCGGCGCGTACCCCAAAGCACGCGAACCCCCACGTCAGACCGCGCGTGACCGGGTGCAAGTTGCCACCAGTTCCCGGTCTGAGACCTTCAGGATTCGGCTTTAGAAGCTTAGGTGACGTGAGTGTTCAGACGGTCCCAGACCAACAGGATCGGCGCCTTGACGAGTTGGTGGACGCCGTCGACGAGTGCGATGAAGTCCCGCTGGAGGGCGGGTTCGATCCCGAGGGACGTCAGATCATCGCCAACGTCGCCGCCGACGTGGAGGCGGGCCGGCCCGCCCCGGGAGCGTCGTCTCCTACACCGCTCTGGGCTGGACCCCGTACGCGCTGGCGGCCAAGGAGCGCGGGGTCCTCGAACGCCGTCCCATGTTCACCGCGATCGAACCGGGGGAGTGCGCGAGGAGGACGGCTCCTTCACGCCGGTCGACGTGATCCTGTGGGCGGCCACGGGTTTCAAGGCCGCACTCTCGCACCTTGAGGTTCCCCTCCTACTGTGGAGACCGTGACCGGAGGGATAGTTGGGGGTCATGGCATCCAGGAAGCGCATCTACGACGCTGAGTTCCGCGAGGGAGCGGTACGGATCGTGACGGAGACCGGGAAGCCGATTCCGGAGGTGGCTGAGGATCTGGGCATCCACTCGGGGACGTTGCACAGCTGGGTGTCGCGGGCGCGGCGCAACGGGTCGCCGTCGCGGGACCAGCCGGTGGCCGAGCCGTCGCCCGGCGGTCGTCTGCGGGAGAGTGAGCGGGCGGAGCTGGAGCGGCTGCGGGCCGAGGCTCGGGAGAAGGACAAGCGCATCCGCGAGCTGGAGATGGAGCGTGATGTGTGCAAGCGATTCGTGGCCTTGTGGGTGAAGTAGCTGAGGCGGACCCGGCCGTTGCGGTCGGGGTGATCAGCAGCTGCAAGGCCGAGCAGAAGATTCCGTACCGCACCGCCTGCCGGGCGCTGGGGGTGTCCGAGTCGTGGTTCTACAAGCGGCGGGATCGTCCGCCGACAGCGCGTGAGGCGCGCTGGCAGCAGCTGGCAGAGGAGATCGAGGAGGTCTTCCACGGCTCGGGCGGCACTTACGGCTCGCCGAAGGTGTTCATCGAGCTGGCGCGCAGAGGCTGGCGAGTGTCGGTGAACACGGTCGCGAAGGTCATGGCCGAGCTTGGGCTGGCCGGACGGAAGGTGCGCCGCCGCCGGTCGCTGACCAGGCCGGGCAAGCGGCCTGCCGCCCCGGACTTCGTGCGCCGGGACTTCACCGCCGAGGAGCCCGATCTCGTCTGGGCGGGCGATCTCACCGAGATCGAAACTGGCGAGGGCAAGCTGTACTTGGCGACGGTCATCGACCTGTTCTCCCGCCGCCTGCTCGGCTACGCGATGGCCGAGCGTCACGACGCCGACCTGGTCGTCGCCTCGCTGAACATGGCCGCGGCCACCCGCGGCAGCGACGTGCGCGGCGTGATCATGCACACGGACAGGGGTAGCGAGTACTGCTCGCGGCGGTTCAGGCGGGCCTGTCGCAAGCTCGGCGTGGTCCAGTCCATGGGCAGAGTCGGATCTTGCTTCGACAACGCCGTGAGCGAGGCGTTCAACAGCGTCCTCAAAGTCGAGTACGTCCACCGGCACACCTTCCGCACCTGCACCGAGGCACGCATCAAGATCGCCACCTGGATCACCGACTTCTACAACGCCAGGCGGCTACACAGCGTGTGCGGGTTCAAGAGCCCGATCGACTACGAACGTGACTACCGAGCCACCCTCGCCGAGGGACTGGCCGCATAGATCGTCTCCACGCTGCGAGGGGATTGACACAACCCCTTCGACCCTCCCGTGAAGATGCCCAAGCCCGATTGAGCCCCCGCTTCGAGCCCCCGCTCCCTCACAGGTTGCTGAAGTCCGGACCCGCCGTGCGGGTGCGCTTGATCTCGTAGAAGCCCGGGACGGAGGCGACCAGCAGGGTGCCGTCCCAGAGTTTGGCGGCCTCCTCGCCCTTGGGGGTCGGCGTGACGACGGGGCCGAAGAAGGCGAGCTGTTCGCCGTCGGCGCCGGGCACGGCGATGACGGGGGTGCCGACGTCCTGGCCCACCTTGTCGATGCCTTCCTTGTGGGAGGCGCGCAGCTCCGCGTCGAACTCGAAGTCCTCCTGGTCCGCGTACTCGATCAGGTCCGCGGGGAGGCCGGCGTCTTCGAGGGCGGCCGCTATCACCTCGCGGGTCGGGCCCTCGCCCTGGTTGTGGAATCGGGTGCCCATGGCCGTGTAGAGCGGGCCGAGCACCTCGGCGCCGTGCTTCTGCCAGGCGGCGGTCACCACCCGGACCGGGGCCCAGGCCTTGGTGGACAGCAGCTCCCGGTACTCCTCGGGCAGCTCGTCCAGCTTCGGCTCGTTCAGGACGGCGAGGCTCATGATGTGCCAGCGGACCTCGATGTCCCGGACCTTCTCCACCTCCAGGACCCAGCGCGAGGTCATCCAACTCCAGGGGCACAGGGGGTCGAACCAGAAGTCGACGGGGGTCTTGACTGAGGCCTGCTCGGACATGGCTCTCCTCGAAAAAGGGCAAAAGGGGCGGCAACGGTCGCTGCCTGAGTGCTGTCGCCGGACCGCCCGCGTCGCCGGCCTGCTGGGACGTGGCCGCCTGGTCGAGCAGGTAGGCGGTGAGGGTGGTGACGACCTTGCCGACTGTGGGAGGTTGCGGCTCAAGCCGCTCACCGTGCGGGGAGTCAGCCGAAGAACTTTTCCAGTTCGGCTGCCAGGGCCTCCGGCTGCTCCTCCGCGACGAAGTGGCCGCTGTCCTCGATGCCGCTGTAGCGGATGTCGTTGGCCTTGTCTTCCATCATGGGCCGCATGAAGTCGCCGCCGATGGCCAAGACGGGCATCTCCAGCGGGGGATACGAGTCGTTGTCGGCCACATCCTGGTGGAAGGTGTGGAATACGCCGAAGCCCGCGGTCAGTGCCTCGGGTGTGTCGTAGGCCCGGGCGTAGATGGCCCGGCTCTCCTCGCTGATCCGCTCGGGGTGGCGCGCGAGGTGTTCGGCCGACCAGTCGATCACGTGCCGAAACCGCCCCGCGAGAAGCTTGGCGGGCAGTCCCTCGATCTGGCTCAACGGGTATGTCCACAGGTTCAGATCACCGGGCCCGGGGAACGGCTTGGCGAAGTGCTGGAATGCCTGCGAGAAGGGGGCGCCTTCCCACAGGGCGAGCTTCTTGGTGGCCTGCGGATAGTTGGCGGCGAAGCTGTAGGCGACCATCGCACCGATGTCAGCACCGGCAATGTTCACCTGCTCGTGGCCCAGGCCGCGGACCAGTTCGTAGATGTCCTTCGCCATGGTCTTCTTGTCGTAGCCGCCCTCGGGCTTGTCCGACTCTCCCTGGCCGCGGTAGTCCACGGCGATGACGCGGAAGTGTTCGGCCAACGGGGTCATGATCTTGTGGAGGCCGTGCCAGGTGCGCGGAAACCCGTCCATGAGGACCAGCGGCTCGCCTTCGCCGCCGATGACGTAGTGGAGCCGGGTGCCGTTCACGTCGGCATAACGGTCTTCGAATCCTTCAAGCATGTGTGGCTCCTATTCGGGCTGATCATTTCTGCGGTGGGGGCTCCCGCGTGCGGGACGGCGCATACGGGAGGAGGTACGACCAAGTTGACGATGCATCAACTATTGATGTGGTCAACGCCCCCCTCCCGCCTGTTCAAGGCGTGGCGCACTGGAGGCAGGGCCTGGTCAGGTTCGTTTGTTGGTGGCGTGGCCGGTCGAGGGCTGTGTCATTGACCGGTGCGTGATGCCTGAAGTCCGGTGCGGACTGGAGGACTTCGCGGCGATGTGTTCGAGCCGTTCGCTCGGGCGGATCGGCGCCGGCGGGGCGGGGGTGCATCTGCGGTGCCTACTGCTGGACGGGCAGTGGAAACAGGTGGAGCACCCGCTCGCGGTGTCGCTGACCAGAGGAAGCCGCAGGCGACGTCACGCAGTTGCTGCCGTTGCTGGGCAAGGTCCCGGCGGTGGCCGGCGCCGTGGGCCGCCTTGATGCCGCCACCGATGAGCACCACCCCGAACGACTGCCCGTCGAACAGTCGGCGCAGCTCGGCCTCGGCCTCGTCGGGGTCCAGGCTGACATAGCCCGCCTCGCCGTCGATGCCTGTGGCCTGGAGCGCAGCCCAGCTGCGCTTCCTCATGGCGAGCAGATCCTCGAGCGTCTCAACCCCCGGCGGGAAATCGTCCGGCGAAAGCGCGTCAGACCAGGGCATGAAGTAGCCGGTGAGGGCGTCGGCCAGCTTGCGTTCGGCCGCTTCCTGGTCGGTGGCGCGGACCAGGTAGACGACGTGGGCGTCGCTGCGGCGCAGCAGGTCGAACAGGAGGTGGGCGCCGAGGAATCCGGTGGCGCCAGTGAGGAGGATGCGGCGGGGTTCCACGGGGTCGGGGGC
>NZ_JAAKZY010000399.1 GCF_011045015.1 Streptomyces scabichelini | reverse complement strand
GGGTGTCCCACAGCGGCCCTCCGATCACGAAGTCGGAGTTGAGCGCCAGGGCTCCGGTGAGCTCCGGGGTGGTGACGGCGTACAGCGCCTTCGGGCCCAGCCCGGCCCGCTCATCGGGCCTCACTGGAAGGAAGTTACGGACGCGACCTTGTGGTCAGCGTCCCGCCAGGGAGCTCACCTGCGACGTAGCTCTCAGGTATTACGGGTACCACCTCTTGCGGGGACCGCCGGGCCTCACCAGGCCAGCTGCGCGATCTCCTCCGCCACCACCGCACACGCGTCCGCAGCCGGATCGATCAACGGGAAGTGCCCCACGTCCTCGAGGAGGGTGAGCCCCACCACCTCTCCGGCCTTCGCCGCCGCGTCCGCGTACGACTCGGCGACGGCCTGCGGTACGACGACATCGGTCCGGCCCTGGACGAGGGTCGTGGCGATCCCCGTGGGCAGCAGATGGGCAGGATCGGCGTACGGCTGCCTCTCACCGAACAACTCCTCCCCGCCCAGGAGTTGAAGAGACGCCCCAGAACACACGTCGAGCTTTTCGGCGACAGTGAAGTCCGCGATCGGAGCGAGCGCGACGACACCGCGCAGGGGCGCCGGCCGCTCCGTATGCCAGGGCGCGTCCGCGGGCAGCAGATGCCGGGCGGCGGCCCACAGGGCGAGCTGTCCGCCCGCCGAGTGCCCGGTGATCACCGTACGGCGCGGGTCGGCCTGCGGCAGGGCCTCCCGTACGAGGCCGGGGAGCGCGTCGAGCACGGCCGCGACGTCGTCGAAGGTGTCCGGCCAGCGCCCCGCGACGGAACCGCCACCACCCTCCTCCGGTACGGCACCGCCCCGCCGGTATTCGACATTGGCCACGGCGAAGCCCCGCCGGGCCAGGAAGTCCGCGAACGGGGTGATGTGCCGGCGGTCGTACGCGGCCCGCCAGGCGCCCCCGTGCAGTACGACGACGAGGGGGGCCGACTCCTCGCCCCCGCGCGGAGCGTAGAAGTCGACCACCTGGTCGGGATGGTCGCCGTACGCGGCTGTGGTGTCGGGCTCGACGGGCGGATGCGAGAAAGCCGACTCCTCCTCGGCCGCGGCACGGGCAGCGGCGGCGTCCGGTTCTGCGGCTTCGCGAGCTGCGGCTTCGCGGGCTGCGGCGTCGTCCGGCATGCTCCAACCTCTCAGCGCTGTTCGGCCGTTGGCCGGGACGCTATCAGGCCCGTGACATGCGCCGACACGGGGTTGTCGCGCTGTTGCGGGCGGCAGGGAACCTGCGGCCACCGCTCAGCTCCGGATCGGTCTCCGTCACGCCGCAACCCTCGATGCCGGGTACATCGGGGTTTTATCGTGGACGACGTGAGCTACCGCGAGTTTCGCGCGCCGACCGGGCTGCTGCCCGTGGTGGCCTGTCTGTGGCGTAACGACACGCTCGTGGACGGGACGGAGCGGGTGGTCCCGGACGGCTGCGTCGACCTGGTCTGGCTGGGCGAAGGCCCGCCGCTCGTCGTCGGCCCCGACACCGGCCCGGTGCTGTGGAAGCCGACCGGTGCGCCGACCTGCGGCGTACGCCTGCGGCAGGGTGCTGCGGGCGAGGTGCTGGGGCTGCCGGCCTCCGCCGTCCGCGACCTCCGGGTTCCGCTCACCGAGGTGTGGCCGGAGACCGGGGCACTGAGCGAGCGGGTGACCACGGCCCACGACACCGCCGAGCGTCTCCGCCTGCTCGCCGGGGCCGTTCTCCATCGCCGGGCCACCACCCCTGATCCACTGGCCACCGAGGCGGCCCGCCGGCTGGCGGCCCGCGAGATCCGGGTGGCCGATCTCGCCGCCGACCTCGGGGTCGGTGAGCGGCAGCTCCACCGGCGGGTGACCGCCGCGGTCGGGTACGCCCCGAAGACGCTGGCCCGCATCGCCCGGCTCCGCCGACTCATCGGTGCCGACGGGTCCGCCACGATGTCGCTGGCCGATCGGGCGCTTGCGGCCGGTTATGCCAGCCAGGCCCATATGACGGACGAGGTCCGCCGTCTGACGGGAGTCACGCCTGTCCGATTCCTGGAAGACGTCCGGCTGACCGCTGCCTAGCGTCGATGGCATGACTACTCGAACGACCACTCAGCCCACAGCCCAGCCCACCACTCAGCCCAGCGCTGAGTCCCGCATCGACTCGGCGCGGCAGTTCATGGAAGGCACGGCCCGCGTGCTCGAGCGGCGCCGGCTCGAGGTGTTCCTCGACGCCGCGCCGGTCGAGCCGGTGCTCGCCGCGCTGCGGCCCTACCAGAATCCCGACGGCGGCTTCGGCCACGCCCTCGAACCCGATGTGCGCTGCCCGGGCAGCCAGCCCTCCGCGGCCCTCACCGCACTGGAGGTCCTGGCGGAGATCGGCGCCACGAACGACCCGATGGTCACGGCGACTGCCGACTGGATCGCCTCGGTCGCCCGGCCCGACGGCGGTGTCCCACAGGTGCTGCCCTCGGCACTCGGCCACCCGCGTACCCCCTGGATGGAGCCGAACGACGAGTCCAGCTTCCTGACCTTCGCCCTCGCCGGCCGGCTGCACCAGCTGGGGGTCGAGCACCCGTGGCTCGACGCCGCGACGGCCTGGAGCTGGCGGGAGCTCGAGTCGCAGAAGGGAGTCGGTGGCTACACCATGGTGTTCGGCCTGCAGTTCCTCGACGCGGTGCCCGACCCGGACCGCGCCGCCGCCGCGATCGACCGGCTGCGACCGTCGATCCGCCCCGACGGCACCGTCCCGGTCCTCGGCGGCATCGAGGGCGAGCACGTCAAGCCGCTCGGGCTCTCACCGCTGCCGGACACCCCGAGCCGGGCACTCTTCACGCCCGCCCGGATCGATGCCGATCTGGAGCGGCTCGAGGGCGAGCAACTGGACGACGGTGGCTGGGACTTCGACTTCCTCCACTGGATGCCGGCGCAGAGCACCGAGTGGCGTGGCATCGTCACCCTCGGCGCCCTGCACATCCTCCGGGAGCACGGCCGACTCTGAGCGATTCCGGCCGTTCCGACCGTTCCCCTGAGGCGGATCACATTCGTTGGCGTCACAAACCCTGGCAGCTCAGCCCAGTACCTGTGCCAGCACCCTCACCGCCCGCTCCACATCCCCGAACCCCACGTACAACGGCGTGAAGCCGAATCGCAGAATGTCCGGTTCGCGGAAGTCGCCGACCACTCCGCGGGCGATCAGGCGGCGCATGACCTCGCTCGCCCCTTCGCAGCGCAGCGCGACCTGGCTGCCCCGTTGCGCGTGCTCGAGCGGGGTCACGCACTCCACCCGCCCCTCGGGGACGTACGCCGAGACGCACTTCAGGAAGAAGTCCGTGAGTGCGAGGGACTTGGCGCGGACCGTCTCGATCGACATGCCTTCCCATACCTCCAGCGCCGCCTCCAGGGCCAGCATGGAGAGGATGTCCGGCGTGCCCACGCGGCCGCGCGGCGCGCCCTGCGCGGGCTCGTACGAAGGCCGCATCCCGAAGGGGTCCACGTGGGAGTTCCAGCCGGGGAGCGGGGAGTCGAAGCGTTCCTGCAGATCCCGGCGGACGTACAGGAACGCCGGTGAACCCGGCCCTCCGTTCAGGAACTTGTACGTGCAGCCGACGGCCAGATCCACGCCGTGCTCGTCCAGCCCCACCGGCAGGGCCCCCGCGCTGTGGCACAGGTCCCAGACCGCGACGGCCCCCGCCTCGTGCACGGCCGCCGTCAGGGACGGCAGGTCGTGGAGGCGGCCCGTGCGGTAGTCGACGTGGTTGAGGAGCACCGCCGCGGTGCGCGGGCCGAGCGCCGACGGTACGTCGCCGGGGGTCACCGGACGCAACGTACAGCCGGTCATACGGGCCGCGGACTGGGCGATGTAGCCGTCCGTGGGGAAGGTGGTGGCGTCGACGAGGACCTCGTCCCGGCTCTCCCCCCTGCCCTCCCCCACGC
>NZ_JAAKZY010000398.1 GCF_011045015.1 Streptomyces scabichelini | reverse complement strand
GAAAAAGCCCGCCCCGGCGGCAGCCCCCGGCGAGAATGGCCCGGTGCGGTACAAAATTCTGGGCGTCACCCAGGCCGAGGACGACCACGGCACCGCCGTACCCCTAGGAGGTCCCCGCCTCCGCGCCCTCCTGACGGCCCTCGCCCTGAGGCCGAACCGCGCGACGACACCGGACACCCTCATCGACGAGGTCTGGTCGGACGACCCGCCGCACGACGCCCCCGCCGCCCTCCAGGCCCTCGTCGCCCGCCTCCGCCGAGCCCTCGGCAAGGAGGCGATCACCTCGGAAACGGGCGGCTACCGCCTCAACGCCACCCCAGAAGACGTGGACCTGTTCGTCTTCGAGCGCCTCGTCCGAGAGGGCAAGGCGGCCCTGGCAGAGGCCTCCGCCGACGCCTCCGCCGCCGCCGAAGCCGCCCGCACCCTGAGCGAGGCACTCGCCCTGTGGCGCGGCCCCGCCCTCGCCGACCTCCCCGACCGCACTGCGGCCACCCGCCCGGAGGCCCTGCGCCAGGAGGCCACACGCGCGCGCGTGGAGGCGGATCTGCGACTCGGCCGCGCCGACGACGCCGTACCGGAGCTGAGAGAGCTCACCGAGGCCCACCCGTACGACGAACCCCTGCACGCCCTCCTCATCCGCGCCCTGCGCGACACGGGCCGAAACGCGGACGGCCTGGCCGCGTACGAATCGGCCCGCCGCGCCCTTGCCGACGGCCTGGGCACGGACCCCGGCCCGGAACTACGAGCCCTGCACGCGCAGTTGCTGACCCCACGACCGACGCCGACGCCGACGCAGGCACAGGCGGCGGCACCGGCACCGGCACCGGCACCGGCAAGCACACCCACACCAACCCCGTACGCGAACACCACCACCCCGAGAGCCGAGCGAACCGGAAACATCCGCCCCCGCCTGAATTCCTTCGTAGGACGGGAACCCGAACTCGAAGCCATCCGTTTCGAATTGCACAGGGCCCGCCTCGTCACCCTCACCGGACCGGGCGGCTCCGGCAAGACCCGCCTCGCCGAGGAAGCCGCCGCCGGGCTTCCGCAGGCATGGCTGGCCGAGCTCGCCCCGCTCGACCGGCCGGAGGCGGTGGCAGGCGCGGTCGTCAGTGCCCTCGGTTTGCGCGAGACCGTACTGATGACGAACGAGATGGCGGTGGCGCAGGACGACCCGGTCGCGCTGCTCATCGAGTACTGCGCCCCGCGCAGCCAACTCCTGATCCTTGACAACTGCGAACATGTCATCGACGCGGCGGCAGAGCTCGCCGAAACCCTCCTCACCCACTGCCCGGGGCTCACGATCCTCGCCACCAGCCGCGAACCCCTGGGTGTGCCGGGCGAGTCCGTGCGCCCGGTCGAGCCCCTGCCCCCCGACCCGGCGCACCGCCTCTTCATGGAGCGCGCAGCGGTCGCACGCCCCGACGCCGACGCCGATGTGGCCCACGACCCCGGGGCCGTCGACGAGATCTGCCGCCGGCTCGACGGACTGCCCCTGGCCATCGAACTGGCCGCGGCCCGGCTGCGCATGCTCACCCCGCGACAGATCACCGACCGCCTAGACGACCGCTTCCGGCTCCTCACCTCGGGAAGTCGTACGGTCCTGCCCCGCCAGCAGACCCTGCGAGCCGTCGTCGACTGGTCCTGGGACCTCCTCGACGAGCGGGAGCGGACCGTCCTGCGCGAGGTCTCCGTCTTCGCGGGCGGCTGGGACCTGGAGGCCGCGGAGGCCGTGTGCACGGGGCCCGTGGCCGACCTCATCGGGGCGCTCGTCGACAAGTCCCTGATCGTCGCGACGCCGTACGAGCGGAAGGGCTTCGCGGGCATGCGCTATCGGATGCTGGAGACGATCCACGAGTACGCCACCGAGCGCGCCGCCGAGATCCCCGAACTGCGCGCCGCGGCCGAGCGCCGACACCGCGCGTGGGTTCGCGCCCTCGTGGAGGAGGCCGAGCCACGCCTCCGTTCCGCCGACCAACTCCCATGGATCAGCCGCCTGGAAACCGACCTGGACAACATCCGCTCCGCCCTCCACCGCAGCATCCTCGCCGCCGACGAGGACGAATCCGCCGCCCTGGTACTGGCCATGGGCTGGTTCTGGTGGCTGCGCAACTTCCGCCGGGAGGGCGCGACCTGGACGGAACGGGCCTTGCGCCTCGGAGCGACACTCGACGCACGAGCCGGAAAGGGACGCACATCCGCGGACGCGGTCTGCGGCGCGCCTGTGCTCACCCTCGACACCACCGACTCCCTGGACGTCTACCTCGCCGATCCCGAAGCCGAGAAGGGCCACCCGTTGCACAGCCTGCGGATGCAACTGCGGATGTTGCATCTCTTCCTGGTGGCGGACTTGGGGATGGACGGGCTCAAGGACGAACGGCTGCTGCCGTATGCCGTGCACGTGCGGGACGCGATGGCGCAGGGCGGTCCGGACGCGGCACGGTTCCCGGGGATCACCTGGCCGTTCATATGGCACATCCTGGGCAGTCCGGAGCAAGCACGATCCGCCCTTGACGCCGCGCTGGCCAACTGCCGGGCGTACGGCGGCGACTGGGAGATCGGCGTCGCCCTGATGTTCCGTACGCACATGGCCGTCGACACACCCGGCGGCATGCACGGCGTCGACGAGGACCTCGCGGAGCTGCGCGTCATCGCCTCACGCGCGGGTGACCGCTGGATGCGCGCCCAGGTGTGCAGCGCGGGCGGCGAGGCGGCCATGGCGCGCGGCCGTTTCGAGGAGGCGAAGGAGGAGTACGAGGAGGCGCTGCGGCTCGCCCGCGAGGTGGGCGCGTGGGCGGAGACGCCGTTCCTGATCGCCCGGCTCGGCGAGATCGCGTACCGCGCGGGCGATCGTGCCGCCGCGCTCGCCGCCCTGGACGAGGCGAACGCGGTGGGTGAGCGCTACGCGGTGCCCGACTCCGTGGCCTTCGTTCTCCTGATGCGGGCCCAAATGGCCCTCGACGACGGGGAGTTCGAGCGGGCGCGCGAGCTGTGCGAGGCGGCCCGCGTGGAGACGGCCCGTGGCACACCGCCCCCGCAGTTCATGGCCGCGCTCAACGGCATCGACGCTCTCCTCATGCTCGCCGAGTCGGGCCCCGAACGAGCTCTGCTCAAGCTGGCCGACGCCTTGCGCGAGGCCGTGGCCGGGCACTCCGCGGAGGTGGTCCTCGCGGCACTGGCCGACACGGCGGCGCACGTCCTGGCCGAGCGCGGCGACCATCCGCGCGCGGTCCGGCTGCTCGCCGCCGGATCCCGCTGGCTCGGAGACCGCCCCCGCCCCCTGCCGGAACGCCTGGAATCCGAGCGCATCGAGGCCGAGGCCCTGGCCGGACTGGGCCCCGAGCGCTACGAGGCCGAGCGCGCCACCGGCGCCACGTTCACCGCGGACGACGTCCTGCGCGAACTCACCGAGGCGACGAGCGAGTAGCAGCGACCAGCACTGTCACCGACACCGGAACCGGGACTCCGCCCAGTCCGCCAACGCTGTCGAATCAAACGGCGTGTGCGGCTCGACGACCAGGCGGACCGTCTGCTTCCCAGTCAGGTTCACCTGCACCGGAACCGCCGGCTCGCCCCCCTGGATCAGCGGCGACCGCCACATCGGCACCCCGTCCGCGTACACGGAGAACCGCACCTGCCCGAGCCCCATCGTCATGTCGTCCACGCCGACCTTCGCGTCGTACGAAGAGCACGTGCGGTTGAGATCGATGGTGACCGAGGACGAACCGTGCACGGTGACACCATCCGCGTACCGCTTGTCGCTGATCGACATGCCGTACCGCTGCCAGACCCAGCTGCTCTCGCCGAGCCGCATCTCGGGTTCGGTGCCATCGCCGGTGACGCCGTACTCCAGCTCGTTCCACCGGTAGTCCGCCGGGGCCGGAGGCGGCGCGGGCTCGGCAGGCGGGGGCGGCGTCGGCTTCGGGG
>NZ_JAAKZY010000397.1 GCF_011045015.1 Streptomyces scabichelini | reverse complement strand
TCAGAACCAACACAGTGGACGCGAGCAGCTGAGGACAAGCCCTCGGCCTATTAGTACCAGTCACCTCCACCGGTTGCCCGGCTTCCAGATCTGGCCTATCAACCCGGTCGTCTACCGGGGGCCTTAACCCCTCAAAGGGGGTGGGAGTCCTCATCTCGAAGCAGGCTTCCCGCTTAGATGCTTTCAGCGGTTATCCCTCCCGAACGTAGCCAACCAGCCATGCCCTTGGCAGGACAACTGGCACACCAGAGGTTCGTCCGTCCCGGTCCTCTCGTACTAGGGACAGCCCTTCTCAAGACTCCTACGCGCACAGCGGATAGGGACCGAACTGTCTCACGACGTTCTAAACCCAGCTCGCGTACCGCTTTAATGGGCGAACAGCCCAACCCTTGGGACCGACTCCAGCCCCAGGATGCGACGAGCCGACATCGAGGTGCCAAACCATCCCGTCGATATGGACTCTTGGGGAAGATCAGCCTGTTATCCCCGGGGTACCTTTTATCCGTTGAGCGACGGCGCTTCCACAAGCCACCGCCGGATCACTAGTCCCGACTTTCGTCCCTGCTCGACCCGTCGGTCTCACAGTCAAGCTCCCTTGTGCACTTACACTCACCACCTGATTGCCAACCAGGCTGAGGGAACCTTTGGGCGCCTCCGTTACTCTTTAGGAGGCAACCGCCCCAGTTAAACTACCCATCAGACACTGTCCCCGATCCGGATCACGGACCCGGGTTAGACATCCAGCACGACCAGACTGGTATTTCAACGACGACTCCCCCACCACTGGCGTGGCGGGTTCACAGTCTCCCAGCTATCCTACACAAGCCGAACCGAACACCAATATCAAACTGTAGTAAAGGTCCCGGGGTCTTTCCGTCCTGCTGCGCGAAACGAGCATCTTTACTCGTAGTGCAATTTCACCGGGCCTATGGTTGAGACAGTCGAGAAGTCGTTACGCCATTCGTGCAGGTCGGAACTTACCCGACAAGGAATTTCGCTACCTTAGGATGGTTATAGTTACCACCGCCGTTTACTGGCGCTTAAGTTCTCAGCCTCGCACGCCCGAAAGCGCACTAACCGGTCCCCTTAACGTTCCAGCACCGGGCAGGCGTCAGTCCGTATACCTCGCCTTACGGCTTCGCACGGACCTGTGTTTTTAGTAAACAGTCGCTTCTCGCTGGTCTCTGCGGCCACCCCCAGCTCAGACAGTAAATGCCGTCACCGGTGATGGCCCCCCTTCTCCCGAAGTTACGGGGGCATTTTGCCGAGTTCCTTAACCATAGTTCACCCGAACGCCTCGGTATTCTCTACCTGACCACCTGAGTCGGTTTAGGGTACGGGCCGCCATAAAACTCGCTAGAGGCTTTTCTCGACAGCATAGGATCATCCACTTCACCACAATCGGCTCGGCATCAGGTCTCACCCACATGCCATCCGGATTTACCTGGATGACGGGCTACACCCTTACCCCGGGACAACCACCGCCCGGGCTGGACTACCTTCCTGCGTCACCCCATCACTCACCTACTACCAGCTCGGGTCACCGGCTCCACCACTTTCCTTTCCCCGAAGGGTCCGGAACGGCTTCACGGGCTTAGCATCACTGGATTCAGCGCTGGGCGCTTTACAGCGGGTACCGGAATATCAACCGGTTCTCCATCGACTACGCCTGTCGGCCTCGCCTTAGGTCCCGACTTACCCTGGGCAGATCAGCTTGACCCAGGAACCCTTAGTCAATCGGCGCACACGTTTCCCACGTGTGTATCGCTACTCATGCCTGCATTCTCACTCGTGAACCGTCCACAACTACCTTCCGGTGCTGCTTCACCCGGCACACGACGCTCCCCTACCCAACCCAACGGGCGTTGGCCCTCATGCTGGATTGACACGACTTCGGCGGTACGCTTGAGCCCCGCTACATTGTCGGCGCGGAATCACTTGACCAGTGAGCTATTACGCACTCTTTCAAGGGTGGCTGCTTCTAAGCCAACCTCCTGGTTGTCTCTGCGACTCCACATCCTTTCCCACTTAGCGTACGCTTAGGGGCCTTAGTCGATGCTCTGGGCTGTTTCCCTCTCGACCATGGAGCTTATCCCCCACAGTCTCACTGCCGCGCTCTCACTTACCGGCATTCGGAGTTTGGCTAAGGTCAGTAACCCGGTAGGGCCCATCGCCTATCCAGTGCTCTACCTCCGGCAAGAAACACACGACGCTGCACCTAAATGCATTTCGGGGAGAACCAGCTATCACGGAGTTTGATTGGCCTTTCACCCCTAACCACAGGTCATCCCCCAGGTTTTCAACCCTGGTGGGTTCGGTCCTCCACGACCTCTTACAGCCGCTTCAACCTGCCCATGGCTAGATCACTCCGCTTCGGGTCTTGAGCGCGCTACTATACCGCCCTGTTCGGACTCGCTTTCGCTACGGCTCCCCCACACGGGTTAACCTCGCAACACACCGCAAACTCGCAGGCTCATTCTTCAAAAGGCACGCAGTCACGACTGACAGCACAAGTGCTGCCAGCGACGCTCCCACGGCTTGTAGGCACACGGTTTCAGGTACTATTTCACTCCGCTCCCGCGGTACTTTTCACCATTCCCTCACGGTACTATCCGCTATCGGTCACCAGGGAATATTTAGGCTTAGCGGGTGGTCCCGCCAGATTCACACGGGATTTCTCGGGCCCCGTGCTACTTGGGTGTCTCTCAAACGAGCCGCTGATGTTTCGACTACGGGGGTCTTACCCTCTACGCCGGACCTTTCGCATGTCCTTCGCCTACATCAACGGTTTCTGACTCGCCCTGCCGCCGGCAGACGACAGAAGAGAGATCCCACAACCCCGTACACGCAACCCCTGCCGGGTCTCACACGTATACGGTTTAGCCTCATCCGGTTTCGCTCGCCACTACTCCCGGAATCACGGTTGTTTTCTCTTCCTGCGGGTACTGAGATGTTTCACTTCCCCGCGTTCCCTCCACACCGCCTATGTGTTCAGCAGTGGGTGACAGCCCATGACGACTGCCGGGTTTCCCCATTCGGAAACCCCCGGATCAAAGCCTGGTTGACGACTCCCCGGGGACTATCGTGGCCTCCCACGTCCTTCATCGGTTCCTGGTACCAAGGCATCCACCGTGCGCCCTTAAAAACTTGGCCACAGATGCTCGCGTCCACTGTGCAGTTCTCAAACAACGACCAACCACCCGTCACACACCACTCACGCGATGCTGCACCGGGGCCGGCACCGAAGACACCAGCCTCACGGCCGTGCCCTCAGACACCCAACAGCGTGCCCGACACCCTCGCCCCTCGCGGTCTGCGGTCCACGCTCCCGAAGGAGCAGTACTGGCAGCCCGAGCAGGCTGAGTGTGCCGAATAATCAACGTTCCACCCATGAGCTGACCACCGTCGGACATGCGCCGACGTAATGGCTCTGGACCACCAGACGAGGTCTGGCGGCCAGGTGCTCCTTAGAAAGGAGGTGATCCAGCCGCACCTTCCGGTACGGCTACCTTGTTACGACTTCGTCCCAATCGCCAGTCCCACCTTCGACCGCTCCCCCCAGCAAGCTGGTTGGGCCACGGGCTTCGGGTGTTACCGACTTTCGTGACGTGACGGGCGGTGTGTACAAGGCCCGGGAACGTATTCACCGCAGCAATGCTGATCTGCGATTACTAGCAACTCCGACTTCATGGGGTCGAGTTGCAGACCCCAATCCGAACTGAGACCGGCTTTTTGAGATTCGCTCCACCTTGCGGCATCGCAGCTCATTGTACCGGCCATTGTAGCACGTGTGCAGCCCAAGACATAAGGGGCATGATGACTTGACGTCGTCCCCACCTTCCTCCGAGTTGACCCCGGCGGTCTCCCGTGAGTCCCCAACCCTCCGAAGAGGTTGCTGGCAACACGGGACAAGGGTTGCGCTCGTTGCGGGACTTAACCCAACATCTCACGACACGAGCTGACGACAGCCATGCACCACCTGTACACCGACCACAAGGGGG
>NZ_JAAKZY010000396.1 GCF_011045015.1 Streptomyces scabichelini | reverse complement strand
CCCCAGGCCCCCGCGGGCAAACCCGGGTCGTTTGTCGGCTGCAGCGCCGTCGTGGCTGGTCGCGCAGTTCCCCGCGCCCCTGAAGGGGCGCCCCTGGAACCGCAACGCCCCAAGCCACCACCTACCCGCACTCACCCACCGGCGGGAGGGGGCGTGGGTCGGTGCGTCGTATGCCCGTCGCGTAGGTTCGTTCTCAGGCCACCAGGGCCGTGTACCAACACCGGGCCGTATGCCCACCCTGCGACGGGCTGACGCACCGGCCCACGGCCCCGCACCCACCACCGGACCCCAGGGGCGCGAGGAACTGCGCGACCAGCCACAACGCACCCGCACCCGACAGGCAGGGTGTCGCCAAGTACACCTCCCCTTACGGGGTCTGCGCCCAATGCGCAGACCCCGCCCCCTCCGTAGCGTCATTCCCGAGGCACAAGGAGTGCCACGGAAGGGCCCCGAACAGGCCCCGACGGAGGGTGACCACGATGTTTCGCCGAACCGAACGACCCGCACACCACGAGGGCTCCACCGAAGCCCTGCGCCTCGTCAAGGTCAGCAAGACGTACGGCACCGCCGACAGCGAAGTGACCGCACTGGACGGCGTGACCCTCAGCCTGCCGCGCGGCACCTTCACCGCCGTCATGGGTCCCTCGGGCTCCGGCAAGTCCACGCTGCTGCAGTGCGCGGCCGGCCTGGACCGGCCGGACAGCGGCATCGTCATGGTCGACGGCGCCGAGATGACCGGAGGGACCGAGGCGGAACTCACGAAGTTCCGCCGCAACCGCATCGGCTTCGTCTTCCAGCAGTACAACCTCCTGGACACGCTCACCGTCGCCCAGAACACGATCCTCCCGCTGAAACTCGCCCGCCGCCGCGTCAACCGCAAGCACGTGGAGGAGACCCTCACGGCCGTCGGCCTCGAAGGCCGCCTCGGCCACCGCCCCGACCAGCTCTCCGGCGGCCAGCGTCAGCGCGTGGCCATCGCCCGCGCCCTGGTCACCGAACCAAGCGTGATCTTCGCCGATGAGCCGACCGGCGCCCTGGACACCCGCAGCGCCCGCGACGTCCTGCGGCTGCTCCAGGAGGCGGTACGGCTCCACGGCCGTACGGTCGTCATGGTCACCCACGACCCGGTGGCGGCCTCGTACGCCGACTCGGTCCTGTTCCTGGCGGACGGCCGCCTCGTGGGCGACATGCGTGGCCCCACGGTCGACGCGGTCGCCGAACGCCTGGCGCACCTCGGCGACGACGTGATGGCGGGGGTGTGAGCCATGTTCGCTCTCGCGCTGCGTTCCATCCGGCAACGCCCCGGCCGCTTCACCGCGACGCTGCTGTCCGCCTTCCTGGGCGCGGCGATCATCATGACGTTCAACTCGATGCACGACACGGCCGGCGCGAAGGGCGTCGACTCCACCAGTGCGGAGACCCTGTCCACCGCGGCGGGCGTCGTCGGCAGCTACGGCTCGTTGCTCGTGTTCTTCGCCGTCGCCTCCACCCTGACGGTGAACGTCCGCCAACGCGCCTCCGAGATCGACCTGTTGCGCTGTTCCGGCGCGACTCCGGCGCAGATCAAGCGGATGGTGGTGGGGGAGTCGGTGGTCGTCGCCCTGCTGGGCGCACTGCTCGCCATCGGCCCCGCGATGCTCGGCGGGCAGGCGCTGCTGTCCCTCTTCCAGGACAGCGGGCAGGTCGCCGACTCCGTCGACTACTCCTTCGGTCCCATCGCGCTCCAGTCGGGCGTCACCATCACACTGCTCGCGGCGGCGGGCGCCGCGTTCCTCGCCGTGCGGCGGGCCACGCGCAGGCGTCAACCCCGGGACGGGGTCCGGAAGTTCTTCGCGTACGCCGCCCTGGCAGTCGGCGGGCTCGCGACCTGCTCCACCTTCGCCTTCTCCGCGACCGACTCCGCGCTGATGGCACCGCCGGTGTACGGCTCGATCCTGCTCGCGGTCGGCTTCGCGCTGCTCTCGCCGAGGCTGCTGAAGGCCGTACTCGACCGGCTGCCCGTCTCAGGGCCGAGCGGCTACCTCGCCGTACGGAACGTGCGTGAGCGCGCCGCCCAACTGTCCGGTGTCCTCATGCCGTTGATCCTCTTCACCGGCATGGCGACGGCGACCCTCTACATGCAGGCGGTCGAGAACGACGCCATCGACGCGTCCGGCGCCCCGAAGTCCATCGACGCCAAGAACATCGAGACGCTCAACCTCGTGGTCGTCGGCATCATCGTGGTCTTCTCCTGCATCATGCTGATCAACTCCCTGTACGCGGCGACCACATACCGCAGCCGGGAGTTCGGGCAGCAGCGGCTGGCGGGAGCGACTCCGGGCCAGGTCCTCGGCATGGTCGGCGTCGAGTCCCTCGTCCTCACGGCGACGGGCGTGTTCTTCGGTACGGCGGCCGGACTCGCCGGGATCATCCCCTTCACCGTGGTCCGCACGGACGGGAACCACGTCCTGCCGGACCAGGGCCTGGGCATCTGGCTGGGCATCGTCGCGGTCGCCACGGCGGCCACCTTCGTGACCAGCCTCGCCACGGCCCGCCGTACGCTGCGGACGCCGGCGGTGGGGGCGGTGGCGCTGGTCGCTTGAACGAGACCTACGGGGCGTACGGGGGTGAGGGTGTGGGCAGTCGCTCGGGCGGCTGCCCACACCCTTGCCCCTACTCGCTGTCAGCCCTTGCCGAGGAGCTTGTTCATCTCCTCGATCTCGGCGTTCTGGGCGGTGATGATGTCGCCCGCCATGGTCTTGGCGGGCCCGTACTCACCCTTGTCCTTCTCGGTGGTGGCCATCTCCACGGCACCTTCGTGGTGCTCGACCATCATGGTCAGGAACATGGTGTCGAAGTCCTTGCCGGAGGCCTTCATGAGCTCGTCCATGTCCTTCTTATCCATCATGCCGGGCATGTCGGAGCCCATGCCCGGCATGTCGTGGTCCATGCCGGGCATCGACTCCATCGGTGCGTCCTCGCCCCAGGTCTTCAGCCACCCGGTCATGGTCTTGATCTCCGGGCCCTGGGCCTTCTCGACCCGCGAGGCGAGGTCCTTGACCTTGGCGGACGAGGCCCGGTCGGCGGCCATCTCCGCCATCTCGACGGCCTGCTGGTGGTGCGGGATCATGCCCTGCGCGAAGGAGACGTCCTGGTCGTTGTGGGCACCGGCACTGGCCTCGGCGCCGGGCTCGGCGCTCGCCGAGGACGACTCCTTCGACTCCGCCGACGCGGAACCCGAGTCGTCGCCGTTGTCGCTGCCACAGGCGGCGAGTACGAGCGAGACGGTGACGCCCGCGGTGACGAGGCCCGCACGGCGGGCAAGGGTACGGATGCTGGTCATGGTGCAACTCCTGCGATGGAAAGACGCGGTCACGGTTCGGGACATGCCTGATCGCCGTAGCGCGCAAGGCGGTCACGGCTCGGTCTTGTCCTAGATCCGCAGAAGTTGCAGCTCGGCCAACGAGGGGGGCGCCCGGCCGCCACCGGGCGAGTCGGGAACGTACCGATGGCCGGTGTCGGAGGTGGCGATCGCGGCGCCGACGGGATCGGCTCCGGGAGCGGGCGGTACGTACGAGGCCCCGACGGCGCCGGACGCACAGCTCGGGTCGGCATGCTGCGCATGCCCGCCGTGTCCGTCCCCATGGCACACGAACTCGTCGGTGATCGCGGCGGCGCTCATGCCGCGCATGTCCGCGCCCATTTTCATGGCTTGGTGATGCGAGGGCTGGTGATGCGAGGGCTGGTGGGCGACCACGCCCCCACCGGGCCCGAGGGCGTGCATGCCGAGCACCCCGGCCAGCAGCCCGAGCACCAGCAACGCCCGCCACCGCCACGTGGGCGGCAGCGCACGGTTTCGCTGGGTGCGGGCTGTCACGACCCCTCATGCTACGGAAGCCGCCGGACGCGTGGTCGGCGACCCCTGGGCATGGTGGGCCGGGTCACAGCCGGGGAAGAATCCTCCGCATGCCGCCAGACGCCACGACTCCCGATGCCACGACTCCTGACGCCACGCGCTCCGCCCCGGCCCACCATGCCC
>NZ_JAAKZY010000395.1 GCF_011045015.1 Streptomyces scabichelini | reverse complement strand
CAGCAACTCCCCGTGCAACGCCCGCAGTTCCGGCCCCGGGTCCGCCCCGAGCCGGTCGGCCAGGAGATGTCGTACGTCTTCGTAGGCGGCCAGTGCTTCCGCCGTGCGCCCGGCGTCGCGCAGGGCGCGCAGGCGCAGGAGCTGGAGAGGCTCGTCCAGGGGGTGGGCGTCGCAGAGGGCGGTGAGGTCGGGCAGGGACTGTTCGGCGTGGCCGAGGGCGAGGGCGGCGGTGAGGCGGGCACGGCGGGCGTCGAGGCGGCGGGTCTCCCAGCGGGCCGATTCGGCCGTACGGTCCGGAAGGTCGGCGAGGGCGGGGCCGTGCCAGAGAGCGAGGGCGTCGTCGAGGACCACGGCGGCCTTGGCGGGATCGCCGTCGGCCAGCGCCCGGGTGCCCTCCCCGGCGAGCCGGTCGAAACGGTGCAGGTCGACGTCGTCGGCCGCGGCGCGCAGCCGGTAGCCGCCC
Organism: Streptomyces scabichelini; assembly: GCF_011045015.1. GTDB lineage: Bacteria > Actinomycetota > Actinomycetes > Streptomycetales > Streptomycetaceae > Streptomyces > Streptomyces scabichelini. Next base: position 3,653 of record NZ_JAAKZY010000395.1, on the reverse strand, counting down.
TCCGCGGAGCGGATCGTGTCCGCGCCGATCGCCCTGCGCAGCCGGCCCACCAGCGCCTGCAACGCCCCCGTGGCGTCGGCCGGCGGATCGGCGCCCCACACCTCGTCGACGAGCACGGCCACGGACACGAGCCGTCCCGGCCGCAGGGCGAGCACGGTCAGCAGGGCACGCAGCCGCGCCCCGCCGACCGGGACGGGGGTCCCGTCGGCACGGAGTGCCTGGGTGGTGCCGAGGATGCGATAGCGCACGGGTCCATTGTCTCCGGTGTCGTCGGCGTGGGCCGCGGGGTTCCGACGGAGTGGCGCCAGGTACTTCAGGCCCGGCCGGGCCATGGCACCGGCCCGCCTCCATGGCCGTACGTCCGCCTTCCTGCCCCCACCCTCTCCGGAACTCACAGCCGATCGCGAGACGTTTTCGGCATACGCCCGGTACGGTCGGGCACGCCCATCGCATGAGACCCAGGGAGCCCGACCCCATGACCACCGCCATCAACCGCCGCAGTGAGCGGCGGATCAGCCCCGTCTTTCTCGGGATCGTGGCCGTCATGGCGGTCACGGGCTGGGCCACCTGGACGGGTTTCGCCGAGCAGCCCGGTGTGGCCGTCTTCCTGTTCGTGACGGCGGCGTGGATCGTCTCGCTCTGTCTGCACGAGTACGCGCACGCGCGCACGGCCCTGCACAGCGGCGACATCTCGATAGGCGCGAAGGGCTATCTGACCCTCAACCCGCTGAAGTACACGCACGCCCTGCTGAGCATCGTCCTGCCGGTCCTCTTCGTGATCATGGGCGGCATCGGTCTGCCGGGCGGCGCGGTGTTCATCGAGCGCGGCCGGATCCAGGGCCGCTGGAAGCACAGCCTGATCTCGGCGGCCGGACCGCTGACGAACGTCCTGTTCGCCGTGGTGTGCACGGCCCCGTTCTGGCTGGACGCGCTGGAGGGCGTACCGGCGGAGTTCCAGTTCGCCCTCGCGTTCCTGGCACTGCTCCAGGTCACGGCCGCCATCCTGAACTTCCTGCCGGTCCCGGGCCTGGACGGCTACGGAGTGATCGAGCCCTGGCTGTCGCACAGCATCCGCCGCCAGGTGGAGCCGTTCGCGCCCTTCGGGCTGCTCGCCGTGTTCGCCGTCCTGTGGATCCCGGAGGTGAACGGCGCGTTCTTCGACGCGGTCGACGCGCTGCTGCGCGGCCTGGGGATCGACGAGATCCGTACATACTGCGGGCAGAACCTCTACCGCTTCTGGACGGAGACCGACCAGTTCTGCAGCGTCGGTTCGTGACCGTCAGTTCGTGACGGATCCCGGCCCCGACGCGCCCCGCGCCTTGCCGCGCCGCAGGTAGTACCAGGTCATGTTGGACGACAGGCCCGCGAGCAGCACCCACACGATTCCCAGCCAGTAGCCCTTGGCGAAGGAGACGACGGCCGCGGCGACGGAGAGGACGCAGACGACGAGGGCGTAGAGGGCCAGTCGCCGGGCTGGGTCGGGTGGGGGCAAGAGGGACATGGGGTCGGCTCCTGTCGGGAAGATCGGGAAGACAACGGCTCTTTGCCGGGGGACACTGCTTTCCTCCACCAGTGTCCCCCACGGGGTCCACCCCTTGAGCACCCCTACACGTCGGTGACGCGCAGGCCCGCGTGAGCCTTGTAACGGCGGTTCACGGAGATCAGGTTGGCGACGAGCGACTCGACCTGGTGGGCGTTGCGCAGCCGCCCGGAGAAGATGCCGCGCATACCGGGGATGCGCCCGGCCAGCGCCTGCACGATCTCGACGTCCGCCCGTACCTCGCCGAGCACCATCACGTCGGTGTCGATCTCCTGGACCTCCGGGTCCTGGAGCAGTACGGCGGAGAGATGGTGGAAGGCGGCGGTCACCCGCGAGTCGGGCAGCAGCGCGGCGGCCTGCTCGGCGGCGCTGCCCTCCTCCGGCTTCAGCGCGTACGCGCCCTTCTTGTCGAAACCGAGCGGGTTGACGCAGTCGACGACGAGCTTCCCGCTCAGCTCCTCCCTGAGCGACTCCAGCGTCTTGCCGTGCCCGTCCCACGGCACCGCCACGATCACGACGTCGCTGCGCCGCGCGCACTCGGCGTTGTCGGCGCCCTCGACGCCGTGCCCGAGTTCGTCCGCGGCGGCCTGCGCCCGCTCCGCGGCCCGCGAGCCGATGATCACCTTCTGGCCGGCCCTGGCCAGCCGGTAGGCGAGGCCCTTGCCCTGCGGGCCGGTGCCGCCGAGGACGCCCACGACGAGCCCGGACACGTCGGGCAGGTCCCAGGGGTCCTTGGCCGGAGCCTTGGCGGGCGCGTCTCCTGTGGCCTGCTGTGCACTGTCGGTAGAGGTCATGGGCTTGACTTTACGTCCGGGTGGTTCGGTCACACCGCTCAGGTGAGGTCCGTCACGGGCACTCTGCGGAAGGTGATCGTCTCGTAGGCGCTGAAGTCGCCCGTCTCGTAGAGGAGTCCGACGGTCGACTCGTCGAGGCGTACGAGATCGGAGTACGCGGCGGGCAGTCCGTCCGCCGTGTGCACGGGCCGCCAGGTGACGCCGCCGTCGGTGCTGGCGCGGATCGTCATCAGTGCCCGGAAGCCGGGGTGGGCGGGGCCCGAGAAGAGCAGCACGTCGGGGTCGCGGAGCTGGAGCACGCTGCCCTCGACGATGGGGGCGGTGAGGCCCGCCTGCGGCCGGAAGGGCTTCACCAGGGTCTGGCCGCCGTCCACGGAGTGGGCGTCGGCGCGGGTGCCGGGGGCGGTGGCGTCGTTGCGGGTGTTGAAGTAGACGCGGCCGTCGGGTAGTTCGGCGGCGGTCGTCTCGTTCACGTTGATGTAGCCGTCGGTGTTGTCGTCGACGTATCCGAGGCGCCAGGTCTCTCCGCGGTCGTCGCTCAGCAGGCAGTGGCCGCCGTTGTACTTGCCCTCCGTGCCGGTGTCGTTGCCGGACGGGGGCAGGGAGTGGTTGGCCGGGACGACGACGCGGCCCGTGGTGAGCTGGACGGCGTGGCCCGGTGTGGTGGCGTACCACCGCCAACTCGCCCTCTTCGTCTGCCCGGTGATCTCGCGCGGGCTCGACCAGGTGGCTCCGTCGTCGTCGCTGTGCTGGATCCAGACGCGGCGGCCGTCGGCGGCGCTCACCTTGCCCCTTCGGATGGCGTCCTCGGTGGCGAGGGCCGCGTTGCGGATGTGGACGAGGAGGATGCGGCCGGTGTCCAGGAGGACGGGGGCGGGGTTGCCGGCGAGGTTGTCGCCGTTCTTGGCGGCGACCTGGAGCGGGCCCCAGGTGCGGCCGCCGTCCGTGGACCGCTTCAGCACGATGTCGATGTTCCCGAAGTCGTCGCGGGAACCGACGCGGCCCTCGCAGAAGGCGAGCGTGTTGCCTCCGGCGGTGGTGAGGACTGCCGGGATACGGAAGCTCGCGTAGCCTTCTCGGCCCGCGCGAAAGGGTACGGACGCGGACGCTGCTGCTGCGCTCGGTGCCATCGGGGCCTCCACGTTTGGGGGTGGTTGGGCCCCTTGCCCATGTCGGGCGAATCTGTGGTGAACGCCGGGTGGCGAGTGGGGGTTGGCGCCGGTGTGCTGTCTGCGGGTGGGTGGTCCGGCGCCGGTTGTCCGCGCCCTTTAGGGGCGCGGGGAACTGCGCGACAAGCCACAACGAACCCGCAGCCGCCC